>NZ_CP004078.1:1618181-1937272 GCF_000612505.1 Paenibacillus sabinae T27
GAGCGTAATGTCAATGGAGCATCAGCAAGATAAAGCAAAAAACAAGCTGCTGAAAAAACTGATTCCGTTCCTCATGAAGGACGGGTTTCAACAAATGAGGATGGACGATATTGCAAAGTTTATGGATGTTAGCAGGGCAACGATGTACAAGAATTTTTCTTCAAAAGAAGAAATCATCGAGGGCGTCGTTCGCATTTTTGTTGACTATATAGAACGGCTAGAGGATCGTACCAATGAGGATGACGATCGATCGTTCGGGGTTTGGTTTCAGCAATTGTTTGAACAATCGGTAACGTTAGTTGGCAAAATATCTGATGTGTTTCTGAAGGATTTACAAATGGTATTTCCGGAAATGTACGATGTTTTGAAGTCTGCGTTGAATAAAAAGGAACAGCAGACCCTTAAGTTTTATCAAGATGGGAAGAACAAGGGGATTTTTAATCCGATTAACGAGAAGTTCATTTTACTTCAAGACGATATTTTGCTCCGGGAAATCATGAATGTGAAGTATTTGCTTTATAACCAAATGACCATTCAACAAGTCCTCAATGATTATTATCATTTTAAAAAAATTCAATTGTTCAAACCGGAAAAGATGTCCTTAGTGGACGACTCACGGATTCACCCCGTCATTGAACATATTGTCGAGAAATTCAATCGTGCTTTATAAATCAGAATATATAAAAGTCTCAAAGTCTTGTTCATTTGGAACGAGGCTTTCTTTTTATTGGAAAAATTGGGAAAAGAAGAGACCGCTAACCGAATGGAAGCACCATAAATCGTGGCGTCATTTCCGTCAGTGGTCTAAACTAAGGGGTTCGGTAAATCCTATGTTTCAGCCTGCTTAGTCTGTTTCTATCGGAAAATCAGCAGAACGACTTACTTCAGCCCATGTATCCACTTCTTCTGCACGCGATCTTGATGATTTCTCTGCAGCTTCAACAGCCCCGGCACCGAGAAGTAGACGAAGCGGTGGATCTTCCAAGTTAACGATATCCATGATGATCTTGGCTGCCCGTGCCGGGTCTCCTGGTTGTTTACCTTCCGTGGCAAGGCGGAACTGGTGCATTTGACCAACGGTTTGAAGGTAATCTTCACTCATCTCCGCCATGTTCATAGATGCCCCTTGCCAGTCGGTTCGAAATGCCCCCGGCTCAATAATTGTGACCTTGACACCGAAGGGCTGGACTTCATTGCTTAATACTTCTGAAAAGCCTTCGACTGCATATTTTGCAGTCTGGTAAGCCCCCATGCCAGGTGTACCACCAACTCGTCCACCTACGGAGGAGAACTGAACAAAATGACCGGAACGTTGCTTGCGCAACACAGGTAGTGCTGCCTTGGTCACATTTACGACACCGAATAAGTTAGTCTCGATTTGTGCACGAAAATCCTCATCGGTCATTTCTTCAATGGGAGCACTATTCGCGTAGCCGGCATTGTTCACAACCACATCTAGTCTCCCGAACGAGTCAACGGCCAATTTAACCGCCGAAAGAGCAGCCTTAGCATCAGTAACATCTAAAGAGAACGTACGAACTTGATCCCCGTATTCCTCCAAAAGGTAGTCTAACTGTTTTGAGTTGCGTGCTGTGGCTATAACTTGATCCCCGCCTGCCAGCACCGCTTTCACAAGCTCCTTGCCAAAACCCCGGGAACTCCCGGTAATAAGCCAAACCTTAGACATGATATATTCAACTCCATTTGATTTAATTAGTGCTTTGCACATGTAACTCGTATTTTGCTAATTTAGTGTGTTGGGTTCTTAGAATGCTCCTCGAATCAAACCACCGTCAACGCGAATGGTTGCCCCGCTTACATATTCTGCATATTCGCTACAAAGATAGGCTACAGCCGCTGCAATTTCATCAGGGTAGCCGAAGCGTCCCCGGTCATTAGGAATAAGTTCGTTAACCGCATTAGGCATAATCTCATCCCAGGTTTGGCCCCAACCCCGAGAAGGTCCAATGTGCTCAACCAAATCCTTAACCGCATCCACAAGGATTGCTCCTGGCGAAACAATGTTGGAAGTAATTCTCGTGCCCTTCAACTCACGTGCCAAAGATACAGCAAGATTATGGCGGGCAGCTAGGGTTGCGTTGTATTGAGGGTGGGTATTCATTGGTTGCAGAGCAAGCCCCCCACCGATCGTAATGATACGACCCCAGTTCTGTTCACGCATTTTTGGAACCAAGCGTTGAATCATACGCACACCAGAAATGACATTAACGTTATAGGTATCAGCCCATTCGTCGGCTGTAGCTTCCATCCAGGAGAAATGACGATAGAAGCCAGCGTTGTTGACGAGAATGTCTACTGGACCATCGGCCAACGCAGCAGCAGCAACTGCATCTGCTCCTTCATCAGTAGTTAGATCACCGAGTGCAATCGTCGCAGTTCCACCATTGGATTTGATGGACTCTGCTACAGCGCGAGTGCGCGCTTCATCGCGTCCATGTACAATAACAGTTGCTCCTTCAGCTCCCAGCATTTTTACCATTGCCATTCCAAGACCATTGCTCGAACCTGTAATAAGTGCCCGTTTGCCTTTTAAATTCAATTCCATGTCCATTTGCCTTCTTTCTTCGCGTGAAATCAATATCAATACAATTACGCCATGGCATTTAACGCTTGTTGAACAGGATCCTGTGAATTGCCCATACTACTTTGATTAAAACAGTGTCAACGATAGGATTCCGCTTTCTTTAACCTCATTGACCACTTCTTCATCTTAACCTGATCAGATTATATCACTGGAATAAAACAAAGTAAACAATAAGTATATAAAATGTCTATTTTGAATAAAGTTTATACATCTCGACTGAAGTTACGCCAGACAGCTATCGGCAATCTGATCCTAATCAGATTAAAGCGTTTGTTCGGATCTTGAATTCAAAAGGGTATCAGCGTCACGGTTCGAACTCAATTCGGATCGGACATTAACGCGGCATGCGGCCAGCTATACCGCTCCGAATAATCGATGTCGGAAGTAAATTTATTTCGTGTTTCTATTTCCCGCGTACATGCACTTCTAGGCATTCACCCACATACAATGAAGTGACCGTGAACCCGTAGGAATGACTGACCGGTTTCATTGTACATGTGCGGGAGGTGTCGCCAAAGTGCCCGGATTTCTTAGCACCATTGCACTGTTGATCAAGGAACTGTCGCTTCTGGTATCTTATGTAAGGAACAATGCGTTTCCCCAACCTTTGACTGAGCAGGAAGAAAGCAAATACTTGGGAATGATGGCCGAGGGAGATGCCAAGGCAAGGAATTTGCTGATTGAACATAACTTGAGGCTGGTCGCCCATATAGTAAAAAAATTCGACAATACAGGCGAAGACATGGAGGATCTAATCTCCATTGGGACGATCGGACTGATCAAGGCGATTGAAAGCTATCGCCCGAACAAAGGTACGAAGCTCGCGACCTTTGCCGCCCGCTGTATTGAAAACGAAATTCTGATGCATCTGCGCTCACTCAAAAAAACGCGCAAGGACGTGTCACTGCACGACCCCATCGGTACGGATAAAGAAGGCAACGAAATTACCTTGATTGATATTCTGGGCTCGGATACGGACGATGTCATCAAGGAAGTGGACCTGAAGATCGAGAAGAGCAAGATCTACCGCAATCTCGACATTCTAGACGATCGGGAAAAAGAGGTGGTGGTCGGCCGTTTCGGACTGGACACCGGGGGCGAGGAGCGGACGCAGCGCGAAATCGCCAAGGAGCTGGGCATCAGCCGCAGCTATGTGTCGCGGATTGAGAAAAGGGCGCTTATGAAGCTGTATCATGAGTTTTATAAGGCGAAGCGATAGGGAACAGAAGGAGACCTGCCTAGTCGGCGGGTCTCTTTTTTAGAGGATATATCTAATACCTTGACTTGACCGTATACTGTTCAGCTAACGAAAACGATAGTTCGATAGACAGCAAAACACAGCACAACGACATTCTTTATTCCAAAATTTGCTATTGTTATAGAGTTTGATTATACTTTAGCCACTATAGAATCGCGTATTTCTACCGAGGAGGGATCAAATTCCGATGAATTTAGCTGTCAAGTTGATGCAAAAATTCAAAGACCTAGATACCCAGAATAAGCTGAAGGTCTATCGGGACAAAACGGAGCTCATCCGGAAACGGAATTTGGAAGCATGGGACGATGAGCAGCTTCAAGCGGAATCCCTCCGGCTGCAAAAAGAAGCAAAATCGGGCACGCCTTTGGATGCGCTGCTTGTCGATGCTTATGCGTTAGTCTGCGAGACAGCGAAGAGAAAGCTCGGATTACAGCCTTATGATGTCCAGATCATGGCAGCCATCGCTCTGCATGAGAGCTTTTTGATCGAGCAGCATACCGGTGAAGGAAAAACGCTCTCTGCTGTTATGCCTGCTTATCTAAATGCGCTGACCGGCGAAGGCGTTCATGTGCTGACTTTTAACGATTATTTGGCCAAGCGGGATGCGGAGTGGATGGGCCCGATCTATCGTTTCCTTGGGTTAACGGTAAACTCGGTTCAAGCGGGCATGAGCCTGTTCGAGAAACGGGAAGCATACGCCAAAGATATAACCTATGTTACGGCTAAAGAATCGGGATTCGATTATTTGCGCGACACAATCGCACTGGGCGAAGCCGATACCGTACATCGTCCTTTCCACTACGTCATTGTCGACGAAGCGGATTCACTGCTTCTCGACGAAGCGCGGGTGCCGCTAGTCATCAGCGGCGAGTCGGGCTCTTCCAAGAGCGACGGCATACTTTTCGCAGAAGTGGCTCGGCAGCTCAATCAAGCAGAGCATTACGACTTCGACGAGTTCCAGCGGAACGTTTACTTGAATGAAGCAGGAGCTGCGAAAGCGGAGTTGCTGCTGGGATGCGGCAATTTGTACGATAGCCATAATAGTTACTTGTTAACGTCATTGAATTGCGCGCTGCATGTGGAATCGTTATTACAAAAAGACGTCGATTACATCGTCCGGGACGGTAAAATCGAACTGATCGAAGAATATACCGGCCGCGTGGCCGAGAACAGGTATTTGCCGGACGGGCTGCAAGCCGCGCTTTCGGCCAAAGAAGGGCTGCAGTGGAACGCTGGCGGGAAAATTCTCGGGACGATTACCCTTCAACACTTCATCAGCCTGTATCCGAGGATTTGTGGAATGACGGCTACTGCATACGCTTCTGCAATGGAATTCGAAAATATTTATGCGCTGCAGGTGCTGCAAATTCCGCCGAACCAGCCAAACATACGGATCGACCATCCGCACCGGATTTATACCCATAAAGAAGCCAAATATAAGGCGCTTGTACAAGAAATCTCGTCCGTCCATAGGGTGGGACGCCCCATTCTTATTGGTACGTCAAGCGTCGAGGAGTCTGACATGTTAGCGGAGACGCTAGCGGTTGCCGGCGTGCCTTGCCATGTTCTGAATGCGAAAAACGACGCAGAAGAAGCCGAAATCATCGCCAAAGCGGAGAAATCGGCGCCGTGACGGTGTCTACGAATATGGCGGGACGCGGCGTCGACATTCGGCTCGGCGGCGGGGACCCCGCGCAAGCGGAAGTTGTCGCCAAGCTGGGCGGGTTGTATGTGATTGGTACACATGTGAACGAAAGTGTGCGTATCGACGACCAACTGCGCGGGCGTTCTGGCCGCCAAGGCGACCCGGGAGCTTCCGTATTTTTCGTAAGCTTGGAGGACGAGTTGCTGCTTCGGTTCGGCATCAATAAAGTGATTCGCGCTCCCAGGCAGGATGAGGCGCTCGAAGAGCCGGTGCTCCGCAGCAAAATCACGCATATTCAGCGCGTTATTATGGGCCAAAACTTCGATATCCACCAGGAACTGAACTGTTATTCGGATATGGTGGAGGATCAGAGGCGAATTCTATACGAGGAGCGGCTCGGAATTTTGAAAGGCGAGCAGCCGATGAGCCCTGCGGAGCAGCGGGTGCGGCTTTTTTATATCGACGAGTTCTGGGCTGACCATCTGGCATACGTTTCTTACCTTCGCGAAGGCATCCACTTGGAGAGCCTTGCCAGCCGCAATCCAATCGACGAATTTCATGCGCAAATCACTCAAGCCTACGAGCAAATTCCGGCTAAAATCAATAGTGAGTCGGCGAATATGCTTGTAAGGCTCGGAGGTTCGAATGACCCGGCGAAGTGGGAAAAGTTCGGTCTGAAGAGCCCTTCTTCCACTCGGACTTATATTATCAACGATCAATACCTCCAGAATAAGCGCAGCTCGTGGACCGGAGCGACCGTATTTGCTTATTGGCTTCGCAATGTTATACGGCCGATATTCAGGCTGTCAAAATATTGATGCAGCGCAGCTTTTTCAAGGATGACCGGGACGAATACGAGGGAATGCTCGATTCATCCTGCGCTGAAAATGTTAAGCGGAGCGTTGAAGCTGTGTTGACTTCGAACAATATGGGGCGTCTTGCTGCCGTTCTACGGCCGGGGATGTCTCGTTTTTTGAATAAGAACCAGTAAGATCAGGTAGTCTGAAGGGATACTGAGCTTGCGACAGGGAAATCCGTACAGTACACTTTCTTTATCCTGTACTACTTCGAAAAAAGGAAGTGTTAAACAATGAATGTAGAAATGGTCATGCAGGAGCTTGAAGCGCTCGGCAAGGAACGAACCAAGAAAATATACAGCTCGAACGGCGCGCACGAACCGCTTTTTGGCGTGGCTACCGGCGCAATGAAACCTATCTTCAAGAAAACCAAAATAAATCAGCCTCTAGCTGAGCAGCTTTACGCGACGGGGAACTACGACGCCATGTATTTTGCCGGCATTATAGCTGACCCCAAAGCAATGACGGAAGCCGATTTTGACCGCTGGATGGATGCGGCTTATTTTTATATGCTGTCTGATTATGTAGTTGCAGTAACCTTGGCAGAAGCGGATATTGCACAAGAGGTTGCCGATAAATGGATCGCGAGCGGTGAAGAGCTGAGAATGTCAGCGGGCTGGAGCTGTTACTGCTGGCTGCTCGGCAATCGACCGGATGATGAATTTTCCGAAAGCAAAATTGCCGGTATGCTTGAGATCGTGAAAAATACGATTCATGATTCACCAGAACGCACTAAATACGCAATGAACAACTTTTTATACACAGTGGCGGTATCCTATGTGCCTCTTCATGATAAAGCGTGTGAGACCGCAAGGACTGTAGGCCCAGTAGAAGTCAATAAGGATAAGGCAAAAAGCAAATTTCTTCACGCTTACGAAAATATTCAAAAGGCTGTCGACAAAGGGCAGGTTGGTTTTAAACGCAAGCATGTAAGATGTTGACCGTGACAAAAGCTTAAACCTACTCCGAGACCGATAGCTCAGAAAGGAAGAACCAGCAGCCACACAAGGCTGCTGGTTCTTCCTGTGCCCGGAGACAGACGATGTGATCAAGGAAGTCGATCTCAAGATCGAGAAGAGCAAGATCTACCACAATCTCGACATTTTGGAGAACGGGAAAAAGAGGTCGTGGCCGGCCGTTTCGGATGAGCCTCACATTCCCTTTGCTTTCTTGTTTATGGGCCTTTCTTTTATATAAATATATCAGCGGATGAAGCTGTCCATCTGCACAAGCTGTTAGTTCACCTGTTCATAGATTATAGTATCTCACTATGAAGGGGTGAATGAAGTGCATAAAGTAATAATCACAGGAGCAAATGGATTTATTGGTAGTTCATTAACGAATTATCTTGCGAGGGAAAAATGGAGAGAGCTCGAGAATAAACTCTCTCCCAAGATGTTTCAAAGTGTGGGAGGCGATCTTTTGTGAAGAAAGCTATTGTTACGGGTGCAACTGGTTTTATAGGGAGTTATCTTGTAAAAGAATTAATAAATAACGGATATAAAGTATTGGCGATTATTAGACCTAATTCAAATAATAGATACAGATTAGAAAATTTAAGTGATGTAAAGATTTTAGAATGTGACTTATCTGATCTGAAAAATGCTGGAAAAAATATTAATGAAAACTATGATTATTTTTTTCATCTGGGTTGGGAAGGAGTCTACGGTGAAAATCAATCTAATTATATTGTGCAACTAAGAAATACTGAGTACGCTCTCGATGCTATGGAATTAGCAAATAAAACAAACTGCACACGTTTCATAGGAGCTGGAAGTATCCAGGAAAAAGAATGTTTAGTTGAAATGCAGAAAAGCCAAGAGGTTACTAATCAGGGAAACGCATATAAAACAGCAAAATTGGCAAGCCATTTTTATTGTAAGTTAAAAGCAAATAAAGCTAAGATAGACTTTTTTTGGCCGCTTCTTACCAATACTTATGGTGTTGGTGAAACCTCAAGTCGATTAATAAACAGTGTCATACAAAAGCTAATCAATGGCGAGGAACCGACCTTAACAAAAGGTGAGCATTTATATAATTTTATCTATATCACTGACGCTGTAAGAGCCTATAGGATTATTGCAGAGAGGGGAATTAGTTATAATGATTATATAATTGGAAGTGAGAGGGTTATACCTTTGAAAGAGTATTTAGAGGAATTAAAAGATGTCGTAAATCCCAATCTCACTCTAGGTTTTGGAAAACATATTTATAATGGAGTTTATATGACTAAGCAAGATCTTTATAATAAAAATTTATATACAGACACTGGGTATAAAACTAATGTGCCATTCAAAGTGGGAGTAAAGATGACCGCTGACTGGCAAAGGAGAGAATTAACTGGCTCAAAAAAGATATCCCTGCCTTAAGTGCCTCCCACCAATTCTCTGCTACCTCGAACTCGTTTGGGAAATCCCCCCACTTCCACATTCGACATGGGTGTCTATAGGATATATCAGCGGATTATGCTGTACATCTGCACAAGCCATTAGCTCCGTTGTTCATAGAATATAGTATCTGCTATATCAATAGGATCCCAGAACAAGGAGGCTCGTCCAATATGATTATCGGAACGGTAGTCAATGCTTCAGGATTACCTCAAGCGAGGCTGATGGCGGCTTCTGTAAAGCGGATTATGCCTGAGACAACCATAGTAGTCTGCCTAGTGGAACGATACCCGGTAGAACCGCTTCCAGATATTGACTGGATTTTTACGGCCAAGGATATTTCGGCTTATATCGGGTTCCACGATTTTGAAGGGTATATGTTTAAGTTTAACTCCCTCCAATGCGCCACGGCGATGAAAGGACAACTGTTAAGCTATCTGCTCAAAGCCTTTCCGGAGGAGGAGCAGATTGTATATCTCGATCCGGAGATGGTTGCATTCAAGCCGTTCAGTGAAATATGGGCCATGCTTACCTATTATGATGTTGTGCTGACTCCCCATCATCTTGAGCCCTCTGACCCTTGGGATTGCTCCCGCGAGATTGGGACGCTGCAGGACGGGACCTTTAACAGCGCACTGGTTGGCGTTAGAAATAGCGACGAGGGTCGTCATTTTGCGGACTGGTGGGTGAAGATGACTTCAGGTGATTTTTACGGACAGCCGAAAGGGCTGTATATCGACCAGCCTTATCTGAACTTCGTTCCCACTTTTTATCATACAGGAATTCTTCATCATCCCGGCTACAACCTGGCATTCTGGAACCTGCATGAACGCTGCAGAGAACTCTACTGGGTAGAGGATCAGTATTATTTGACCGACTGGACTCTGCTTCACTGCGTGAACTTCAACAATACGGCCGGGCTGCTGGACAGTTGTATGAACGCCTTCATTCCGGACAACTGGGTTTATGCACAAATGTGGAAGAACTACAAGCAGGATCTGGAAGCGTTGCTTCCCTGGCATTCACCTTTCTCCTGGAGTTATGACTTCTTCTACAGCGGGGAGAAAATATCGGATGAGACCCGGTTACGCTACCGGGAGGCCAAAAAAAACCGTTCAATGGATGTTAATCCCTTCACACTCTCAAATGAAAGTCATTTTTGATTACCGAATGGAGAGGAGGATCTGTCATGATCATCTGCTCGGTGACTTGTGCAGACAATCTGCATGAGGCTATGGTGATGGCAAGAATGGCAAAAATTCAAATGCCATATGCCCGGGTTGTCATATGTCTGTTGGAGAGGTCGATGCATCCGGCAGCGCTTAGCGTTCCATGGTTCGACGAAGTCATTCTGGCCAAGGATATGGGAATCCCCGAATTTGAAACCAATATTCTAATATACAGACTTTATGAAGCGGTAACCTCCATTAAACCGGCTTTTCTCCATTTTCTGTTTGACCGGTATCCGGATGAACTCAACATCGTATTCATGGATACGGACGTTATCCCTTACGCTCCATTCGACGATCTGCTGTTTGCCATGGAACACCATAAAATCCTGCTGTTTCCTCACCTGCTCGAGCCGTGCGGAGATCCGTGGAGCTATTTATGGGTGGGCGTCTTTAACGCCGGCATGATGGCGCTTCGGCGGTCGGAGGAAACCATGCGTTTTCTGGAATGGTGGGGACAGCGGCTGTACCACTACGGGTTTTACGAAGCACCCTTTTATTGTGATCAGAAATGGATCGATCTCGCGCCGGCTTTCTTTAACGTTACCGTATGGGATCACCCGGGGTACAATGTCGCCTACTGGAATCTGCACGAGTCCAGCCGGAAGATCATTTCGGCCGGGGAAGGGCGGTATTGGCTTGAAGGCGGCCTTCCATTCGTCTGCTTTCACTATTCCGGATTAAACAGGGCTCTGCAGTACCATTTGGGGATATGGTTTCCCGATCATTCGTATGCGCTGTATGAGCTGATCCGGCTTTTTCAGGAAGAACTGTGGGTTATGGGGAAAGAGGAGTTTTCCCAGATCCCCTGGAGCTATGACTATCACATAGATGGCACTCCTATCACCGCGGATGAGAGAAATAGCTATCGCTGATGTCTGGTCTTTTGTTAATGGGCCATTGTGAGATTCTCTTGTATAATGGTTAGTTGTGGTGACTCTCTAAAAAACACCCGTTCCCCGGACAGCTTCCGGGAAACGGGTGCATGTTACGTTGTTTAGCTGTCCAGTTTACATAATTATTGCCCCTGCTCAATTACCTTCTCGTAGATTTTCAAGTAACGTTCTGCCATCTTTTCTTTCGTAAAACGTCTGGCGACATATTGACGAAGCTTCTTGGGATGAACGGATGCATCGCTCATAACCATCCTCGCCATATCCTCCGTGCTTTCGCACAGAAATTGCGGGAATCCGGACAATACTTCCGGTACAGCCCCTCTTGGGAATGCGGCCACAGGCGTTCCGCACGCCATCGCTTCAATCATCACCAGTCCGAATTGCTCCTCGCAAGCCGTCGGAAACAGGAGCCATTTGGCATGCTTCAGCAAATCCTGTTTTTCTTTTCCGTGAACTTCATTTACATATTCAATATTGGGATTATTATTAATTCGCGGGAGGATCTGATTGAACAGATCTCCGTCCCATGCAGGACCCGCTATTATCGTTCTTATTCCTGTCATTTCGGCCACATCAATCGCCGTTTCCACGCCTTTTTCCGGATCAATCCGTCCCAGAAACAGCAAATAATCTTCTTTGTGCTTGCTATAATCATACTCGCTTAGGTCGATTCCATTGTGCACAAAAAATCCTTTATGCCGGTTAGGAGACTGTATAAGCTTTGTGCGGCTCACATATACAGGATGCTTTGCCGGGACATGAAGCGACCATTCCGTATGAATCGTAGAGACAACCGGAATGTCCAGGTCTTCTTGCCCGAACAGGAGATCATGCGTATGGTCATGTATGATATCCGCATTGTCCGGGATCGTATCCAGAACGAAATCCTTGATGCTGTCCGTTTCATAACGGTGGCCATACGGAATCACAACAGCACGGCTCCGGCTTCCTGCGAGAGCATACAGATAGACCTCATGCCCCATTTCAACAAGCGCATCCGATAAATTGTAAACGACCCTTTCGAGACCTCCGCTGCCGGGAAGAGGAATGATGTTCGGAGCGATCTGAACAATGATCACCGTAACTCACCTCTGCTTATAAATCGTCTATGGAAGCTCAAGATTCCCACGGGTCAACCCAAATTAAAGTCTCATTCACGATATAGGGCATCAGCTGCTCAATTACAAACATTTGACTTTTATAGTGCTGCAATAATTCGAGCTTTTTTTGCAAGATATGAAAGGGAAGCGGATCATCCTCGGTTTCAAATACATATAGATGATCCAATTTCATGCTGTGTAAAATACGGGATAGCGACCGGTGCTGACTATGGCCGTATTCCCCGTGCAGATTATGAGTGACAACTTTATGGAATTGACCGCTATCCAGATGGTCCCTTAAAGCGTCTTTCACTTCCTCTTCATCAAACTCCCCATCATGTTCATCGGGGAAATCCCATATTTCACACTCCGCGTTAACGGACATCATTGCGCTCCGGAATTCACGGGAGCGGGTCTTGTTGTTTCCGTTGGTTAAGCAAATCACTTTCCAGCCTGGCTCCTGGAGTAAGGCTCCGCCTCCAAATATGCTTTCATCATCGGGATGAGCGACTATCATCAGCTTATCTGCTGCCGGATGGGATGACATCATTCCACCTCATAGGAGGCATAACGGTTTTTTAGAATGTTGGCATAGACGTTCATCAACATATCTGTAGTACGGGTGAAGTTGAATTGCTCCTTTATCAGATTCCGGTTTACCCAGCCTGTTTCCATCTTTTCTTGAACCGGCATATCCAGCACCCGATTTATATCGGTTTTCAGCTTTTCTACGGACCAGGCTTCATCGGCGTGATGGTCACCGAACCAAGTCTCCCATGCGGACCGGTAATTTCCCGGATTAACCAGTCCGACGAACCCCTTCACACCGACAGCGACCACAGGACGGCAGCAGGCCAGAGCTTCAAGCGCAGCTCTTCCGGTACCGAGAAAGACATCGCAGATGGAATAATAGGAAGACATATTGAGCGTATTCCCGAGCAAATGTATGAAATTGCCCTTCGTTTCTTTATGAATCACATCAACCAGTGATTTAATCCCCTCGCTATGCCGCCCTTCACCGGTAACAAGGAGGTTCAGATCAGGATAGCTTTCGGCCCTTAACTGTCTGCAGGCTTCGATGATGTCTCTGCAAATGTCCGCTTTTTCCCAAGACAATCTGCCGGCGTACATAATTACAGGAGCACCCTTGGGTATTCCCAGTTCGTCGCGCAGGTCACTTTGAATAAGGGAGCGGTAATTGAATTGCACGGTATCAATTCCGTTAGGAATTAATTGGACAGACATATCTTTGACCGGAAGTTGTTTCATAATGGAGGGGCTCACGCAAACGACCGCCGCGCTGCTCTTTATTAGCTCGAATTCATCTATTGTATATGGAAGCAGCATGTGGAGCGTCCATAGACGGGGGATGCATAATTGATCTGCGGCTTTTGCGGCAAAAGTACCGGAAGGAAGCTGATGAATATGAACAGCGGTAATTCCTTCCGTATTAATGATTTGTTTTAACTGGGAGATGATTTTCTGCTCATCGGCTTCATTGATGATATGTTCGTTCGTGACGAAGTTAATCTCATATACGGGACAGCCCAATGCGGCAAATGCATCGCACATCTCTCCGCGTTTTCCGGCTACAACGACGTGAACACCGTTTCTGAGCAATTCCCGTACGCATGTCAGAACGTGCGTTTCGGTTCCGCCGATATTGAATTGGTCCAGCACCATTAAAATACGCAGATCACTTTCCGAATATCGCGGCTGCATGCTGTAATTCGATTCATCTTTATTAAACCAGACCACCTGCTTGGGCGGATTAGCGTTCACGACATATTGCACAATCGGTTTTTGGGTGTAAGCGCGTTTCTTGACCGGGCGTCTCTTGCTGCGGTCTTCTGCTTTTTTTTTCAATCGGATTCAGCTCCTTATTCTAATAAAATTCCCGTGAACGCTGGGCCGGATGAGAGCGGTAATAATACAGGGTCTCCCGCAGGTTGTCGACCCGGATGCCGTGAGAAACGCACTTGGCGATAAACTCATAGTCTTCGGCTCCATTCATGTTTCGGGTTAGCCCTCCCAGACTATCGAATACACTGCCTCGAAACAAAAGGGTCGGATGAGAGACGCAATGATCTCCGAGCGCATACCTCTTCGGGATATCCTCACCGTAACTGAGCCAATTCGATGGGGTTTGTTTGAGAATGTCGCTATCTTCAAAAGCCATATAGTTCGTGCCGACCACACTGATCTGCGGATGGTTTATCAGAAACTCGACCTGCTTGCTTATCCTTTCCGGGTGGGAGTAGTCATCCGCATCATGATTGGCGATATATTCTCCGCGCGCCATAAACAGCCCAGTTGTCAGTGAACCGGAGAATCCTACATTTCGGGGCAGCTGAAGCAGGGTGAAGCGGGGGAATCGCCGGCGGGCCTGCCAAAGCTGGGTACGGTCGGCAGACCGGTCCGTCGATGCATCATCCACAATAATGATTTCTATGTTCGGGTAGGTTTGCTCGTATAAATGATCCAGGCAATCCTCAATGTAGGATTCTGCATTAAAGCACGGGATCACGATGCTTACAAGCTGATCAATTCGAGCAAGCGACATCATCAAACCCCTCCATTCCAATAATCATGTCTTTTCACCATATGATCTGAAGAAAACAATGGAAAGGGATAAGCGTATATTTTCTCAAAATTGGATGGTGAAATATGTACTTACCCAGTCAAAATCTGGGATTAACAATACAATAACAGCGGCACAACATAAGGAAGGTGATTTGATGTGACAGAAAGCAGTGACTACACGGAATATTCGGGATCTTCATCATATTCAGAGTACACAGACCAACCCCGCAGCAAAATTTGTTTTGCCATATTGGTGCATAATCGCAGAGAAGTTGTCTTTGATTTATTAGACAATATCCGTTGTTACTGTCCTGACAGTTCTGTCGTCTTGTATAACGGGGGAGATGATCCGGATTTATGTAAAGGTCTTGGATATCCGGTATGCCCGACCAGCAGGAAATTAGAGTACGGGGTAACCGCAATATATATGCTTGAAGTCATGGAGTGGCTCGAGGACATTGATTATTCCTATGATTTACTGATTAATCTGGATTCTGATGTTCTGTTTGTCAGAGAAGGCTTTGAGCCATTCATTCTCAATGAAATGAAAGACAAGGATTACATGGGCGTCGGTACAAAAATACCGAATGATGACTTTTATTGCTTGGTGCAGCTCAGGCTGGAAATTGACCAGTGGATCCCTTTGCTGGGAAACGAACCTTATATGGAGTCGTTTAACGTAGGGCAGGTATACAGCAGGAAATTGGTTCTTCGTTTTTTGCATGATGACCAGTATGAACTGTTAAAAAGCAACCTTCGGGATACAAGGTCCTTCGGAGTCGATGAGCTTATCTTTGTCACCATGACGGATCGGCTGGGCTTTTCCTTGCATGCTTACCCGGAGGAGGTTGGATCAGCCGTTCGCTACCGGCCTTACTTTGCGCTTGATGAAATAGTCAGCCTGATGAATGGTAAACCAGAAAGCTCCCTCATTCATCCCGTCTATCGGAAGATTAAAGATGAAGCAAGAAGCTTTATCCGGGAGGCAATGAAACGGAAAATCCAGCTGAGTCCCGATTATCAGGAACGATTTATGGAAGAGTATCTTGGCGAAATGCCTTATCTCATTCGCCGAAGCAGATATAACGGCGCAAAGATAGAGTGGCTGGCTGCATCGGAGGATGAAGGACTGCTGTACTGGAGGGAAAACCAATCAGGCAGAACCAAGGATGTCTTGTTTGGACCCTATACATTCGGAAGCGAAAAGATTGAGGGATTAACGGCGCTTGAGGGCAAATTCGGCAATCTTGAAGCGGTATGCCGAAGCGGTAACACACTCATACATTATTGGAGAGAAGAACATAGCGGTGAATGGTTCAAATCCGAACAATTTGCGGAAGGCGTTAAGGGAATTCCAGGTTTTCTGGAAAGCAGCCACGGTAATTTCGAAGTCGTTGCCCCGATGAAGCAGGGAGGGCTTGGTCATTGGTGGAGAAATAACGATGATCCCATGCACCCCTGGTTTGGCCCGGAAGTGTTCGGAACAGAGCAGTATGACGATGTAATCCTGGTTGAGAACAGTGAGAAGCAATTGACAGCCATTGCGTCTAAAGATGGCAAGTATCAATATTACATCAGGGACGACCACAACAGCTGGCAGTGGTTTGGACCTTACGAATAAGAGGTTGAGGACCGATGAGCATATTGGCTGTTAGGTACATTAGACCAATAGATGATGGATGGACGCTCCCGCATCTGTTCAAATGCGAGGACGGTCAAACCTATGTTGTCAAATTCATTAACAATCGTTCCGGTTCTGGTATATTGGCCAACGAGCTGATTGCTTATCGTCTGGGAAAACGGCTTGGCTTGCCGATTGCACCCTACCGCATTATTCAGATAACAAAGGATCTTGTAAATATGTTCCCTGCTCTGAAAAGCATGGATATCCCTACAGGACTGCACCTTGGCAGTTTATATTTCGAACAGGGGACGACCTTGCTGGGGGAGGTCAATCTGGCATTATGCCAAAATCTGCATCAGGCGGCCGGGATGATGGTATTTGATCATTGGATCAATAACTGGGACCGGCATGTCGCCGAATCGAATCTATTATATTTGCCGGACCAGCGCAAGATTCTTATGATAGACCACTCGGATGCTTTTTTCGGCCCGTATTGGGATATAGAAGAATTCATGGATGACAGCGATAGAATGGATGTGTTCTGGGGCCCATTATATGAGAGGTTTGTTCCCTATATCGACAGCCCGAACCCGTTTGGCCGTTATATCCGGTTAGTCGAAAAGATTGGCGAGGAAGCGGTTGTTCAAGCGGTGAAGGGGCTTCCTAAACAGTGGAGTATTTCCAGTGAAGATGCATCTTCGTTAGTTGATTTTTTAATGGGCAGGAGGTACCTCGTTCGGGAGGCTTTGGAGGAATTAAGGGACAACTTTCCGATTTGGAGGCAGGAAGGCGAGGATTAAATTGAAGAATGCTTGGAAATATGGTCATTCACTAGAATGTCTGCCCTTACCTTTTCTCGTTCCGAACATTTAATAGTATCAGGATGTAAAAGGCATCCTAATATATTAATAAAGGAGCGCTACTAAAAAATGAGTATGGATCACCATTCCAACAAACAAGTTACACTTACTTCAGGTCCTATTTATGTACCGCCCATTAACATTATTGTTCCCAACGACAAGCTGATTGTGACTCTTAAAAATCCGACGAACAAAAAGCTTCAAGCGACAGTAACACTCGGCCTTTGTCCTTCTCCTAACAGCAGTCCTTGTGTACCATGTGCGGGAGGTGGAGGTGGCTGTACCAGTAACTCGGTGCAAACATTCGAGGTAAATGAAACGGATATTCATCTCGGTACGTTCAAGGTTGATCCGATGACATGCCTGCGCATTGAAAAAACGTTCAATAACTATGAATTGTTTGATTCGGTTATCCGAATAACGGCTACCGGCGATTTTGAAATCTGTAAAGACAGCTGCCAGCCCATCTGCGGCCTGCTGGAAATTTCCAGCGTAGTCGGTTTTTCGGGCAGCGCCGGCGGTCCGTTCGTAACAGCGATTCCTGCAGAGATTACTGCCTTGTATCAAGCATATTATGTAAACTCCGGTGTAATAGGTACAGATGAACAAACCCATGTACGCTACGCCGAGTATGTATTGTGCGATACTCACTGCCCTTGTGATTCTGACTCCAGCTCCAGCTCTTCTTCTAGCGACGACGACCACTAATTTAGGTGGCCGGCCTCTTCCGACCCGGAAGAGGCCGTTTCTTCTTGTAAGGCACTATATGTTAATTAACTAGAATATCAGCCGTTGCATTTCCTTGGTCAGAGCATTTGATAGTAGCAGGATAAATTAACACATCCAATATATGATAAAAGGAGTGCTTATAATAATGACAATGGATCATAAGGATCACAAACAAGTCACTATAACTACAGGTCCTGTTTATGTAGCGCCATTTAACGCTCCCTCTTCTTCTGCTATAAACGACAAACTTGTCGTTACTCTGAAAAATCCGACTCATAAAAAGCTGCAAGCGCAAGTGACCCTTAGCCTATGTCCTTCGCCTAACCCACCTGTAGTAGTAGCAGGTGGAACATGTACTGGTAATTCCGTACAAACATTTGAAGTGAATGAAACGGATATTCATCTCGGTACGTTCAAGGTTGATCCGATGACGTGCCTGCGTATTGAAAAAACGTTTGATAACGATCAACTATTTGATACGGTTATCCGGTTGACGGCAACCGGCGATTTTAAAATCTGTGAAGACAGCTGTGAGCCCATCTGCGGATTGCTGGAAATTTCTAGCGTAGTTGGTTCTTCGGGCACCGGGGATGGTGGAGTCCAATCAGCATTACCTGCAGAGAAAACTGCCTTTTTTCAAGGATATGGCGGAGCCCCGGGTGTAGTCCTTACAGATCCGCAAGCAAGTATAGAGCTAGTATAAAAAGTGGACACCTCGTTAAGAGAAAAAGATAATAGAGTTATCTAAGGAGGTGTTCACATGAGTGAACCACGGAAACAGTATAACGAAGAGTTCAAGAAACAAACGGTAAAGTACCTGCAGGAGCAAACGAAGTCGGTAGAGGACATCGCTCTGGAGCTGAATATTCCTGTGAAGACCCTGTATGCCTGGAAGGCGAAATACCGCGAGTTTAAGAACGAGCCTATCGCCAGCCTGGATCGAGTCCGCGAACTGGAGCAGCTGCTGAAAGAAAAAGAACGTGAACTTCACGAAAGCCAGCAACGTGCTGCCGATGCGGAGGAGGAACTGGCCATCGTAAAAAAAGCAGTGCACATCTTCAGCAAACCAAAGAACTGAGATTTCAGTTTGTGGAAGATCATCGCTCCGAGTTCCCTTTGGAGAAGATGTGCAAAGCACTAGGTGTCTCCCGGAGCGGCTACTACACCTGGCGCAGCCGAAAACCCAGCGAGCGAGTGCGGCGCAAGGTGCGGCTGTTAAAGCGGATCACGTATCATTTCAACGATTCACAGCAGCGTTATGGTGCGCCCAAGATTGCACATCTTTTGCGCCAGGAAGGCGAAACCGTCACCGAACGTACCGTCGGCCTATACATGCAAGAACTCGGATTCCGTGCCTGTGTCAGCCGTACCTTCAAGGTTCAAACCACCGACTCCAATCATGATTTGCCGATCGCTCCAAACCTCCTGAACCAGCAGTTTCACGTGGAGAAACCCAATAAAGTATGGGTAGCCGACATTACGTATATTCCATGCCGGGAAGGCCGCCTGTATCTAGCCAGTGTGCTGGACTTATGCACCCGTGAGATCGTAGGCTGGCGTCTGAGCGACCGGATGAACACCGATCTCGTCCTGGGCGCCCTAAAGGATGCCCACCTTGCCAAGAGACCTAAAAAAGGACTGATCCACCATTCGGATCGAGGAAGCCAGTACGCGTCCGAAGATTACCGAAAACAGCTCAAGACTTACCGTATGATCACCAGCATGAGCCGCAAAGGAAACTGCTACGATAATGCTTGCATGGAATCTTTCCATAGCATCCTGAAAAAGGAGCTCATTTACTGCAAGCGATTTAGAACGAAACAGCAGGCCTACGATGAGATCTACCGATACATTGAGTTTTTTTATAACCGCAAACGAATCCATGGTGCACTAGGGTACCTGTCACCGATTCGCTTTGCTGCTCGGTTCAATAAGAGAAAAGCAAGCTAAAGGGTGTCCACTTTCTTGACAGAGGTCCAGTATTCCCTATGCTGAGTGGGTATTGTGCGATACTCACTGCCCTTGTGATTCGGACTCCGATTCCAGTTCCAGCTCTTCTTCTAGCGACGACGACCACTAATTTAGTTAGCCGGCCACTTCCGACCCGAAAGAGGCCGTTTCTTCTTGTAAGGCCCTCTGGAGTAACGGACTTCCATTTTAGCATGACGAGGTGATTCTTTATGTTTCACCAGCTGCTGCAAGCCGCTTCAGAACAATATGGCATTGCATTCTCCGAATTTGAAATTCTTCATAAAACGGGCCGGACGCTGGTCCTCGCCGTGAAGTCGCCACAGGGGGATTATGTTCTGAAAAGCATATTTACCAGTGAACAACGTCTTCAGTTTATTTTGGAAGCCGAACACTTCCTGCGGCGGCGTGGAATTCACATCCCCGAGGTTTTTCCTGCTCTCACAGGCCAGCCTTATTTTCTATGGGAAGGGGACCGTTATGTCCTGCAAGAAAAATTGCGGGGGGCTCCGTTTCCTCCAACCACAATAGAAGCCGTGACCCGCAGGGCAGCCCTTCTGGGCAACATGCATTCCTCTTCGCTAGGCTTCCTTTCGAAACACGGGCCATACACATCCGAGGAAACCCTGTGGCTGCGTACTTATCGAAGGGAACTCTCCTCATTGAAGCATTGGGCAAGCTGGTATCACAACTCAAGGGCCACCAAAAAAAAGCTAATCCTGTCCTTTATGGATTTTTTCCTGGAAGCAGGTCGGGAGTTGGTTGAACGGCTTGAGCGCCATGCCTTTTTCAAAAGCTGGATCGATGCCCCTCTTCAAAAGCATTTCTTGTGCCACGGCGACTTTCATAGCGACAATGTCCTGACGGTGGGATCAAGTCTTTATGTGATCGACTTTGAATTCATAAGATATGATTATCCCTCCAAGGATATAGCACGATTTCTGCAAGGCATAATGAACCGGCGAAGGGGCTGGGACCCGGTCTGGTTTGACCACCTTCTGAAGTCTTATCTCCGGGAAAATCCGCTGCATGACAGCCAGCTGGAACTTATGTATATCGATTTAGCCTTTCCTCACAGCTTCTTCCGCTTTGCAGAAAAAGGCGGATACAGGAATATGTCCCTGGATGAAGTGGAGGCTTATTTACAAAGACAATATGACAAAACGATATATTTCCTGCAGCAGATAAAAGGCAAGAGGTAATATTTGAAAAAAGCGGCTATGTTTCATTGTGAAACAAGCCGCTTATTTGTCTGGTTCGGCATGGAGAGCTTTAGTCTCCTCCTCCTCCTCCGCAGTCTCCTCCGCCTCCGGCGTCTCCCCCGGAGCTGTGTCCGCCGTGGGAATGGCCGTCAAAGCCGCCGAAATCATGCGAGCCGCCGTGATGTCCCGGATGCCGGCCTCCGCCGTCGCAATCGGAACCTCCTCCATTATGATGATTCTTCCCATGGGATCGGGTATCGCTATTGGAGCCGCCGGTCAGCTCAGGGTTCGACAGCATGATCAGGGAGGAATCGTAGCCGGTATCTTTTCGGGTTTTACGGGCAGGCTTGCCATATCCGTCTCTTCGGATGATGCCGCTTACCAGCAAATAAGCCAGAACAATAACAAATATGAGGCCGATGCTCATGAAAGGCATTCTCTCCTAACCGATTGAAATAACTAAATTATACCAGTCATGAAGGGAGACCGAAAGCCTCAAACCTTCTTCTAATAATTGGGGGCTTTCGCCCGTTTGACGGCCCTTCGGGAAAATATGGTATGCTTGTTTTAGTCCATACGAAGCCGGAGGGATGATAATGATCGAACTGGTCAAAGACGCACTGGAGTATATGAACGGTCAGCTGAATATTATCGAAAAAAGCCTGCTGCTCTTGTCGGATGAACAAACGTGGACAAAAATCAATCCGGGTATGAACAGCATCGGCAATTACTGCTTGCATCTGGCGGGCAACGAATACCAGAATTTCGTAACCGCTATTGGCGGCAGACCGCTTATTCGGGAGCGATCCAGCGAATTTACCGCAGAGGGCGGCTTCTCACGGGACGAGCTCATTGCCAAGCTCAAAGAAGTGAGAAGTCAATCCGAAGCGGTTCTCTCCTCATTAACGGATGAGGATTTGAACCGTGAGGTTGCGGTCCCTTACGATCCGGGGGACTGGAAGCGGATGAAAGGCAGTCAGACTTCTGAAGAAGACGCGAGGGACGTCAGGAGCATTCGTACTCTGCTGCTGAGGATATCGGCGCATTATGGCTATCATACCGGGCAGATCGTTCTGCTCACCAAAATATTGTCTGAAACGGAGCAGCATTTATCGGGAAACTATCATTAAGCCGGAAGGAGCTTACCGATGAACAAATTCGTCCATGAAGCAAGCAGATCCGAAATTGAGCAGGCCAATGCCCGGAGCCGGATTGCGCTGCGGGATGGAACCGGCGTGCCCCGAATCGGTCAGGGAACCTGGAATATCGGAGAGGATGCTTCCCGCCGGAAGGAAGAGGTGGAGGCGCTCAAGCTTGGCGTAGAGCTCGGGATGAACCTGATCGACACCGCGGAGATGTATGGGGAAGGACGCTCCGAAACGGTGGTGGGTGAAGCAGTGAAGGGGCTGCGTGACAAGGTTTTTCTCGTCTCCAAGGTGTACCCGCATAACGCAGGACTGGGGCGGATCGAGAGGAGCTGCGAGAACAGCCTAAAGCGCCTGGGGACAGATCATCTGGACCTTTATCTGCTGCACTGGCGCGGCAGTGTTCCGCTGGAAGAAACGGTAGAGGGCATGGAGCGGCTGGTGCAGCAGGGGAAAATCGCCAGATGGGGCGTATCCAATTTCGATACGGACGATATGGAGGAGCTGCTGCGGCTGGCCCGGGGAACGCACTGCGCAACGAATCAGGTGCTGTACCATTTGGGATCGCGCGGAATTGAGTTCGATCTGCTCCCCTGGCAGCGTAAGCGGCAAATGCCGATTATGGCGTATTCACCGCTTGCCCAGGCAGGGGCGCTGCGAAGGGGACTGGTTCAGAATGAAGCGGTGAAGGCGGTTGCCGAGGCGCATGGCGCCACTCCCTTGCAGGTTATTCTTGCCTGGTGCATCCGTGAAGAAGGGGTTATTGCGATTCCGAAAGCTTCATCCCGGGAGCATGTGCTTCAGAACGCGGCGGCGGCTTTAATCGACCTGAGCGAGGAGGAATTGCGGCAGCTTGATCGGGCGTTTCCCGAACCGAAGCGGAAGATGCCGCTGGATATAATCTAATACGGAGGAATGAATGGATGAAACCTAAAGCGCTAGTATACAGCAAACTGCCTGAAGAAGTAGTGGATTACGTCAAGGAGCACTGCGAAGTCTCCAGCTTTGATGCCCCGGACAACACGTCCGGTTCCCCTTTTATGGAAGCACTGAAGGAATCGGAGGGACTGCTCGGGTCCGGACTGAAGGTGGATGCGGCATTTCTGGACCGCGCCCCTCGTCTGAGGATCGTGAGCAATGTTTCGGTCGGCTACGATAATTTGAATATTCCGGAATTGAGCAGCCGCGGCATTATGGCGACCAATACACCCGGAGTTCTGAACGACACGGTGGCTGATACAATCTTCGGTCTGCTCGTGGCCACGGCGCGCCGTATGCCGGAGCTGGACCGGTACGTCCGGAACGGACAGTGGAAGGAATCGAGAGATCAAGACATATTTGGGATCGACGTGCATCATAAGACGCTCGGCATTATCGGACTTGGCGGTATCGGCGAAAAAATCGTTCAGCGCGCCCGGTTCGGGTTCGATATGGATGTGATTTACCATAACCGTTCCCGCAATCCGAAGCTGGAAGAGCACTATGGCGCGGTTTACCGCACCCTCGACGAGCTGCTCGCGGAGGCGGATTTTGTGTGTCTCATGACGCCGCTGACGCCGGAGACCCGGGGGATGATCAGCGAGCGCGAGTTCAAGCTAATGAAGAAGACCGCCATCTTCATCAACGGATCAAGAGGAGCGACCGTCGACGAAGAGGCGCTGGTCGAGGCGCTGCGCAGCGGGACTATCCGGGCGGCAGGCCTGGATGTGTACGTGCAGGAGCCGCTTCCGGAACATCATCCGCTGACGGCGCTGGATAATGCGGTTCTGCTGCCGCATATCGGCTCGGCTACACAGGAGACCCGGCTGGAGATGGCCTGGACAGCTGCAAGAAATCTGGTGGCCGGGCTTAAAGGCGAGACGCCGGCGAACCTGATTCAGGCATAGCGGAACGCAGCAGAAGTCAAACGTCAGCAGATTCGAACAATGCCCCGAACAAGCCATTTGATGGTGGCCTTCGGGGCATTTCTTTTTGGCGCGTATCAAACCCGTCCGCGATGCCTGAGATAATTGACGCCGGTCCGTCCCGATGCCGCCTGGACCATCCGAAGAGCCGCGGCCCCCGCGGCCTCAGCAATCCGTTCTTCCTCGACATGAACGAGCCGTCCGTCTTTCACGACAATCCGTCCGCCAACGACGGTCATATCCACGTTCTGGCTGATGCCCGTCACGACCGGAAGGGCCGTGTCGTTGAACAAAGCGCCGGCATATTCCAGCCTGCGAGAGTCGATCATGAACAGGTCGCCCGCTTTGCCGACCTCGAGCGAGCCGATCGCGTCCTCCCAGCCGAGCACTCTCGACGATCCGACCGTGCCGAGCCATAAGCTTTCTTCGGCCGTCGGGCCCGCGCTTCCTGCGGTCAGCTTGTGCAGCAGGTAGGCTTGACGCGCTTCCCCGAGCAGATTGGACGCGTCATTGGATGCCGAGCCGTCCACGCCGAGTCCGACATGAACTCCCGCTTGCAGCATGCTTCGGATAGGAAATACCCCCGAAGACAGCTTCATGTTGCTGCTCGGACAATGGGCGACGCCGCAGCCGCAGGCGCCCATCCGGCGGATTTCTTCGCCGCTGAAATGGATGCCGTGCGCGTACCACACATCACGGCCGATCCAGCCCGTCTTCTCCATGTATTCGAGCGGCCGGAGCCCGAGCTTCGCCAAGCAGAAATCCTCCTCATCCTTCGTCTCGGCCAGGTGGGTATGCATCCGGACGCCGTAGCTGCGCGCCAGGCGGGCGGATTCCCGTAAGAGATCCTCGGACACCGAGAAAGGCGAGCAGGGTGCGACGCCGACGCGAACCATCGCAAATTTGGAGGCGTCGTGGTAGGTTTCAATGACCCGGCGAGTGTCTCTAAGAATGACGTCGGCCGGCTGTGTCACCTCATCCGGCGGAAGCCCGCCTTGCGACCTTCCGAGGTTCATGGAGCCGCGCGTCGGGTAAAAACGGATGCCGAGCTCTCCGGCGGCACGGATTTCTTCGTCGATCAGCTCTCCGCTGACGGCATTTGGGAAACAGTAAAAATGATCGGAAGCGGTCGTACAGCCGGTCTTGAGCAGTTCGCCGAGGCCTACCATCGCGCTTAAGTATACATCCTCGGGCCGCATGTGGCGCCAAATCTCATACAGTGTCACCAGCCAGTCGAACAGCTCGCAGTCCTGGGCCTGCGGGATGTTCCGGGTGAAGGTCTGATATAAATGATGATGGGTGTTGATCAGCCCGGGATAGACGATCTTTCCCGTGGCGTCAATGACCGTGTCCGCGTCTTCATAAGGAATGTCCGTTCCGATGGCTTTGATCTCCTGGCCTTCGATGAACAGGCTCCCTCCCGGGTAGCAGCGTCGCTCCGTGTCCATAGTGATAATGTTGCGGGCATTCTTGATCAGCAGTGTCCTCATACTAAAACCTCCCCTAAAAATGAAAAATGCAAAAAATCCTAACTACGAGCGCAATATAAGAAGAATATTGCGTTCGTAGTTAGGATTTTACGGACCCCAGTAGAGCCCCCGAACCGATTATCGGGGTTATACGAACAACTTTTAAGTTGCTAATAGTATAAGTAGGCCTTATAGGGATGTCAACCGTTATCCCTTTCATGCGACAGCTCTTAAATGTTGTCAACAACGTTCATGACGAAACCATGTTTTCAATTTGGTGACAAAGAAAGCGCTTCGATTTATGATGAATCCATAGGAAATAACATTCCTTCAAGCTTGTTGAAAGGCTTTACATTCTATTAATTCAAGGGGGCAATATACATGGCCACATTGGCAACGAAGCAAGTGTCATCCGGCGGCGTTCGGGTGCGGGTGCAGCAATTCGGCCGCCTTTTAAGCGGAATGGTTATGCCGAACATCGGCGCATTTATCGCTTGGGGCTTGATTACCGCTTTATTCATTCCGACAGGCTGGGCGCCTAACGAGCATCTCGCCAAACTGGTTGGCCCGATCATCACCTATCTGCTGCCACTTCTGATCGGCTACACGGGCGGATCGATGGTTAACGGCAAGCGCGGCGGCGTTATCGGTGCTGTGGTCACCATGGGCGTCATTATCGGCTCGGACATCCCGATGTTCCTCGGCGCCATGCTTGTAGGTCCGCTGGCCGGCTGGGTACTGAAAGTATTCGACCGCGCAGTCGACGGCAAGATCAAAGCGGGCTTTGAAATGCTCGTCAACAACTTCTCGCTCGGTATCATCGGCGGCGCCCTTGCGCTCGGCGCGTACACTGGTATCGGACCGGTAATTCAAGGCCTGACGAGCATCCTGTCAAGCGGCGTTCAATTTCTGGTTAACCACCATCTGCTCCCGCTGGTCAACATTATCATCGAGCCGGCTAAAGTGCTGTTCCTGAACAATGCGATCAATCACGGCATCCTGAGTCCCATCGCCGTTGAACAGGCCGCCAAAGCAGGCAAATCCATCCTGTTCATGCTCGAATCCAATCCGGGTCCCGGTCTCGGCATTCTGCTTGCATACTGGCTGGCAGGTAAAGGCTCGGCGAAATCATCGGCTCCCGGCGCGATTATCATTCACTTCCTGGGCGGCATTCACGAAATTTACTTCCCGTACATTCTGATGAATCCGCGTCTCATTCTGGCGGTTATCGGCGGCGGCGTAACAGGCACTTTCACCTTCCAACTGCTGGGCGCCGGCTTGTCTGCTCCGCCTTCCCCGGGCAGCATCTTCGCTTACATCGCAATGACGCCTAAAGGCGGGTATCTGCCGGTGTTCGCAGGGGTTATCGCCGCTGCGGCCGTATCCTTCGTCATCGCTTCCATTCTGCTCAAGACCGTCAAGCAGAGCGAAGAAGAAAATAGCCTTGAAGAAGCCTCGGCCAAGATCCGGGACATGAAGACGGCGGGCACAGCCGCTCAAACGGCAGCCGCTTCCACTGCGGCCGTGAATGTACGCAGCAAAGGCGAAGTACAGAAAATTGTATTCGCTTGCGACGCAGGGATGGGCTCCAGCGCCATGGGCGCTTCCGTCCTGAGAAAAAAACTGCAAAACGCGGGTATCAACATCACGGTGGTGAACGCTCCGGTCAGTGAAATTCCGGCGGACGCCGACATCGTCGTTACCCAGAAGACATTAACCGACCGGGCCATTGCAAGCAATCCTTCCGCCGAGCATGTTTCGATCGACAATTTCCTCAAGAGTCCGAAATATGACGAGCTGGTTGAACGTTTGAAATAAGTGAGGGTCTCCATGAAAAGTAAGATGACCGCCAGACAGCGACAGATGATTATGCTTCTGCTGGACAGCAGCGAGGAAATAACGGCTGCGGAAATTGCCGGAAATATCGGGGTCAGCGTGCGGACCGTTCACCGGGAAATGGAGGATACCGAGCAGATTCTGCATGATTTCGGACTGGCCCTGAGCCGAAAATCCGGAAAAGGCATTCAGGTGAATGGAGCGGAAAAGGAATTGGAGCGGCTTCGGATCTTTTTGCAGGAAGAGAAACCGGAGGCATTTTCCGGCGAAGAACGCCAAATATTCGAGCTGTGCTCGCTGCTGGAGGCAAAGGAGCCTTTGAAGCTGTTCGCTCTGTCGCACACCTTGAAAGTGACGGTGGCCACCGTCAGCAACGATCTGGATGAACTGGAGCCATGGCTTCGCAAATTTGGGCTTCAGCTCGTTCGAAGGAGAGGCTACGGCGTTGAAATCACCGGCAGTGAAGCCGACATGAGGCGCGCGCTGTGCAGGCTGGCGGCAGAGCATCTGGATCAGTCCGATCTGGTCAGCCGCGTCCCTCGTACGGGAGGTCACATCGTCTTTCGGAAGCTGCTCTCAGCTATTGGCCAAATCCGGCTGCTTGCCGTTGAAAGTCTCCTGTGGGACATGGAGTGGAGTTGGACATCGGAACTGACGGAAAATGTCTACATGGAGCTGCTGCTCGGCCTGTCCGTCTGCGTAAGGCGAGGGGAAATCGGAATGGTGCTCCGCAGCCCCGAGGAGGCGTCCTCCCTTCGGAAGTCCGGATACCGGAACATTTCCGGTTCGGAGCAATTCGTTAACCGGCTGGAGGAAAAGCTGGAGCTGAAGCTCCCGAAGACGGAGATCTTATACATCGCTTGCTTGCTGGACCGGGCGCAGGAATCGATTTCTTCGGCGGATTTCGTATACGGGGATATCGCACTGATGGATACCGTGTACCGCCTGACGGAACAGGCCGTCCAAAGGACCGGGATTCCGTTCCAGGGCGACCGAATCCTGAGGGAAGGCCTGCTGGAGCATATCGAGCTGGCCATGAGGAGAATCCGTGAAGGAACCCGAATCCGCAATCCGCTGCTGGGTCCGATCCGCAAGGACTATCACTATTTATTCCGCATCATCCGTGATTCGGTGGAAGAGCTGGGGCTCGATTTCCCCGTTCCCGATGAGGAGATTGCCTTTCTGGTCATGCACTTCGGCGCCTCGGCGGAGCGGCTAAACCAGTTAAGCCGCAAGGTACGGGCGATTCTCGTCTGCACAAGCGGCCTCAGTTCTTCCCGGCTGCTGGGGGAGCGCCTGAGGAAGGAAATGCCGCAGCTCGAAATACGGGGCAATGCCTCCTGGTACGAGGCGGCCCGGATGCATAAGGAAGATTATGATCTGATAATTTCCACGATCGACCTTCCGCTGGAGAAGGATAAATATATCAAGATAAGCCCGCTGCTGACGGCGGAAGAGATCGACAAGCTGATGCGCTTCATCCATAACATGACGCAGCGGGAAGAAGACAGCGGGGCTCTTCCCGAACAGGACCAATTGACGGCGGCCGAAGCCGCCGAAGACCGAATCAGAAGCTACAGAGGGCTGCTTAATGAAATTGAAGGATTGCTCGAAAGTTTCCGCTGCTGCCCGCTTGATAATGACGGGACGGATTTGCCGGACACAATCCGCCAAATGCTGGATAAGCTTCGCGGCAGCGGCGTCACAGACGCTCCGGAAATTCTGGTGGAGAAGCTGCTGGAGCGGGAAAAGATGGCCAGCCAGGTCATTCCCGATACAGGGCTGGCGCTGTTCCATACCCGAAGCAGCAATGTGTTGAAGTCTTCTTTAACCGCATACCGGCTGAAAGAGCCGCTTATCCTTAATGGCAATACCGAAGTCGGAACGATTCTGCTGATGCTGGCCCCGCGCACCCTGCCGAAGGAAAGCCTGGAAGTGCTTAGCGAGATCAGCGCCATGCTGCTCGATACGGAGCTGGTGCATTTGCTGGAGAAGGGGACAGAGTCCGAGATCAGAACGTGCCTGTCCGCCGGGCTGCTGCATTTTTTCGAAAATAAAAGGTGAAAGAGGGAGAAGAAACCTATGAGCATACTGTCAGAAGATAAAATTGTGATGAACGCCGCCGCCAAAGACAAATATGAAGCGATTGCGATCGCCGGCCATCTTCTGGTTGAAGGGCACCATGTGACGGAGGAGTATGTGCCGAAGATGCTGGAGCGGGAGCAGGTCGTATCCACTTACATGGGAGGCGGACTCGCCATTCCCCACGGCACGAAGGACGCTAAGCCGTATATCAAATCCACGGGGTTGTCCGTTGCCCGCTTTCCGGAAGGCGTGGACTTTGGGGGCGACGAGCCTGCGTTCGTGGTGATCGGCATTGCGGCCGCTGGTGACGATCATATGGAGATTCTCACCAATGTGGCGATGATCTTCACGGAAGACGACGCGATTGAGCGGGTGATGAATGCCGAAAGTGCGGCCGACATCATCGGGATTTTTGAAGGAGGTGTCACTCAGCAATGAAAGCTGTTCATTTTGGAGCGGGCAATATCGGAAGAGGGTTCATCGGGCTGCTGCTGTCGCAATCGGGCTATGAAGTGACCTTTGTGGATGTCAACGAACGAGTGGTACGCGAGCTGCAGGAGCGCGGCGAATATACGGTTACCCTCGCCAGCGAAGGCCGGGAGACGGTGACGGTGAGAGGCGTAACTGCGCTCAGCAGCGCCCTTCAGAGAGAGGAGGTGGCGGCTGCCGTCGCCAATTCACATCTTATAACAACGGCAGTTGGTGTTTCTATTCTGAAGCATATAGCGGACGTCATTGCAGAAGGCGTGTCGCAGCGTTTATCAGGCGGTTCAACCGAGCCGCTCCATATCATTGCCTGTGAGAATGCGATCGGCGGCAGCGCGCAGCTTAAAGAGCTGGTCTACGCCAAGCTGGACGAAGAGACGCGGAAAAAGGCCGATACCCTGATCGCTTTTCCAAACGCCGCGGTGGATCGGATAGTTCCGCTTCAGCAGCATGAGGATATTCTGAAGGTTGTCGTGGAGCCGTTCTATGAATGGGTGGTCGATGCTTCGCAAATGATTCCGGGGTATAAAAAGGTGGAAGGTGCATTGTACGTCGATAATCTCGAGCCTTACATCGAGCGCAAGCTGTTCACGGTGAACACGGGGCACTGCTCGGCCGCCTATCTCGGTTATCTTCGGGGCTACGATACGATTCAGCAGGCGATGGAGGACGAAGAGCTTACTGCCAAGGTTCGCGAAGTGCTGGAGGAGACGGGAGCCGTGTTGGTACACAAGCATGGTCTGGACCCGAAAGAGCACAGCAAGTATATCGGCAAAAATCTCGAGCGCTTCCGCAATCCGGCGCTCACGGATGAAGTGTCCAGGGTCGGACGATCGCCGATCCGCAAGCTGTCTCCGGGCGACCGCCTCGTATCTCCAGCCATGCAGGCTTATGAGCGGGATCTAAGCTTCACGGCGCTGGCAAGGTCGATGGCGGGAGCGCTGCTGTTCGATGTGAAGGAAGATCCTGAAGCCGCGGAGCTTCAGGCAACCATAGCCGAAGCCGGGCTGGAGGCGACGATTACCCTGTATACGGGCATCCCGGCAGGCCATGAGATTCACAAAGCGGTTCTGAAGCATTACAACGATTTAAGTCCGGTTCACGCATTAAAGCGTGACGCATTGAAACGGGCGTAGCTTGCGAAATAGACGGCAAGGACCCGCATCGGGCGCAAACTTGGCAATTTTACAGCCTGATATGTGCTAATTTCATTATATGAAAAATTCATAATAAAGTTTCATGTGGATTATTCCTCTAATTTTCGTCCGATAAATTTCACGATGTGCAAGCATATAAAGAAGCCCGCGCCAAACCGTAAAGGTCCGGCGCGGGCTTTCCGTTCAAATATAAGAATTTATAAGCCGGGCCGTCAGGCGTTTCTTCTTGATCCGGCCAATCTTAAGCTGCCGGCATTTCAGCTCCGCTCAATAATGGTCTGCAGGGTCGTCCGGTCAAGTCCTTCCACCAGCTTGATAAGCAGCTCTTTGGCAGCGTCGATATCGTCGGTATGGACAATGGAGGCCGGGGTATGAATATAGCGGGAACAGATGCCGATCACGGCGGAGGGGACGCCGATTCCGTTCAAATGGACCTCGCCCGCATCCGTCCCTCCCTGGGAGACAAAATACTGATACTTGATCCGGTGCGTATCCGCCGTATCCTGCACGTACTCCAGCAGGCCGCGGTGGGTGACCATCGTCGGATCAAGGATGCGCAGCAGCGCGCCGTCGCCAAGCCGCCCGAAGGCCTGCCGGTCGCCGGTCATATCCCCGGCGGCGCTTGCATCCAGCCCGAAGAATATATCGGGCTGAATCAGGTTCGCCGACGTTCGGGCTCCCCGGAGGCCTACTTCTTCCTGGACGGTAGCGCCGGCAAAGACCGTGTTCGGCAGTTTCTTGCCGCTGAGCGCCTTCACCAACTCGATGGCGAGTCCTACGCCGTAGCGGTTGTCCCAGGCTTTGGCCAATATTTTTTTCGGATTGGCAAGCGGAGTGAAGGGACAAATCGGCACGATTTGCTGGCCGGAAGCTACACCGAATTCCATCGCTTCCTCGCGGCTTTCCGCCCCGATATCGATGAACATCTTTTTGATATCGCCGGCCTTTGTACGCTCTTCCGGGCTGAGCAGATGAATGGGCGTACCGCCGACAATTCCTGTAATCGTACCTTTGGGCGTAATGATCTGCAGACGCTGCGAAGATACTGCGGAGGCTACCCAACCGCCGAGAGGCTGGAACCGGATCATTCCGTTATCGGTTATGCCGGTGACCATAAAGCCGACTTCGTCAAAATGGCCGGCTACCATAATTTTCGGTCCGTTCGCGTCGCCGCGAAGCACACCGAACAGGCTGCCCAGTCGGTCATGAACGAATTCGTCCGTATAAGGCGCCATGGCTTCTTTTACAAGCTTGCGCAGCTCGCGTTCAAAGCCCGGGGCGGAAGGGAATTCGGTGAGTATTTTGAACATATCGAGGGTTTCCTGATTCATCGGGCAATCTCTCCTTTGCTATCGTACGTCTAGTATGAACTTGGGGGGTCGGATTGTCCATTGCAAGAAGACGCTGCGAAATACGCATTTCGGAAACACGGAAACGACACCCAGCGGAAAGGCGGAGAATAAAATGCTCGCAGGGACAAAAGAAGGCTAAAGTTCCGAAAGGGAGCGAAAGAGGGAATGATGATATCCGGAACCCGGCACGAAGCCATGCTCATTTTAGTACTGTTTCTGCTGCTGGTCGTGGTGCTGCTGTATTTTTCCTGAGCCTTGCGTGTCATAAGGAGAGGCCGGCCTGCGAACAATAAAGGAAAATCTTCGATGCGAAGACGGCTTGTGGTCTGACTGCGGTGTGCAGGCGAAAGCGAAGCTTCGCAATTCTACAGGAGGTGCCTTCATTGCCGGCAAAAACCAAACGTTCAGGGGTCAAGCTGCAGCTTGATTCCCTGACTCCGCAGGCTTATAAGCAAATGGCCAAAAAGCACGAGCCATCCCGGCCCGTACTGAAAAACTGTCTGCGCGCTTTCGTGTCCGGCGGGCTGATCTGCTTGATCGGACAGGCCATTCAGCAATTTTTTATGGCCAACTTTGATATGAATCCCCGGGAGGCTGCCAGCCCGACTGTCGCGGTGCTGATTCTGAGTTCCGTCATTCTTACGTGCTTCGGCGTGTATGACAAGCTGGCGCAGTGGTGCGGCGCGGGCACGGCCGTTCCCGTTACCGGCTTTGCCAACAGCATGTGCTCGGCGGCGCTCGAGTACCGCTCTGAAGGAATTGTGCTTGGTATGGCGACCAACATGTTCAAGATCGCGGGCTCGGTCATTGTCTTCGGAGTCGTCGCGGCCTTCATTATCGGCATCGTCTACATCTTCTTGGGCCATGGAGGAGGGCATATATGAAGCAGCTGGGCAAGCAGACGTGGGAGTTCACATCCCGGCCCGCCATTATTGGCGCTTCAGCGGTGGTGGGACCGGAAGAGGGCGAAGGGCCGCTCGCTTCTGATTTTGACTTCGTGTACGACAGCCTGAAGATGGACGAAAGCACTTGGGAAAAGGCGGAACGGCGGCTGTTCGAAAAGGCGGTTCGATTGGCGCTGATTAATGCGGGGCTCAAGCAGGAGCAGCTCGGATTTTTTGTGGGCGGCGATTTGATGAACCAGATTATCAGCGCTTCCTTCGCCGCCAAAAAGCTGGGCACACCGTACCTCGGCGTGTTCGGCGCCTGCTCCACCTCCATGGAAAGCCTGGCGATCGCGTCCATGATCGTCGATTCCGGAGGAGCCAAATATGCGCTTGCCGGAACGGCCAGCCATAACTGTACGGTGGAGAAGCAGTTCCGTTATCCTACCGAATACGGTTCGCAGAAACCGCCGACCGCGCAGTATACCGTTACCGGCTCAGGCTGCGCGATTGTCGGGAAGAACGACGGAACGCAAACCGGGCCGTTCATTACTTACGCAACCATCGGAAAAATCATGGATTTTGACATCAAGGACCCTTTTAATATGGGCTCTGCGATGGCGCCCGCAGCCGCGGATACGATCACGGCGCATTTTCGCGATACGGGGTTGTCTCCGGGCTATTACGACATGATTGTGACCGGCGACCTTGCATCGGTCGGTCTGCCCATCGCCCAGGAACTCCTCGCCAAGGAAGGCATTCCGATGGAGCAGACGGAATTTACCGACTGCGGCCTGCTGATCTACGACCGGGAGACGCAGAAATATGTCATCGCGGGAGGCAGCGGCTGCGGTTGTTCGGCGACCGTCACCTATGGACATATCTTGAAGCGCATGAAAAAAGGACAGCTGAAGCGGGTCCTTGTCGTCGCCACAGGAGCGCTGCTCTCTCCATTGACTTACCAGCAGGGCGAGAGTATCCCCTGCATCGCGCATGCCGTTGCGTTTGAGAGCGGAGGTGAGCAAGCATGATTTTTGTATGGGCGTTTATCGTCGGAGGACTGATCTGCGTAGTGGGTCAGCTGCTCTTCGATGTGGCCAAGCTGACCCCTGCGCATACGATGAGCACGCTCGTCGTCGCCGGGGCGATAGCAGACGCGGTAGGCATTTACGACCCGCTCGTGAAATTCGCCGGAGCGGGCGCGTCCGTGCCGATTACCAGCTTCGGCAACTCGCTGGTGCACGGCGCGCTGATCGAGCTGGAGCAGGTAGGCTGGATCGGCATCGTGACGGGGATCTTCAACATTACGAGCGCGGGCATATCCTCAGCGATCGTATTTTCTTTCCTGGCTGCGTTGCTTGTGCGGCCCAGAGGCTGAAATGGAACGACCCGCCGGATTTGGCTTCCGGCGGGTTATTTTTTTCAGGGATAGGACGTTCTTGCTATTTTACATAGGTTACCGGCCAGGCGATAAAATTAAGCGACTCATGACTACGCAGCCGGCCTATTATGCTATCTTCGATATCGTTCAGTACAAAGGGAAGGATTTTTGGGCCTTGCCGCTCATGCGGCACCGGGAGGTATTAGTAGGGCTGTCGATACCGTCAAGTAGCTTTGGGGTCTTACCGCATGTTGAAGGGGCTGGAGAAACTCTGTTTGAGCAGATCAAAGCGCGAGGCATGGAAGGTGTGATTGGTAAGCGAAAGGACAGTTTGTATGAGACAGTACGCCGCTCGACCGCCTGGCAGAAGGTCATTAACTGGTCATATGCAGAGGTTTTTATTACAGGGTATCGTAAGGCAGAATTCGGCTGGCTCGCCGCCATCCCCGGACCATCTGGCACTGCCTCAGCTGAAATTATCGAGTTAGGGACCACACCAACGCACAAGCGAGCTTTTTACGGCGTACCGGGCAATTGGTGACCGGAGAGGATAGGAGTTTGTTCATCTTGATCCCCGGCTGCGGGTCCGGGTTAAGATGAGGAACTGGACAAAATCGGGGATGCTTCGGAGTCCGGTGTTTACGGAGTTTATCGTTTGACAAAGAAAAATCCCGCAAAACTCGCGGGATTTTATTTCTCTAAGCATTAACCAACTCTGGACGTTTGATTTGAAGCGGAGGAGGAATAAGCCATCCTTTTTCTTTTGACAACTCAAGGATTCTAACCCCTAATGCCGCTTTTGTTACATGGTATTTACCGAATAAAGCTCCAATATCTACTCTAATGGATTGTCCCATTACTTGGCTACACGCAACCAATCCCGTGGCTACATCTGCTGCTATGTGCGCAGCGATTTCAGGGTCGGTAAATCTTGCTCCAGCAGGTATGTCTTCAAGTTTTACTTCTGGTCTTTTAGGCAATACCGGTGCAGGTGCAATTCCATTAGCAGTAAGCAATGTGTCGCATTCTTTCATTTCCAATTCCGCTTGATCGATAAGTGCATTGAGGATTTTTTTGAGGTCCTTATCGCCAGCATGATTCAAAAATGCTTGGTATCTCGACACCGCGCCTCTGGCCATCATAGAGGCTTGCCACACACTAAAGATCTCACCATAATGCATCGGTTCATCTTTCGGATTACCACTTAAAATGCCCATATTATCGCTCCTTTAATCCCATATTTATTACGGAATTATTATGTCCAGATACACAGAATTAATGCGGTACCTGACCGAGGAAGCAACGATTAACCGCTATTCTCCAAATGATAACGCAGCACCGATGCAGTTTATCCCGGCCATAGTTGGCAATAATGACGGTAACCGGTTGGGGGAACTTTGCTGGGGCTTGGTGCCATCATGGGCTTAAGATGACAAGATCGGCAATAAGATGATTAACGTCCGGGCCGAAACACTAATGGAAAAACCTGCGTTTAAGCGCTGTATATCGACAGCTTATTCAATTGGAAAAGTCTGTAAGTGACATTTTAAATGATGATTTTTCGATAAGGGTATACGAAACTCAAACTCTCTCTGATGGTAATATGCATCTGCAATCTTAACGCTTTCCGGCGTTCACTTAGCGCTGCAGCTTGCTGTTGATCCGCATCGCTTTATTCAGATGAACGAAGTGATGCCGCGTGGCCGGCATCAGCATCAGGCCGCCAATCGTTTTGCCGCTCCAGTATTTCGTCAGCCAGTCCGATTTTCTCGTAACCGCTCCCTGTTCCCGAACGTTCTCAATCCGCTCCGCAGTCACCTTAAGTCTGAATTGTCCCGGCTCCAGAGAGGCTATGATTTCCTGCGTTCTCTGCCCAACGGCCCTCCGATAAGCAAGCAGTCCTTCGATTCCAATTTCCGCGCTAAGCTCGGCCATTTCCTCTTCGGTCATTTCGTTCCCGGAATGGGAGAACCGGATGTTCAGCTCTTGAAGCATCCAGTCCGTATCCAGAACCTGCTCTGTGCCGGCAACCAGAATGTTCATGGTGATATCCTCTATTCTGGCGCTGTGCCACAGATGCCAAACGATGGAGTTCCGCGTATCGGTGGATTCCACCGGATAGCGCCGCAGCACCTCTTCCTTGGTCCCTTTAAGAATCAGTTCCCCATAATCCGTGGCTCCATCCGTATCCCCGCTGGCCCCATGCAGCAGCCCATGCAGCTTCAGCAGCAGAGCCGACGCTTCCTTATGCTCCCGAGGAATCAAAATCATGGCCGTCAGCCGTTTGTGATCCTCGTTCCAGGTCTTGCGCAGTTCCCCGTTCATACCAGACCTCCAACTTTAATGGAATATAGTCAATGGAAAGATTCTTTCAACTTTTTGGAAATCCTGCTTACTTAAGCGCATTATTTGCGGCGGAAGCGGCTGGTTTCGGTTCAATTCTGAAATACGCATGGATGTATGCGCTTCATTCATTTCAAAAGCCCTGCCGAATGTACTTTGCCCCTCTTAATCATGTAAAATAGTAAGCATACCGTTTATCCTTGACATAGGAGGTTTACTATATATGCCCGTACGCCAAGAATCGATGCACACTGTAAATGCTGTCCGCGCCAATTTGGAATCCTGTATACTCGGAAAAACATTTGAAATAGAGCTGCTGCTGACCGCATTGCTTGCAGGCGGCCATGTCCTGATTGAGGACGTGCCGGGAACGGGCAAAACCCAGCTGATCCGCGCGCTCGCAAGATCGATTTCGGGCGACTACCGCCGGATTCAATGCAATCCCGACATTCTGCCAAGCGACATTACCGGAGTCTCGGTATATCATCCAAGGGATGAGATGTTCCACTTCCGCCCGGGACCGGTAATGACCAATATTTTACTTGCCGACGAAATTAACCGCGCCACCACCAAGACGCAGTCGGCGCTGCTTGAGGTGATGGAGGAGCGGAATGTAACGGTGGACGGAGAGACCTACGAGCTCCCGCATCCGTTCATGCTGTGCGCCACGCAGAACCCGATTGATTTCGAAGGCACCTACACGCTGCCTGAAGCGCAGCTCGACCGCTTCATGCTCCGCATCAGCCTCGGCTATCCCGATGCGGCCACGGAGAGAAGCCTGCTTCTGTCCCACCAGGAGGGCCAGCCTGTGGACAAGCTCCAGCCCGTTGCGGGAATGGAGCAGATCGCATCCATCCAGAAGGAAATCCGCGAGGTCTATATCAGCGAGCCGGTTCTCGGCTACCTGCTGGACATTGTCCGCGGCACCAGAGAGCATCCGCTGGTTCTGCTCGGGGCAAGCCCCCGCGCCGCGCTGTCTTTTATGATGGCGTGCAAGGCCTATGCCTTTCTGCATCAGCGCGATTATGTGCTCCCGGATGATGTGAAGTCGCTGACGCCTTATACGCTCGGCCACCGCATTCTGCTGCGTCCCGAATCCCGGCTGGACAGTGTCAGTGCGGATACTCTGCTGGGCGGTCTTCTGCAGAGCATCCAGGTGCCCGTTACTATGAGGCAATAAGCATGAGACGCTATTTGTCCGCAGCCGCCGTCAGGCTTCCGGCGAAGCTGGCCGGCATCTTCGCGGTTTGGTGTGTTACTCTGCTGTATGTGCTGTTTCAAGGCGGCAAGACGTCTTTTATGCTGTTCACTATGGTATCGGTTCTCATGGTATATCTGCTCGCCGGCGGTTTTGCCGGAGTGCGCAGGGCGCGAGGCGCCCGCACTCTAACTGGGGAAGGGGACAAGCTCGATGTGCTGCATGCGGGCGGACACCTGCGTGTCAAGCTCGATATCGCGCTTCCGGGCTTTTTGCCCCTGCCCTTTGTTGTTGTCCGCGAAATGCTCAAAAGGCATAACGGAGAGTCGTGGGTGTTCGAGGAAAGCGTCGTTCCGAACTTCAGGGGGCGGGGGGAGCTGAGGTTCCAGACGCCTCCTTTGGAACGAGGCCGCTATACGTTTTCCGAGACGGAGGTGGCCAGCGAGGATATATTCGGATTGGTGGAGTACAGGGGAGCTTTTCTGGCGCAAGGGCAGTTCCGGGTGCTGCCGCGAACCGTGCATATTCCCAGATGGATGATGTATGAGCGGAACTCCCGTCTGGCCGGCCCCCAGGCCTCGCTGTCCCCGTCCCGCCGGGAGACGACGCAAATCAACGGCGTCCGCGATTACGTCTACGGCGACCGCATGAGCCGGATTCACTGGAATGCGACAGCCAAGACGGGAACGTGGAAATCCAAGGAGTTCGAGCATGAATCCCTGCCCAAAACGATGCTTATTATCGACGGCACCTCATCCGCCTATTCGTCTTCCGCGCAATTCGAGCTTGCCGTCTCCACGGCGGCTTCACTTCTTGGCTACGGCATCCGGGAGCGGATCGGCATCGGAATGTGCTGTCTCGACCGGAACACCAAAGTGTTCGCTCCCGCCGAGAGCGGAGCGGAGAGACAGAAAATGATTCAGTATCTTATCGATATTAACGGCGAGGGGAGAGGTCCGCTTGTCCCAAGGCTGGAAAAGAGCAGCCGGATGTTTCCCAAAGGCGCATATTTCGTACTGATCAGTCCCCAGACCGGCGAGAACGTGCTGAGAACGCTGCGTTGGGCCGAGAGCCGGGGGATGACCCCCTGCCATATCCAGGTGCTGAATCCTTCAGGTATACGCCGCGGAGAATGGCAGGATGAATTGCATTCCCGCGGCGTCATCGGGTACAAGGTGAGTGAGCTTCAGGAGCTGCCCGGTGTGCTGGGAGGGGGCATGTGATGAAGAACTGGTTAAGCCTTCTGAAATCGTCTTGGCATCATACCTTAAGCCTGCTTTGGATATTGATCATCGCCCTTCAATGGCTTTCTTTTACCGATCCGATCTGGCTGCAGCAGACCAGCGCCGCGGTGCTGATCTCACTGGCGGTAACGGCGGCTATCGAGATTCTGCTCCCGTTCCGCTTCTTGTACCGGATCTTGCTGGAAGCGGCCGCAGTTCTATATACCGTATACCGGACGATTCAATATTATGGCCTTTATATACCCGCCTTTCCTTCGGAGCGGCTTGGCGAACGGCTGCCCGAAGTATTTTCACAGCTGACGCCGTATCTCTGGTTTGCGCTGGTGTCCTGGGCCCTTATGCTGTCGGCCTCTCTGCTGGTGACAACCAAGAGGCGCATTCTGCTGTTCATAGGCATGAATATCGCCGCTTTTGCCGCGCTGGATTCGTTCACGCCGTCGGTGCTGTGGCAGGAAGTCGCCTGGACGGTGTTCGCCGGGCTGGGCTGGTTGGTCAGCAATCATTTGAAGACCTTTCAGCTGCGCTATCCCCGGAGCTGGAAGTATCTGCTTGACTATCCGCTGAAAATAGCGGTCAATATCGCCGTTATTTTTGCGCTGGTTATTCTGACCGGCGTCAATGCGCCGACGGTCAAGCCGACGCTGACCGATCCTTATACCGCCTGGAGGGAATGGAACGGCGACGGTGCGCCGCAAAGTAGAAGCGCCGCACAGGGAACAGCGGGAACAAGCGGCACGGGATCGACAAGGACAGCTTCCGGCTACAGTCTCAATGATAACAATCTCGGAGGCGGATTTGCCTTCGATTATTCTCCGGTGATGTCGGTCACCTCGGACTCACGGATTTATATGCGGGGCGAGACGAGAACCGTCTACTCCGGCAGAGGCTGGAGCGACAACATCCGCAGCAGGCAGACCGGCCTGGAACCGGCGGAGGCGGGGAAGACGCTGGAGAACGACTATGCCCCCGCTACCGAAACCCAGGAGATTAAATATACCGTCCGGATGCTGAGCAACAACCGGTATCCGGTGCTGTTCGGCGCTTATTCCATATCAAGGATCGATTCCATTGACGGCCAGGAAGAGGCGCAGAGCTTGTCCTGGCGGAGTCAGGATGGCGCACTGGTCATTAACGAAACCAGCTCCGCTGCGTATCCCAAAACGTACGTGCTGACTTCCGAGCTGCCCGTCGTTCCGGTCGAGGAGCTGAGCTCCAAGTCGTACTCCGACCTGTATAACGGGAAAGATATTCCGGGCCAGTTCCTGCAGCTCCCGGACAATTTCCCGGAACGGGTACGGAGTCTCGCTCAGGAAGTTACATCGGCGGCACAGACTCCGTATGAAAAAACGCTTCTTCTGCAACAATATTTACAACAAACGTTTCCTTATACGAATGAACCGGACCTGTCCCGCAAAAAAAGCAGAGATTTTGTGGAAAGCTTTCTGTTTGAAATCAGAGAGGGCTACTGTGATTACTATTCCACGGCTCTTGTGACGATGGCGCGATCGCTGGATATCCCGGCCCGCTGGGTCAAAGGCTATGCCCCCGGCGAGCAGGCCCAGCTTCCCGACAGTCTGGCACTTCGGCAGGGGCAGGTCGTCAACAATAACTACACGATCACCAATGCAGACGCCCATTCCTGGGCCGAGGTCTATTTCGGGGATTACGGCTGGATTCCGGTAGAGGCGACTCCGGGTTTCAATGCTCCGATGCTGACGCAGAGCGAGTCCGATCCCGAGCCAGCGGCATCAGAGCCGCCCGGCGGGAGCGAGCAGGACCCGCAGCAGGCTGCCGGTCAGAACGCTGAAGCAAGCAGCTTGTCCGTTGGTGTGTGGACCGTTGCCGCCGCAGTCGTCATAATCGCGGGCTGGGCCGCGTACCTGTTGTGGCATCGCCGGTTCGATCTTCGCTTTCTGCTGCAGCGGATGCGCAGCGGGCGGCCGCTAACGCCGGCCGAGAAGATCGTGGCAGAGACGGAGCGCTGGACCGCGTACATGCGGCGAAAAGGCTTTGCCCGGGAGAAGCATGAGACGCTTAGGGAATCGGTCCTCCGCTGGAGCGGCGAGCGGCCAGGCGCTTCGTCAGCGCTTGCCTCGCTGCTCGGCTGGTTTGAGAAAGCGAAGTACAGCCCGGAAGTCATTGAAGACAAAGACTGGCAGTCCGTGTATACTGAAGCTTTGCGGCTGCGCAAGAATCTGTTGCGGGTGAAGTAAGAGCGGAACGCGGAGATTTCCCGCCCAATTATTTCCGAAGCGTAAAGATTATGATATAGTTTGTCGTATGAAATTGAGGTGAACGTATGTTTGAAACGCTTGTCCCCAAACTGGGGGTGAATACGGTATTCGATATTGATCTCGAGGAACTGTATTCCAAGGGCTACCGGGGCATCATTACCGATCTGGACAACACGCTGGTCGGCGCCAAGGCGCCGCTGGCCACGCCGGAGCTGCTGGAGTGGTTCGAGAAGGTGAAGCAGCTCGGCTTTAAGCTCGTGATCGTATCCAATAACAATATGGACCGCGTTTCGCGGTTTGCGGCGCCGCTGAATATTGAATTCGTCCATGGAGCGCGCAAGCCGACCAACGCCCCTTTTCGGAAGGCCATGAAGCTGATGGACCTTGCACCGGAGAATACAATAGTCGTCGGCGACCAGATGCTCACGGATGTATTCGGAGGCAACCGCCTGGGGCTGTTTACCGTGCTGGTTCAGCCGATTGCTCTGGGTGACGAAGGAATCGGCACACGCATTAACCGCCGTCTGGAACGGATCGCGCTGACCCGATTGCGCAAACAAGGATTGTGGCACGAGGAGGAACAACACGAATGAACGAACAGCTCGAACAGCAGCGTCCCGTCAGCTGCAGCGGCTGCGGCGCCAAGCTGCAGACGGAGGACCGGGACCGGCCGGGGTATTTGCCGGAGTCGGCTTACAACCGGGAGCCCGTAGTATGCCAGCGGTGCTTCCGCATCAAGAATTATAACGAGGCTTCTTCGGTTTCCGTGGATCAGGATGAATTTCTTCGCCTGCTCTCCGGCATCGGTGAGAAGAATGCGCTTGTCGTCCACATTGTCGATCTGTTCGACTTTGAGGGCAGCCTGATTTCGGGACTGCAGCGGTTCGTCGGCAGCAATCCTGTCATTCTGGCCGTGAACAAATGCGATCTTCTGCCCAAGGTGACCAACTGGAACAAGCTGCGCAACTGGGTCCAGCAGCGCAGCAAAGAGCTTGGACTGAAGACAGAGGAAGTCGTCCTCTGCAGCGCCAAGCGGGGACAGGGCTTTGACCGGCTGCTGGATTCGGTGTCTTCGCTTCGCGGCCGCCGCGACGTATTTGTCGTGGGCGCAACGAATGTAGGCAAGTCCACGCTGATCAACCGGCTTATCTCGGATTATAGCGATCTGGAGCAGGAATTGACGACCTCACGGTATCCGGGAACGACGCTTGACAGCGTCAAGATTCCTCTTGACGACGGTCATTTCATCATTGATACACCGGGGATCGTCTACCCTTGGCGCTACAGCGAGCTGGTTGAACGGCGCGATCTGGACGCGGTGATGCCCGCGAAGCCGCTCAAACCTGCGGCATATCAGCTGAACGCGGGTCAGACGCTCTTTTTTGGCGGGCTGGGCCGGTTCGATTTTGTACAGGGTGAGCATCAATCGTTCACCTGCTATATCAGCGGTAGCCTGAATATTCACCGGACCAAGCTGGAGCGGGCGGACGAGCTGTACCGGAATCACCTCGGCGAAATGTTGTCCCCCCCGGCCAAAGAAGATGCCGACAAGCTCCCTGCCTGGCAGCGGCATGAATTCAGAATTGCCAGAGGAAGCCGCAGCGATGTATTCGTATCCGGCCTGGGCTGGATCAAAATAAACGGAACCGAAGGCGCGGTTGTGGCTGTCCATGCCCCGCGGGGCGTGAAGGTGCTGGTTCGCCCTTCGCTGATTTAATCTGAAGGAGGACGCTCATGACCGTTACTGCCGCCGCCTGGCCTACGCCAAGCGGAAATATTCTATTAGGGGTTATAGGATGCCCTATTTCCCACTCCAAATCGCCGGTTATGCATACCGCAGGTCTGAAAGCGCTCGGTATTCCAGGGGCTTATGTACCTTTGCATGTTACCCCGGATAAAGTGGGGGAGACGATCCAGGCCATCCGTACGTTGAATTTTCGGGGCATCAACGTGACGCTTCCGCATAAATTGGCGGTCATCGAACATCTGGACAAAGTGGACCGGGCGGCTGAAGCCATCGGCGCCGTCAACACCATCGTCAATGATAACGGCGTTTTAACCGGCTACAATACGGACGGGATCGGCTATGTCCGTTCGCTGAAATCGGAGGCGGTCTCCGATCTGTCGGGACGGAGAATACTGATTATCGGGGCGGGAGGAGCGTCAAGAGGAATTATCGACGCGCTGCTTCAGGAGAACCCGTCGGCTGTCATTATCGCGAACCGCGACAAGGAGAAGGCGAAGCGGCTTGCGGAAGACTGGAAGAGCCGTGGAGATCTCAAAGGCGTTGGGCTTGACGAGATCGGCCGCTACATCGCCGGTACGGACGTCCTGATCAACACGACTTCGGTAGGGATGCATCCGAATATCGAAGGCTTGCCGATCGATCCGGATATCATTCCGGAAGGAATTGTCGTCAGCGATCTGATCTATAATCCGCTTCATACCCGTCTGCTGCTGGAAAGCCGGAGCAGAAGAGGCTGCATTATTCATGGCGGCGTGGGCATGTTCATCCACCAAGGGGCTTACGCGCTGGAATACTGGACGGGAAGGCCCGCTCCGGTCGATGCGATGCGTGAGGCGCTGCTGAGCAGTCTCGGCGCCGGATGAAGCTTGGCTGATGGAAATAAAATAAATGATTTTCGGGTAATAATAGTTGATAAATAAGGAGTATGCATACATGATGTTAACCGGCAAACAAAAGCGCTATCTTCGCTCGCTTGCGCACCATCTCGATCCTGTGTTTCAGGTCGGAAAGGGCGGCGTTAACGAGCATCTGGTCCGCCACATCGAGGAGGCGATTGAAAAGCGCGAGCTGATGAAGGTCAGCGTGTTAAATAACTGCGACGAGGACCCGAAGGATGTGGGCGCCGAGCTTGCGGAGCAGTCGGGCTCCGAGCTGGTACAGGTGATCGGCAAGACGATCATCCTGTACAAGGAATCCCGCGACAACAAGACCATTGAGCTGCCTCGCTGACGCAGTGCGTCTGTAAGCGGGCGTGATATGTCCGCACTTCTTGCGCTGGCGGTCTGAAGAGGAGACCGGCGCAAGGAGGGCTATTACGCAAGGGAGGTGGGGGCGTGAAGGTCGGCATTATGGGCGGCACCTTCGATCCCATTCATATCGGCCATTTGCTGGCTGCGGAGACGGCCAGAGATGCCTTCGGGCTGGAACAGGTATGGTTTATGCCATCGCATATCCCGCCGCATAAGCATGCTGCCGGCGCTTCCGGCGAAGAAAGGCTGGAGCTGGTGCGCGAGGCGATCAAGGACGATGAATCTTTTCGCATCCTCGATTGGGAAATTGTGCGCGGAGGCGTTTCTTATACGATTGAGACGGTGCGGCAGCTGCAGGAACGTTATCCGTCGGAGGATTTTTACTTTATTATCGGAGCGGATATGGTTCGGTATTTGCCCAAATGGAGGGAGATCGACGAACTGGTCCGCCGGCTCTTCTTCATCGGAGTGGGCAGGCCGGGGACACCCCTTGACCTGAATGAACTTCCCGTTCATATCGCCGAGCGGGTGCTGCTGGCGGATATGCCGATGGTTGATATCTCTTCTACCATGATCCGGGAGCGGGCCGCCCACGGGAAATCGATCCGGTATATGGTGCCGGAAGCGGTATTCGACTACGTGCAAAGGGGGAATTTGTATGGAGTTCAGCCGCGAAGCGTTGATTAAATCGGTATCGGCGCAGATGCCTGCTAAGCGCTGGAAGCATACGCTGGGCGTTATGGAGACGGCGGTTAAGCTGGCCCGAAAATACGGAGGAGATCCGGAGCGCGCCGAGAAAGCGGCCATTCTGCATGATGTGGCGAAATATTGGCCGGTCGAACGGCAGCGTGAAATCATTACGCAGAATCATCTTTCGCCGGAACTGCTCACCTATGACAAGCAGCTGTGGCATGCGGAGGTCGGGGCCTTTGTGGCGCAGACGGAGTATGGCATTGAGGATAGGGAAGTGCTTGACGCGATCCGCTACCACACCTCGGGGCGGGAAGGCATGACCCTGATTGACAAAATCGTCTGTCTGGCCGATTACATCGAGCCGGGCCGCGATTTTCCAGGCGTTGACCGCATCCGCAAGCTGTCCAAATCGAGTCTCGAAGAGGGATTAATCGCCGGATTCGATTCCACGATCAGCCTGCTGTTGGAGAAACGGAAAATTGTATTTCCGCTTACGGTAATGGCAAGAAACGATTTAGTAAGAGTATTGGAGGAAAATGAATGACCAAATCATCCGAAGAACTGCTGCGTCTTACGCTGAACGCGGTTGAAGATAAAAAAGCGATGAACGTTGTCGCCCTCGATTTGCGCGGCATTTCGCTGATCAGCGATTTTTTCATCATTTGCCACGGTAATTCCGACACTCAGGTGCAGGCAATCGCCACCGAGGTTCGCAAGGTAGCCCAGGAAGCCGGTTCCATCATCCGCGGGATTGAAGGCATGGACGCGGCGCGCTGGGTGCTGATGGATTTGGGCGATGTGGTCGTCCACATCTTCCACCGGGACGAGCGCGAGTATTATAATATCGAACGCCTGTGGTCCGACGCAAAGGTAGTTGAACACGTATGAGCCTGATCGCCGGAACGGTCATGACGCTGGAAGTGGCGCGGGAAGTCTCGCCCTACGGTTATTTTTTAAACGCGGGCGATCAGGATGTGCTGCTTCATTATACGGAGCTTACTGACAAAATCAAGCCGGGAGACCGCATCGAAGTGTTCCTGTTCTACGACACGGAAGACCGCCTTGCGGCGACGATGAAGAAACCGTATCTTACCCTTGGCGAGCTGGCCCTGCTGGAAGTGGCCGACGTTCATCCCCGGCTGGGATGCTTCCTGGAGATGGGGCTTGGCCGCCAGCTGCTGCTGCCCATCCGCGAGCTGCCTGAGCTGAAGGAGCTGCATCCTCAGGTTGGAGACCGGGTATTCGTCATCATGGAGCATGACAAGCAAGGGCGGCTGCGGGCCAAGCTTGCGGGCGAACCGGAGCTTGCTCCGCTGACTTTCCAGGCGCCTGCAAGCTGGAAGGGCCAGTGGCTGAAGGCTCGGGTATACAAGCCGCTTCAAATGGGCACCTTCGTCATTGTGGATGGGGGCGTTCTCGGCTTCGGTGCGATCGGCATGATCCATTCCTCGGAACGGACGCGGCTGCTTCGTCTGGGCGAGGAGCTGGAAGTTCGGGTGGCTCACATCCGGGAGGACGGACGAGTCAATCTGTCCATGGCTCAGCGCAAGGAAGTCGGACGGGATATCGACTCCGAGAAGATTCTGGAGTTCCTGAAGAACCGTCCGGGCGGGGGGATGCCGTATTCGGATGCGACGCCGCCGGATATCATCAAGCAGCGGTTCGGAATCAGCAAGGCGGCGTTCAAGCGAGCGCTCGGCAAGCTGATGAAGGAAGGGCTCATCACCCAGAAGGAAAGCTGGACGTATCTGGTGCAGGGAGAGAAGGCGGATCAGGCTTCCGGAAAGCAGAATAGCGGCGGCGGCGGAAGCTCTGCCGAATAAGATAGCAATGGAAAGCGCGGTGCCTTGTGTGACCTCCTATGGAAAATTTGCATATGTCTACGATGAACTGATGGCCGATATGCCGTATCCGCAGTGGCTGGCCTTTGCCGAGGCCGCCTGGGAACGGCTGGGCAAGCCGAAGACTGTGGCCGAGCTCGGCTGCGGCACCGGCAGCCTTACCATTCCACTGGCCAAGGCGGGATATCAGATGACGGGGATTGATCTGTCATCTGATATGCTCGCCGTGGCTCAGCAGAAGTTGGAGGAGCTTCCGCGAGGCCTCGCGTTTTTGCGGGAGGGAAGCGTCCGCTGGATCAGGCAGGACATGAGGGAATGGGAGCTGCCGGAACCGGTGGACTCCGTGATTTCCTTTTGCGACAGCCTGAATTATGTCCTGGACGAGAACGGGATTGCTTCGGTCTTCAAGCGCACGTACGAGGGGCTTAAACCGGGAGGCAGCTTTCTGTTCGATGTTCACCATCCTTCGACGCTGATCCGCTATGCGGAAGAGCAGCCCTTTGTTATGGATGAGCCTTCCGTTTCGTACATCTGGACTTGTGATCTGGATGAGCCGAGAATGGAGATCGAGCATCATTTATCCATCTTCGTGAGCGAAGCGCCGGGGAGCGACCGGTATCGCAGGTTTGATGAAGTCCATGTTCAGCGGGCGTATGATCCCGAGTGGATGGCGGAAGAGCTGCGAAGCGCCGGCTTCCGTCAGGTGCAGGTGTATGCCGACTTTGAATGGATTCCGGCCGGGAACGAAGCCCAGCGGCTGTTCTATGTGGCTGTGAAGTAACGGAAATGCTCGAGTTCATAAAGTAATGATTAGCGGTTTTTCTCCGGCTCTGGAGAAGGACCGCTTTTTTGTCGTTGCATGAGGGAGTGCCTTCACCTTTGTATAGGGGGAATTCAATCGGCTGGAAAATTTAGCGAAGCATAAAAAAAGATATCCCGCGAAGCGCCGGAACGCAGCGGAATATCCTGTCTTCCAAAGCCGACTACCGATGCTCGATCAGGTCGATGGCGCCAAGAACAATGTGCGCGAGACCAAAACCAAGTACGCCTGTTGCAACCATCTTATACTTGCTTCCAAGCAAAGCGGCCCCAGAAGCGGATACAACGGTACCAAGAACAGCAGGAATCAAACCTTCACGCATTTGAAACACTCCTTCTCGCTGGATTTGGCAGACGAAGAATAGTGTGCGCGCGGAGCAGCAAGACTATGCGAACATAGAAGTCCGCGAATTCGCCATAAATTGGCACCCCGGCCAAAACTCAACCTATTCATCAAAAGATCACCGTTTGGCGGGCGGATGTCCCCTTCTCAGGAGCGCACCTCCGTTACAGCTTCGACTGCAGCGTGCTGAAGCTCTTTGGTCTCGCGGACATCGTACAGCACGCGGGCGAGCAGATGCTGGCTGTAGTTGCCGAAATGCTTGCCGTAGATCGTCAGCCCGCGTTTGTTTACCGATTTGTCGGTAACGGCGATGCGGAAGGTCAGCTCGCTTTTGTAATCAAGGTTGATATCGCTCAGCGTAACGTCCGAGCTGCGGCAGCCGTCGATAAAGCATCCTTCCTGGTTGATCCGGAGCAGCTTCAGCATCCCGTATTGATTCAAATGAGGAGGCCACCAATCGGGGGTGAACGTTCCCCTTGTATCGCCGAAATCGCCGGGGCTTGTCCAGTAGCCGAGTTCTACGCCATTCAGGTAAAAATAAATATCCGAAGGATAAGGAACGAAGCATCCGGGAGCTTCCGATCCCAGCTCGAGGGAGAACTGAATCTCGCGGAAGCGCTGGTTGGACTTCAAATAGTTCGGAATCCGGTATTCCAGAAAGCCTTCGGCCATCCAGACAATCTCCGCATGAATCCGCTGCGGATCGGCGAAATACCGGGGCTCGTCCAGATCTCCGATAATCCGTTCACGGGTCGCCAGCCCGCAGGTTGGAACGGCAGCATAGTTGCTGTAGTGGCCCACCTGAATCTCGACTTCGTACAGATTGTCAGCATCCTTGCTGCGGAGATCAACCATCAGCCGGTCCTTGTTCAAAAAACACACCTTCTGGATGCCGTGCTTGCCCACCGAGGTAGTGATTTTGATTAAACCGCTTTCTTCCAGTTTTTTAATATGCATGGTAATCGCGCCGTTGGTCAGGTTCAGCCGTTTGGCGATTTCGTTCAGGTTCAGTTCCTGGTTGGAGCCCAGCATCTCCAGAATTTGAATCCGGATTTCGGAGCTCAGCGCCTTGAAGATATCCAGGCCGCTCTTTAAATCTTTAATGTAGATCATATATGCTTCCTTCTCCCAGTAGGCTTTGTGAAAATCAGTAGTTTACATAATTATAAACGAATTTTAGGAAAATAATATAACGAGGCTGTCCCGATTGTCATCACCAAGGTGACGAAGGGACAGCCTCGCTCGCTGTTATTTAAATTATCGCTTCTACCGTCTTAAGCTTCAATTAATCCTGTAGGGAAGGATGCAGGCTCTCTTGTTTGCCGCTGTGCTTGGTCTCCCACATCGCTTCGATTTCTTCGAGCGATTTGCCCTTCGTCTCGGGAATGACTCCCCAAGTGAAGAGGAAGGTGAACAGGGACGTCGCACCGAAAATCCAGAACGTTACGGCTGGTCCCGCGGAAGCGAGCAGCGGCGGGAAAGACTGGGACACCGCGAAGTCGGCTCCCCATAGAGCCATTGTAGCGACCGCCGTGGCAAAGCCGCGAATTCGGCTCGGGAAGATTTCGGACAGAATTACCCAGACAACCGCTCCAAGCGAAATAGCAAAGGCAGCGACGTAAACGAGAATGCAGATCAGAACAATCGGACCGCTTGTCTGTCCCGTATGGAAGGCGAAGCCGATGATTGTAAGACTGATTGTCATGAAGATCGAACCGACGAGCAGCAGCAGCTTGCGCCCAAGCTTATCGACAAGCCACAGAGACAGCGCGGTGAAGATCAGGTTGACCAGCCCGACCATAATGGTCTGGGTAAGGGAACCGCTCGTTCCGGCTCCGGTCTGGCGGAAAATTTCCGGCGCATAGTACATAACCGCGTTAATTCCTGTAACCTGCTGAAGCATAGCGGTGATAATACCAACGATAAGAACAATGCGCAGAGCCGGTGTGAATCTCCGTCCGGAGGCGGCTTTTGCTTCCTCGTCCTGCTTGAAGGTCTGCTTGATGTCGAGCACTTCTTTCTTCGCCAGCTCTTCTCCGTGAATCTTCAGCAGAATCGGCAGAGCTTCGGCGGCTCTTCCTTTCTTGATCAGCCAACGCGGGCTTTCCGGAACAAGGAACAGCAGAACCAGGAACAGCAGTCCCGGAACGATGCCGCTTCCGAACATGATGCGCCAGCCGGTGGACACGTCCCATGCGTCGTTTCCGAGGCTGGATACGCCAAAAGCCAGGAAAGAACCGATGAGGATACCTGATACCACCGCCATCTGGTTCATGGCGACCAGCCGTCCGCGGTATTTCGCGGGCGCGATTTCCGCATTATAGAGCGGGCAGAGCGTTGAAGTGATACCGATGCCAACGCCCTCGATCATGCGGGCCACGATAAAGATCAGCAGGCTCGGCGAAATGGCGGACACGAAAATTCCGGCAGTGTACAAAATTGCCGCCGTAATCAGCACCTTTTTCCGGCCGAACCGTTCGCCCAGCGCACCGGATACCGCCGCTCCGGCCATACAGCCGATAATCAGGCAGGATACCGTCCAGCCGAGCATGAAGTCGCCCAGTCCGAACCGGGCGCGCAGGAATCCGTTTGCTCCCGACATGACTGCCGTATCGAATCCGAACAAAAAACCTCCAAGAGCTGCAACCATCGCTACAAGCATAACAAATTTAATGCTGCTCTCCTGTTCTTTTGCCGGATTGTTAATTAGAGTACTCATATATTTGCCCCTCTCCAAGCCATTTCGTAATTCCTGAATGACAAGACGTTATAAGACTAAATGCCTAACCTTCGTCTTATTGCATGTAACAACGGATGCCGATAAATGAAGGTGGCGCCGTTCATATTTGAATTATATCATTCCCCAAAAGTGCGCGGCTGAGCAATCCCCTGCACGATTTTGTGCTCTTTTGCGCATTTCTTTAAGGTCGGGCGGGAAAGGGGGAGGAGAATGCCTGTGCTAGCATTATGTTGTCATTCAGGCGCAAAAAAGTCCATGCCTGGCGGCATGGACTCCACTTAATGGATCTGATCGCGGTATTCGCTTGGTGTGATTCCGGTTACCTTTTTGAATACCCGGCTGAAGTAGTTCGGGTCTTTATAGCCTGCGAGAAAGCAGATTTCTTTCAGGCTGTATTCTCCGGCGGCAATCAGTTCCTTGGCTTTTCCGATTCGGAGGCCGGTCAAATAATCGATAAAGGTTTCGCCCGTGAGCTGCTTAAAGATTTTGCTGAAGTAAAAAGAATTCAGATGAACGTGATCAGCAACCTCCTCCAGTGAGAGCTCTTCCGTGAACCTGGCGCCAATATATACCTTCGCCTTGTCCAGCACGCCCATCGTCTGCTGCTCCCGCTCCTCCCTTATCCGCTGGAGTGCGGCGGCGACATAGGAACGCTGGCCTGCCCGGTCAATAGCAGCCGGGGTCCCGCCGTTAAAATCCCGTTCCTCTTTCTTCAGCTCGCCGAAGCGGCACACCCCGCCGCTGCGCTCGACAAGGGTGGAGGCGAATACGGCTTCAAAATACGATTCATGCAGGCCTTCTGCGCCTTCGCGGATCGTGCCGATCCCGACCGCCGTGGAAAGTCCGAGGTGCTGCTCCGCATGGGAGCGCAGCTTCTCTCCGTATTCAACAGACTGTTCGTTGAAATCCGCTTCCAGCATGTCCGGCGGTACGCGCAGGAATACGGCGATATGACTGTCGATGAGAGAGCTCGAAATGGAACTGCCGAACGTTCGGACAAGACTGTGGATAACGCTGTATGCTCTTTGCCTGCCGATATCCGCGTCGTCGTTGAAGGCGATAACGAGCCCGAGACCCCGGTCCAGCGGGAAGTCCAGCCATTCGGACAGCTGCAGGCTGTCTTCATCCGCAGCTTTGTTCATCATCAGAAGGAGAGCGAGCTCATTCTCGGCAAGCGGCATAAGCTGCGACATCCGGTCGCGGATTTCGAGCTCTTCCTCGCGTTTGGCTTTTTCCTGATCCAGTTCCTCCACCAGTCTTCGCAGCAGGGATACCAGTTCCTCCCGTTTGGCCGGCTTTACGATATACTCCCTGACCCCCAGCGATATGGCTTCCTTGGCATAGGCAAAATAATCATACGCCGTCACCAGCACAAGCTTGGCGTCCGGCATCCGCGCCTTGATCTCTTTGAGGGCCTCCAGACCTTGAATCCCGGGCATATTGACATCCATAAAAATAATATGGGGCCGCTGCTCCTCGGCCAGTCCGATGGCGGTCCTGCCGTTCTCGGCGTGGATAATCCGGAAAATGTCCGGCATTGCCCGCCGGATGATCAGCTCCAGCCCCTCGCGCTCAAGCGCTTCGTCATCTGCTATCATCAGCCGATACACTGTTTATCCCGCTCCTTCTCGCCGGAATTGTTAGCATTACGGTAGTCCCTTTCCCCGGCTGGCTGGAGATTTGCACCAAATCCTCCCGCCCATAGACAAGCTCAAGCCTTCTGAACACGTTGCGGGTGCCGAGACCGGTGGAGGTGGAGCGTCCGCCCGTCTTCGTTTGCCCCGAGGCCTGCGGCCCGGGAGCACCAGGCGCCTGTACTGACTGAGATCGGCTCAGCAGAGCTTCCCGGATCTCCTCGGTCATTCCCTGACCGTTGTCGGAGATAATAATCTTCGTATCCGAGGTGTCCTCACGAACGATAAGAGAGATGACGGCTCCGCTCTCCATATGGGCAATCCCGTGGACGAACGCATTCTCGATAATTGGCTGCAGTGTCAGGGAGGGCACTCGGACATCCAGCGCCTTCTCTTCGATATCGAGCCGGAACTCCACACGGTCGCGGAACCGGGCCTGCTGCAGCCTGATGTATTCCTTCACATGCTCCAGCTCGCTCCGCAGCGGCACCTGACGGTCCAGATTCTGCAGATTGTAACGCAGAAAGCTCGACATCGAGACAATCAGATCGCTCGTCTTCTCTGCGTCTTCCAGCAGGGCAAGCTTTGAAAGAGCATTAAGCGTATTGTATAAAAAATGCGGATTGATCTGGCTCTGCAGCGCACGCAGCTCCAGGGTCTTCACCAGCTGTTCCTTTTCGGCAATCTCCCTGTCCTTTTCGATGGACTCCTTGAGACCCGCCAGCATCTTGTTGAAGGCGCTTGAAAGGGCCGCGAGCTCATCCTTGCCGCCATCAGGAAGAACGGTATCCAGGTTCCCCTTGGATACCGAATCTGCCGAACGGACCAACGCGCTGACCGGAGCCGTTATGCTTCGGGAAATCCAGAGCGCGACCACGATGCTGAGCGTCGTAATCAGCGCGAAGACGGCGACGCCCAGCTTGTACAGATGCGCATTGTCCGCCTGGATGCTCCGATAGACCGGCCGGTAATAATCGAGCTCGCCTTCAACGAGCCGCTGGCCTTCGCTCCGGATAAAGGAGACGGTCTTTTCGGCCTCCAGATAATGAGAGAACGCTTCCGACGCCTTGCCGTTCTCAGCAGCGGCCAGCGACTGCTGCTCAAGCGACAGCAGAGTCTGAATCATATTCCCGTACCCAGTCAATGACGAGGCCAGGGGAGGAACCGCGCCCGTTTCCATCAGGGAGGAATGCAGCGCCGAGATCTGGGTAAGCTTCCCGGCCGCCACCGTTTTCATATCCTCCGTAGGATGAAGCAGATAGGAGTACACCGCCTTGAGGCTGTCTTCGGCAGCCTCGGCGGTCTCTTTGTATTTGAGAACCCGGCCCATAATAAGATCGTAGCTTTCCTGAACGATCGTACCGCTCTGAAACAGGAAATAGGTCACGAGATTCATCAGCAGAACGAGCAGGGGGATAAAGATCAGCAGCTTGTTGCGTATACTCATGGCGCACTCTCCCCCGCAGACTCGGTTAGTCCGCTGCCGTCCAACGGAGAAATCGAGGTGAAGCTGACGTCCGGCACCGTTTTCTGGTGGAAATATTTATTCAGCAGGGTCACGGCCTCGGCGCCCATTTCCAGCGGCTGCTGGACAAGGGTCAATTCGATGAGCCCTTTGCGCACGGCTTCCCTGGTGTCCGCGAGATCGTCGAAAGCGAACAGCAGCAGCCCTGTTTTCCCGAGCCGCTGAGCAGTGTCCATGGCGCCGAGCCCGTCCAGGGAGCTGAATCCCACAACAGCCCTCAGCTCAGGATAAGCCGCCAGAAGGCTGCGGGTCTGCTCCGCGGCCTGAAGCCGTGAAATATCGGAGGAGCGGATGTCCGCAATCTTTAGCTCCGGATATTGCTGGACAACGCTCCGCAGCCCTTCCAAGCGGAGCCGCTGGCTGTCCGCGCGGGGTGTTCCGACCAGCACGCCGATCGTTCCTTTGCCGCCTGTCGCTTTGGCGACAAGCCGGCCCATTTCCTTGCCGGCCGCCAGATTGTCCGTGCCAACGTAGAACAGCCTGTGGCTTCCCGGCTCATCCGCATCGACGGTTACGACGGGAATCCCGAAGGATTCCGCACGGTCGATCAGATTCCGCGAAGCGCTTTCGCCGCTGCCCTGCACAATAATGGCATCGGGCCGAGTGGCAATTGCCCGCTCCAGCAGCGACAGCTGTTCCTCCGGATTAATCCGGAAGGGGCCGGTGTATTCAAGGGTCAAGCCGTATTTGCCGGCGGCCTGCCGCGCTCCCTGCTCGATCGAGCGCCAGAAAGGGTTGTCTTGCTCCTGGGAAATCAGGACGACCCGCCGGGAGGAAGCTGCCTGGGCTTGGCCGGGCAGAAGCGTGTCCACTTGCCGCTGCAGCCGGTTCGTCGAGAGAACGAACTGGGCCAGCGTATATAAAAATCCGCACAGTAAAATTAACAGGGCGATCGTCCACTTCCGTTTAAACATCCAGAATCTCCTTATGCACAAGTTGTCATCCCCGTTCAGGTTAACCCCTATTATACCGAAGACTCTGCCAGGCCCCAAATGAAATATTTGCGGAGACTGCGGAGACGATTATCATTTATACGCAAAGCGGCCCGCAAGCGGGACTTCTTATGGCTAAGAGTCCCGCCGCGGGCCGTTATTTCAATCGAATCAGGCTTATTCTATTCATCATGGAATATATTGCTGAACAATAGAGATCACTTTTCCGTCCTGCACCGTGATGTGATAAGGGAACTGGCTCAGGTCAACAACATCCGTGCTGCTGAATTTTTCCAAAAATGCATCGAGGCCGACAGCTTCATTCCAATGGATGTCCAGATCCCCGGGATTTCCCGTGTGGTCAAAAATTTGCATCTTGATGCTGACATTGTCAGCCAGCGGGTAGCTGGTCAGTATATCGCTGTCATTCACAATATAATAATCGTCCGGGGCTCCGCCCAGCTCCGCTGCGGCTTCCGGTTCCCGCTCCGCGAAGATACGGTTCGCTTCGGCTCCTTCATACCAGTTAATTTCATCCGCAGTCAGGGTTACCCGATCACCGTCCCGCTCGAGCGAGTGAATATAGACGGTCAATTCCTGCGCCGGTCCGCTGCTCTCGGCAGCCGCCCGGGTTCCGGCTGTGCTAGACGTGTGAATGAGGGAAAAGAACAGCAGTACGATAAAAGGCACTACGGCGGTCTTTTTTAATAACATGATTTCGTATCCCCCTTGTCTCTATGAAGCACAGTATAAGGCTATATACCCACTGTGTTCTTTCTTAAACGGTTCTTTATAGCATTTAACGGATTAGACGAAAAAAGGTTGCAAAACCCTGCGGTTGATTCAATTTGATTGGAAACCTTCCTTCTGACGGAGCAGGCCCATTGCCTTTACGACAACGAATAAAGCAGGTGAAACTGTACATTTTAGAACGGTAGGCGCAAATATCCACCATAAAAAAGGAGATGTCAATTATGCCGCTTGGCTCCCACGAAGCTCATGAACTGAACGAACTGCTTCTTAGCTGTACGAACTCTATTCAGTGTATGGCGCTGTTTCTAGATCAAGCCCGCGACCCTGAACTAAAGAACATGATTGCCCGGCACTATGCAGTCCACGTTCAGGATTACAACATGAAAGTAGAGTTTGCCAACAGCTCGTATTCTCCAGATACATTGAATGTTCCAAACATGCAGATGAACGCAGGAATGCCTGCGCCTTCCCCCGCCTATACGCCGATGCAGCCTAAAGTGCAGCTTCAACAATTGGACGACCGTTCCATCGCAACTTCCTACCTGCTGACATTGAAACGAGCCGGCCGTGAATACGCCTGGTCTGCTTTCGAATGCTCCACACCGCAGCTTCGCTCCTTCCTGGAGGATGCATTTCGGATGTGCTCGCACCAGGCTTTTGAAGTCTGGGATTATATGGCGCGCAAAGGCCAATACCCTGTCGTCATGGCTTCCAGCCAAGCGGTTAACGCCATGCAGCAAATTTACCAGCCCGTTCCGGAGCATAGTCCGGCGCATCTTTACGGCACAATCTGAGTACACCTTAAACACGGCCTTCCATTTTTATTAAGATGATAACGGAATGTGCCGGATCTATGAGCTGCCCGGGAAAGTCCCGGCGGCTTTTTTTATGTGCAATAACTGCGGTTTTCTATGCTGGGTGAATCGAACCCAATCCTTTACCGTCCTAAGCGATCCAGCTCCCGAATTTTCCGCCGTTTTCCCGAAAAAAATCCTTTGCCCTGCGGGGCTCCGCTGCCTTATCATCGATATCAAAAGCACATTAAACGTAAAGGCACGGGAGACGGCATGAAACTATATCTGGAAATTCCGGAGCTCGACAAGCATTTTCCTTTCCGCAGCTTTGTGACCAAGGGGGACCGGCTGTGCTACCCGCATTGGCATAAGGAAATCGAGATCATTTATGTGGCAAAAGGAAGTGTGGATCTAGGGATCAACGATGTTCCGATCCATCTGAGTCAGGGGGAAATCCAGTTCGTGGACAGCGGGGACGTGCATTATTTTCTGGCATCCCCGGACAGCGAGCGGGTGGTTATCCAGTTTGATTTGGGCTTTTTTCAAGAGGTTCCAGTCATAGACGTGAGGGAGCATTCGCTCCGCGATATCTTCGCTTCCATGGAGCACTCGGGGCGCAAGTGGCCCGCGGGGGTGGCGGACAAAATGCGGCGGCTAATCGAAAGCATTCACGAGGAGAACACGCGGAGGGCCGACGGGTACGCTTACCTGATCAAAGCCCGGATGTTTGAGATGCTGACCTTGATCTTCCGCGAGGTTCCAAAGAGCGGCGCGCACCGCCAACCGAAAATATCGGAGGAATCGGCCACCAAATCGAGGGAAACGCTGGAGAAGCTGGAGCGGATTTTTACCTATGTCGAGAATCATTACCGCGAAGCGATCAGTTTGAAGGAAGTTGCGCAATATATGGGCTTTAGCCCTTACTATTTTACCAAGCTGTTTAAACGGAATACGGGCATGACCTTTGTGTCCTTTCTGAATGAATACCGGCTGAACAAGGCCAAATGGATGCTGCTGAACGGAGATGCGCCGATGACGGAGGTTGCCGAGGCTTCGGGGTTCGGGAGCGTGAAGACGTTCCACCATTTTTTTAAGGAAGCGACAGGCATATCTCCGCTGAAATACCGCAGGACAATATACGGGAATAATTCGGCTAAAATGTAGGAAGAAAGCGCCTTCCCCAAGTTGTATCATAAGTAGTGCAAACGATTAAACTCGTACGCGTGATAGCCCTGAATACAGGATTGGCGGCACCTGCTGGCGGGCAGGAACAGCGCTGTCTATCCATGATTTGAGAGCTCCGGGCGTACCTGGGGACAGGAGAGAAAAAAGGCATGGTCAAAGTAACCGTATGGAATGAGTACCGGCACGAGCGGAACGACGACAAAATTGCAGCTGTATATCCGGAAGGCATCCACAACCAGATCGCAGGTTTCCTGAAGGAAGCGGGCATGGACGCCACAACGGCAACGCTGGATGAGCCGGAGCACGGGCTTACGGAGGAAGTGCTGAATAATACCGATGTTCTCGTCTGGTGGGGCCATATCGCTCATAAAGAAGTAAGCGACGAGATCGTGGACCGCGTTCACCGGCGGGTTCTTCAGGGCATGGGACTGGTCGTGCTGCATTCCGGGCATATGTCGAAGATTTTCATGAAGCTGATGGGCACCACTTGCGATTTAAAATGGCGGGATGTCGGGGAAAAGGAACGTCTGTGGGTGATGAACCCGAGCCATCCAATCGCGGAGGGCATCGGTGAATATATTGAGCTTGACCAGGAGGAAATGTACGGGACGCACTTCGATGTGCCCGCGCCCGAGGAATTGATCTTTGTCGGCTGGTTTGAAGGCGGAAACGTATTTCCAAGCGGCTGCACGTACCGGCGGGGAAACGGCAAAATCTTCTACTTCCAGCCGGGACATGAAGCGTATCCGACCTACTACCATCCGGAAATTCAGAGTGTCATCGTCAATGGCGTGCAGTGGGCCGAGCCGACCAAGCGCGCTTATCCGGTCTATGGCAATTCGAAAGAGCTGGAGACGATCAAGCGGGAAGTGCTGCTGTAGATGAAAAAGAGCTGGCCTGGGATTCCCGGGACCGGCTCTTTTTATGCCGCAAGGCCCGGAGGACCGCTGGGGGGGGGGGCAAGGGCTGCGAGGGCAGACGCAGCGGGGGCCAGGTGCATAATGTTAGCTTCATATGTTCTGAGTGCAGAACTGATCGGTGAACTTTGTGCGCTCCGTTGGCCGTTGTTCTGTGGCTCCATGCGCTCTGTTCGCTTAAGGAGATTGAATCGCTTTAGGGCGGTGCAGGAACAGGGGGGAGATGATATACTTGTTGAAGCAGCGATTTGAATCTGCGATTTTGATAATACAGGCAGGTGTGTTCCATTGACTCTTAAAGCTTCCAAATCCACATGGCGCGCGGACAAGCTGTCGAGCCTCGGCTCCTCGATCTTTCAGGAGGTCGCAGGCTGGAAAAACGAAGCGGCCGCGGCCGGCAAGGATATTATAGACCTCGGGATCGGCAGCCCGGACTGGGGACCGGCCATTGAAATCCGTCGGGCGCTAAGCGAATCCGTCTTGAAGGAGGACGGCTACTCGTACCCGTCTTCGGAAGGAGGGCTTGCCTTCCGCCGGAAAGCCTCGGACTGGATGCGGCATCGGTTCGGAGTCGAGATTGACCCCGAGACCGAGCTGCTGACGCTGATGGGCTCCCAGGATGGGCTTGCGCATCTGGCGCTGGCGGTATGCAATCCCGGCGATACGGCGATTGTGCCGGACCCGGGATATCCGATTTATTCCGGAGCGCTGGCTATCGCCGGAGTAACGCCGTGGCTGCTACCGCTGAAGGCGGAGAACGGCTTTTTGCCCGATCTGGAAGCCATTCCGGAGGACGTGCTGGAGCGCGCGTCATTTATTCTGCTTAACTTTCCCGGCAATCCGGTTTCGGTTCGGGCTGACGAGGCTTTTTTCGGAGAACTGATTGAACTGGCCCGCAAGTGGAACCTGCTTGTCGTACATGATCTGGCCTATTCTGAAATGGGCTTTGACGGATATCGGCCGATCAGCATTCTGCAGGTGCCCGGCGCGCGGGAGACGGCGGTCGAGTTTCATTCTTTTTCCAAAAGCTTTAACATGGCCGGCTGCCGTATCGGCTTTTTGGCCGGCAATCGGGATGCCGTAGGTGCCCTTCGGACCCTGAAGGGCAACATCGACTACGGCGTCTTTGAGCCCGTGCAGGAAGCGGCAATCGCCGCGCTGGATCAGGCGATGGGCCCGGACGCCGGCGAGGGTGTCGGGCCGCTGTATGAGCGGCGCCGTGACGCCTTCATCGGCGCGCTGCGTGATGAAGACTGGGACGTGCCGAAGCCGGCGGCGACGATGTTTGTCTGGGCGCCGCTGCCCGGCGGAGCAGCGGCGGCCGGCATCGACTCGCGGCGCTTCGCCCGCGAGCTGCTGCTGGAGACGGGCGTCGCCGTCATCCCGGGCGACGCCTTCGGTGCGGAAGGACGGGGCTTCGTCCGCATAGCGCTTGTGCAGGATGCGGAGCGCCTGGCCGAGGCCGCCCGGCGGATCGGGCGGTTTCTCCGCGCCAAAGGGCTGGCGGAGTAGGGCTTTGCACATGTGAGGTGGTCGGTGCTAAGCCGGGAGCGGATTGGGTGGAGGCAGGCACTGGCCGATCCGGCAGAGTGCCCCGGCTGGCGCCTCGGCGAGCGGCAGGGGCGATAATGCCGATTCATTCGGCTGCCAAAATGATCAGGTGGAATCACTATAGAAACTATGAACGGGAATTTCTCCCTCATATTTTCCCATTTAGGCTTGAATTAGGTGGATGAACAGGAAAACTAGAGCTAGTATAAAAAGTGGACACCTCGTTAAGAGAAAAAGATAATAGAGTTATCTAAGGAGGTGTTCACATGAGTGAACCACGGAAACAGTATAACGAAGAGTTCAAGAAACAAACGGTAAAGTACCTGCAGGAGCAAACGAAGTCGGTAGAGGACATCGCTCTGGAGCTGAATATTCCTGTGAAGACCCTGTATGCCTGGAAGGCGAAATACCGCGAGTTTAAGAACGAGCCTATCGCCAGCCTGGATCGAGTCCGCGAACTGGAGCAGCTGCTGAAAGAAAAAGAACGTGAACTTCACGAAAGCCAGCAACGTGCTGCCGATGCGGAGGAGGAACTGGCCATCGTAAAAAAAGCAGTGCACATCTTCAGCAAACCAAAGAACTGAGATTTCAGTTTGTGGAAGATCATCGCTCCGAGTTCCCTTTGGAGAAGATGTGCAAAGCACTAGGTGTCTCCCGGAGCGGCTACTACACCTGGCGCAGCCGAAAACCCAGCGAGCGAGTGCGGCGCAAGGTGCGGCTGTTAAAGCGGATCACGTATCATTTCAACGATTCACAGCAGCGTTATGGTGCGCCCAAGATTGCACATCTTTTGCGCCAGGAAGGCGAAACCGTCACCGAACGTACCGTCGGCCTATACATGCAAGAACTCGGATTCCGTGCCTGTGTCAGCCGTACCTTCAAGGTTCAAACCACCGACTCCAATCATGATTTGCCGATCGCTCCAAACCTCCTGAACCAGCAGTTTCACGTGGAGAAACCCAATAAAGTATGGGTAGCCGACATTACGTATATTCCATGCCGGGAAGGCCGCCTGTATCTAGCCAGTGTGCTGGACTTATGCACCCGTGAGATCGTAGGCTGGCGTCTGAGCGACCGGATGAACACCGATCTCGTCCTGGGCGCCCTAAAGGATGCCCACCTTGCCAAGAGACCTAAAAAAGGACTGATCCACCATTCGGATCGAGGAAGCCAGTACGCGTCCGAAGATTACCGAAAACAGCTCAAGACTTACCGTATGATCACCAGCATGAGCCGCAAAGGAAACTGCTACGATAATGCTTGCATGGAATCTTTCCATAGCATCCTGAAAAAGGAGCTCATTTACTGCAAGCGATTTAGAACGAAACAGCAGGCCTACGATGAGATCTACCGATACATTGAGTTTTTTTATAACCGCAAACGAATCCATGGTGCACTAGGGTACCTGTCACCGATTCGCTTTGCTGCTCGGTTCAATAAGAGAAAAGCAAGCTAAAGGGTGTCCACTTTCTTGACAGAGGTCCAAACCTCCATCTTATTCGGCCTATTTCCGGGAAAATGATCTTAATCGATCAAATGTGAGGGAGAAATTCCCGCTTATTTATGATTTGGGCCCTTATTAGCCCAATAAGGGGGAGAAATTCCGCTTTAGTGGTAACGAGCGTAGTGCTGGGGCTTGGGTGAGGGGCGGGCCGCCTTGGCAGCGTGAGCAGCCGGGCTTGTAGGCCGCCCGCGGCCAGCTTACCACTGCCGCACCTCGCCGCCGTGCCCTCGCCCCGCGCTCCCGCACGTCGCTCCCGCCTGTCGCGCACCGCCGCTCTCGCCGTGTCACCGCTCCACGCTGTCGCACCGCCCGCGCTCGTAGGCTGCTCACCCGCGCTCCCTTGCCTCGTCGCTCCCGCTCCCCGCGCGCTCTCTCGCCGTCCCAACTCCGCCTATAGCGGCAAATCCCGCCGCTTGAACAGCGCGATGCCCAAGCCGAAGGAGACCAGGCCGACGGCCAGCAGCACAAGGGCGCTGCGGCCCCATTCCGCTTGCCCGGTGACGATCTCGGCGGGGCGATACAGCGTGAAGAGCGTCAGCGACTTCATCCAGCTCAGCTTGTCGCTGATTTTGGCGACCAGGTCGATGGTGAAGAAGCCGAAAGCGATAAGGCCGGAAATACCGAGCGCTTTTTTCTCGTCATTGGCCAGGCAGGACACCAGAAAGGTCAGTCCGCCGATCGCAAAAAACAGCATAAAAGCAACGAGGTTCAGATGCAGAAACCGTGCGCTGTTGAAAGGGTAGGCGTCGCCCAGAAACCAGACCTTTCCCAGAAAGCCCGCCAGCGTCGTTACGCCCACAATGACGATCAGGGACATAATCAGCACCAGCGCCTGCGTCGCCGATACTTTGGCCCGGGTGGTCGGCGTGGACAGCAGATAGGCCATCGAGCCCCGGTCCACCATGCTGGCCATCAGCCGGGTCGACATTTGCACGCACACAATGGACAGGATCAGCACCAGAATAAGCCCGTAGTATTCACCTGAGATGAACGCCTCCGCGCTGGCGAAGCCGCTGTTCAGGCCGAACGCGTTGTTCACGCCCTCCGGCATGGATTTGACAATATCGCCAAGCGCCTCGGTGTTTTTCGCGATGCCGGGATAGAGCCAGATAATCAGCAGGATATAAAAAGCGGAGCCAAAAGCGTAGTTCATCGTCCCCTTGGCGTTCACTTTAATCATTTGTTTGAACAATGGGAAATTCATGGCTGTTTGTCCTCCCGGTCATAGTAATCCATAAAAATATCCTCCAGGTTCTGGGTGAACACATCCATGCTGCGAATGCGGTATTTCGCTGCTTCCTCGATGAATGCGTTATAATTGCCCCGGATGGCGACCCGCACGCGGAAATCGTCATAATTCTCGACGGGCAGACCGGAAGCGCGGAACCGGTGCGCGTCCTCCTTGTTCTCGAAGACGACGTCGAACAGCTTCCGCTGCATCGACTGCAGCTCGTGGATATTTTTCACGGCGACGAGATTGCCGTCCTTGATAATGGCGGCCCGGTCACACGTCCGCTCAATTTCCGGAAAGCTGTGCGACGACATCAGGAAGGTCGTACCCCGCTCTTTTTCCTCCAGCACGAGTTCAATAAATTCCTTCTGCATCAGCGGGTCTAGGCCGGATGTGGGCTCATCCAGAATAATCACCTCCGGGCTGTGCATGAATGCGGCGACGAGGCCGACCTTCTGCTTCATCCCCTTGGACATTTTGCGGATCGGCGTGCGCGCGTCAAACTGCAGGCGCCGGATGAGTTCCTCGCGCTTTCCCTTGTGCTTCAGGCCCTGCATATCCGCCATAAAATCAAGGAAGGCGATTCCCGTCATTCCGTCGACGAAGGCGATTTCCCCCGGCAGGTAGCCGACGTGCTTTTGCACCGTGCCCTGCGCTTTCCACACATCCAGCCCGCATATTTCTGCATTCCCCCGGTCAGGCTTCATAAAGCCCATCAGATGCCGGATGGTCGTCGATTTGCCCGCTCCGTTCGGTCCGAGAAACCCGAATACCTCTCCTTTGTTTACCGTAAATGAAATGTCTCGTATCCCTTTTCCGTTTGAAAATGTTTTGGTCAACCCTTGGACAGTAAGCATACTGCCACCTCCGACGTAAAATAATGAAATATTTTTAGTGATATATTTCATGTGTTATAATAGTCCTGGCTGAGGCCGGCGTCAATAGAGTAATGAAATTTTTTATAAAATATATTTCATAAATTACATTTTGATATCCGATATTGTCAGGTTAGGGTGAAAGAGGAATGACTAAAATCAACGGTTTTGAAAAAAGAGCGGCGAAAATCAGGCGGAAAATCATGAAAACGACGATAGAAATGCTGAAAACGTGGGAACCCAAACGGATGCGGATTGCGGATATCGCCAAAGCGGCGGGCGTCTCGCAGGTCACGATTTATAACTATTTTGGCAGTAAGGAGAAATTGCTGGAACAATCCTTTAAGGACTACATCGACCGGTCTATCGAAGGTTTCGAACAATTCATGCAGGGGAACCCGACGATCAAGGACTTTGTGAAATATTCGATTGATCAGGAAAAGGCGCAGTATTCCGTCTTGTCACCGTCGCAGATCAAAGAATTGATGGTGGACGATCCCGAAATGTTCGGCTACATTCAGGAGCGTTATGAGAAAACGGTGCTTCCGCTGATCGTCAGACTGGTGGAGGAAGGGAAGGCGAGGAGTGAAATTTCGCCCAAAATTTCGTCCAATTCCGTCCTTATTTTTATGAATATGTATATGAAGAGCGTCGGAGATCTGCTGGAAGTGGCACGTAAGCAGGACAATATGGATACTTTTCTCGAGGAGATGACTCATTTGTTCTTCTACGGTCTGTGCGGCCGGGAGGAGTGAAGCCAAAAGGGATGGGGCGCGGTTTGTCCCGCCGACACGGCCCATTGTAAAATAAGGTTAAGCCTATGCAAACGGCTTCAGACTAATCCGGCAAAAGGACGGGATGAAGGATGGAATTTCGCATAGAAAAAGACACGTTCGGCGAACTGCGGGTGCCGGCGGACAAGTATTGGGGCGCCCAGACGCAGCGCAGTCTGCAAAACTTCAAAATCGGCGGCGAGCAAATGCCTCTCGAAGTGGTTTATGCCCTGGCGCTGATCAAGAAGGCGGCGGCAAAGGTGAACGCAGAGCTCGGCCTGCTGCCGGAAGCCAAGGCGGACGCCATTGTCCGCGCGGCTGATGAAATTATGCAGGGGATGCATGATGAGCATTTTCCGCTGGTCGTTTGGCAGACGGGAAGCGGGACCCAGACGAATATGAACGTCAACGAAGTGATTGCCCGCCGAGGCGGCGAACTGCTGAAGCTTGTCGGGGCGGAAGCGGTAATTCATCCGAATGACGATGTGAACAAGGGCCAAAGCTCCAACGATACCTTTCCTTCGGCCATGCACATCGCCGCCTTCCTCGCGGTGGAACGTCAAGTGCTTCCGGCACTGAAGCGGCTCAAGAGCACGCTGGAACAGAAAGCGGACGAGTATCAGTCCCTAATAAAAATTGGACGCACGCACCTCCAGGACGCTACGCCGCTTACGCTGGGGCAGGAGATCGGCGCCTGGGCCGCGATGCTGGAAAAAGGCGAACGTTTTATTACGGACAGCGCTCGGTCGCTGCTTGAGCTGGCGATCGGAGGAACGGCCGTCGGAACCGGCCTTAACGCCCATCCTGAATTTGGGGCCAGGGTCGCCGGGGAGATTGGCGAAGAACTTTCCATTCCCTTTGCGCAGGCCGGCAACAAGTTCCACGCCTTGACGAGCCATGACCAGATTGTTCATGTGCATGGAGCGCTGAAGGCGCTGGCCGCTGATCTCATGAAGATCGCAAATGACGTCCGCCTCCTCGCCAGCGGCCCCCGCAGCGGCATCGGCGAGTTGCTTATCCCGGAAAATGAGCCGGGCAGCTCGATTATGCCGGGCAAGGTGAACCCGACGCAGAGCGAAGCAATGACGATGGTCGTCTGCCAGGTGCTGGGCAATGACGTGACGATTGGTGTGGCGGCGAGCCAGGGGCATTTTCAGCTTAATGTATTCAAGCCCGTCATTATTCACAGCTTCCTGCAGTCCTGCCGCCTGCTGGCCGATGTCATGCGGTCGTTTGAGGAGCACTGCGCCCGGGGCATCACGGCGAACGAGCCGGTCATTCACCGCAATCTCCATAACTCCCTGATGCTGGTGACGGCCCTGAATCCGCATATCGGCTACGAGAAGGCGGCTGAAATCGCCAAGCTGGCGCACAAGGAAGGCCTCACATTGAAGGAAGCCGCGTTGAAGCTGAAGCTGCTGACGGAAGAGGAATTTGACCGGATGGTAAAGCCGGAGAACATGATTTGATTCCAAGCTTATAATAAAATTGTTCATACAGCCGGTCCTCTTTACGGTAAAGGGGGCCGGCTTTTTCGCTGCTCCGGAATGCGGGATGGAATTCGCCGGGGGAACGCGGTGCGGACTTTACCGGGAACGACGCAGTTATTTTGTATTTGTTTACTAAACAAAGTTCGAGCCGTTAACCCTATTAATCGCTCGAAACGTAGGCGTTTTAGAGTATTCTCTATATTTTTATGGGAATCTTCAAAAAACATGTTGCAATGAAAGCGTTATCTTGTTAAGATGAAGTGCTGATATTAGTAAACATTAACTAAACAAACGGTTCGCTTCGGGAGGATGAACAATGACGACGATTCGCGATATTGCGCGCAGCGCCAATGTATCCATCGCGACGGTATCCAGAATACTGAACGACGACTTGTCACTTTCCGTTACGGAAGAGACGCGGCGGCGAGTCTTAGGTACGGCCCGGCAGATGAACTATGATTTTTCGAAACGCAGAAAAAAGCCGGCTTCAAGCACGCTTGAGCCGCAGCAGGCCAAAGTCGGGCTTCTCGTCTGGTATCCGCCGGAGATCGAGAACGAAGATCCTTATTTCCTGTATATCCGGCAAGGGGCGGAAAAGCAGCTCGCGGAGCTCGGCATTAAAGTGATTCGGAGCTTCCACCTGAACGGGCAGCTGCCCAAGCAGCCGCTTGACGATCTGGACGGTATGATTGTCATCGGGAGCGTACTGCCGGAGGTTATCGAGCGCATGTACCCGCGGAAAACGATCTCAATCCACGTTGAGCACCAGTTTCAGACGGACATATGCATGAACGGGAAAAGGTCCCTTTTTTTTTCGGAAAAAGGGACCCTCGCGGCCAATAAACGGGAAAAGCTCCCGCTTATTGGCCGCTTTACGTTGATTTTCGGCTATAACTCAAAAATATGGTGGAGAAATTCCATCTCATTACCCCGTACCGGCAGCTTTTTGAGAAATAAGCGGGAGAAATTCCATGTTATTCGGTCTGTGAACCGGAGGTCATCCATTACCTGCTGAGCCGGCTGCGGACACCGAGCCCAAGTTGTTCATAATTCCAAAAATTTGGATAAAACCCTGGGTTTTTGATCCGCTTATATCCTTCAAAATTAGATAAATTGCTGTGCAAGGCTCTTCTTTTTATTGACGGGAGATGATAGGAAATCTGCCGCCGAATTTCGATAGATTTATAGGCTGAAGTTTACAAAACGTATGAATAATTATGAATTTTTTATTAAATTCACTCGAAAATGGAGGGTTTTTACCCTTTTGTGTGAGAAATTTTACATAAAATAAACATGAGATTTATATTTCCCGTCTGGTATTGGTTAATTTTGTATGATACAATATCGCCGGAAGTAGACTATTTGATAGGAGGACTAATAGATTATGGGGAAGAAACGATGGAACAGGCCTCTAGCTTCCATGCTGGCAACGGCCGTGCTCTCTGCACAGGTGCTGGGTGGAATTTTCACGGGCTCGCTGTGGGGGGCCGATAAGGCAGAGGCTGCCGCTTCCGGGGGCTCTTTGCTGCCTAAAATTGACCTGCGGTTAATGAGCACGACGGACGTGCATACGAATGTATACGGCTGGGATTATTTCAAAAATGCCGCATCATCTTCGGTCGGGCTCGCGAGGACGGCTACCTTGATCAAGGCGGCAAGAGCGGAGCAGCCGAACAACCTGCTGCTTGACAACGGGGACCTGATTCAGGGTACACCGCTCGGTACATATGAGGCGAAGATTCAGCCGGTGACTGACGTGGTCTACGATTCCAAGCCCCATCCAATGATTGCGGCGCTGAACGCCCTGGGATACGATGCGGCGACCTACGGCAACCATGAGTTCAACTACGGTCTGGATTTCCTGGATCGGGTCGTTAACGGAAGCTCCACAGACGCTGCAGACACCAAAGCTAAATTTCCTTATATCAATGCGAATATATATAAGCCGGACGGCGTAACGAACTATTTTAAACCTTATGAGATTATCACCAAGACGGTAAAAGACACGAATGGGCAAGACCAAACGATTAAAGTCGGCCTTCTCGGCCTGGTAACCCCTCAAATCCTGGAATGGGACAAGGCCAATCTGGAAGGCAAGGTTGTGACCAAAGGAATTGTTGAAACCGCAGAAAAGTTTGTTCCTGAAGTCAGAGCAGCCGGTGCGGACGTCGTTGTGGTTATGGCGCATACCGGCTTCGACGCTGCGGCAACGGGACCAAACGCTGAAAATGCCATCAGCGAGCTCAGTCAGGTTCCTGGCATTGATGCGATTACCTTCTCTCATACGCATAAAGTATTCCCGACAAACGGAAATAACACGTCGCTGGACGCTTCCTTCAAAGATCCGGCAACCAAGCAGCCTTACAGCTATATTGACAATGTGAACGGCCATATTCATGACGTTCCGGCTGTGCAAGCCGGTTATGGCGGCGGCTACCTCGGCCTGATCGACCTTTCGATCACCCAAGTAGACGGCAAGTGGACAGTGGACAAGACCGCTTCCAAAGCTTCGACCCGGTCTGCAAAGGATGCTCCGGAGGATCCCGCCATTTTGGCTACCGTAGGGGGCGATCATGAGGCTACTATCGCTTACACCGGTACACCGCTCGGTACGACAACGGCTCCGATGAACAGCTATTTTGCCCTGGTACAGGATGATCCGACCGTTCAAATTGTAACCTATGCGCAAAAACAGTATGTGGAAAAAGAAATTGCCACCGATCCTACCTTGGCCCCATATAAAGGCCTGCCAATTCTCAGCATAGGCGCTCCTTTCAAGGCGGGACGCAACGGCCCTGGCGAATATACAAGCATTGACGCAGGTCCGCTGACGATCCGCAGCGCGAGCGATTTGTACCTGTACGACAACACGCTGAAAGCGATCAAGGTCAAAGGCTCGGTCGTTAAGGAATGGCTGGAAATGAGCGCGGGCGCGTTCAACCGGATCAAACCGGCGATTTCCACGCCTCAGCCCCTGTTGAATCCAGGGTTTGCCGTATTCAACTTCGACGTGATTGACGGCATCAAGTACAAAATCGACGTAACCAAGAATGCAAAATACAAACCGGACGGTACGATTAACGATCCGACCTCCAGCCGGGTGGTTGAAGTGACCTATAACGATCAGCCGCTCGATCCGGATCAGGATTTTATCGTTGTGACGAATAACTACCGCGCAAGCGGCGGGGGCAACTTCCCGGGAGTCAAAACCGCCCAGATGATCATGGACACTCAAACCGAGAACCGTCAGGTTCTGATGGATTATATCAAAGATGCGGGTACGATTGACCCGACCGCCGATAACAACTGGTCTTTGGCGCCGATTAAGGGCAATGTCAATGTGACCTTCACTTCCTCGCCTGACGCCAAAAATGTTCTTCCTGGCAACATCAAGGATACAGGGGCATCTGATGCCAAGGGATTTGAGGTCTACAGCCTGAACCTGAAAGAAACGGTTCCCGCTCCGACCCAGGACGTTGAAGTTCACTTGATCGGCATCAACGACTTCCACGGCCAGCTTGACACTACATCCGTGGTGGGTGGCAAGAATGTAGGCACGGCGGCGATTCTTGCGACTTACCTGAATCAAACCCGGGCGAAATATGAGAATTCTCTGCTCTTCCATAACGGGGATTCCGTCGGCGCATCGGCTCCGGTGTCCTCGCTTGAACGCGACGAACCGACCCTTGAATGGATGAACTTGATGAAATTCGATGTCGGTACCCTGGGCAACCATGAGTTTGACCAAGGCGTAGATGCGTTGAAATCGCAAATCTTCGGCGGCGCTGATCCGAAGAACAACAAAATTGTTCATGCCGGCGCGGATTTTGATTATGTCAATGCCAATGTAATCGACAGCACCTACAATACGCCGATTATCAATCCTTACGTCATTAAGGAAATCGGCGGCGTGAAAATCGGCTTTATCGGCGTTGTAACCAAAGCTACGCCTAGCAAAGTTTCACCTGCCGGAACGGCGGGCGTGCGTTTCCTGAGCGCCGAAGAAGAAGTTCAGGCGATCGGGAAGTACGCGGCCGAGCTTCAAAGCAAAGGCGTCCAAACGATTGTTGTGCTGGCGCATGACCCGGCTTCCACCAAAGGCGATGTGACAACCGGCGAAGCCGCCGATCTGGCCAATGCGCTTCCGGCCAATTCGCCGGTCGACGTCATCGTTGCCGGTGACAACCACGCGCTGGCGAACGGCCTTGTGAACGGCAAGCTGATTGTTCAGGCTTATTCTTACGGCACGGCTTTTGAGGACATCAAGCTGGTGATCGATCATACGACAGGGGATGTCAAGACGAAGTCGGCAGTTGTTAATACCACCTTCCAGGATGGTGTAACCCCTGATCCGGCAACCGCTGCACTTGTGGACAAATACCTGAATCTGCATCCGGAGCTGACCAAGCCGGTAGGTACGACTGACGGTACGATTACCCGCACCGACGCGTACAACAACGAATCGGCTCTCGGCAACCTGATTGCCGACGCTATGCTGAGCGCCGATTTCGGCGACGGCAAGCAAGCCGACTTCGCCTTCATGAATCCGGGCGGCATCCGGGCGGATCTTCCGAAAGGAAATGTCTCGTTCGGCGACCTGGCCAAAATCCAGCCGTTCGGCAACACGCTCGTGAAGCTGACGCTCACCGGCGCGCAAATCAAGACTCTGCTGCAGCAGCAATGGGGTGTGAAAGCCGACGGAACGGCAGACACCAAAACGCTGCAAATTGCCGGACTGAAATACACAGCCAATATGTATCTGCCGGTAGCCGACCGGATCGCCAGCCTCACCAAGACGGACGGCACGCCGATTAAACCCGATCAAACGTATACGGCCGTTGTGAATAACTTTATGGCGGCGGGCGGAGACAACTACAAGGTTCTGACCCAAGCCAGTGCTTCCGTTCCTGGTCCAATCGACCTCGACGTGTTCTATGATTACGTCGTGAAGACCTTCAAGGGCGGCATGATCACAGCTAAAATTGAAGGACGCATCACCAACAAACTGAACCCGTCGGATTCTTCTAACCCTGGATCGACGCCAAGCCCGTCCGCATCGCCAAGTCCGACGCCTTCCGCTACGCCGGCTCCAAATGCAACACCGGCACCAACCGCCTCGGCACCGGTATTCAAGGATGTGGAGAAAGTGGCATGGGCGAAGGAAGCCATTGCTTCTCTGGCCGCCAAAGGCATCATCAATGGCGTGGACGGCAGCAATTTTGCACCGGCCAAACCTGTGACCCGCGCAGAATTCGTCACCATGCTGGTGCGCGCTCTGAATCTGAACGCTTCTGGCGCGATCGGCAAATTCAATGATGTCAAGCAGGGCGTCTGGTATTCGGGTTCCATCGCAGCAGCCGTTCAGGCTGGAATCGTGAAAGGCTCCGGAAGCGGCAAATTCGAACCGGGACGTGAAATCACCCGTGAAGAAATGGCGATTATGATCGTGAATGCCCTGAAAGGACAACTGCAGCCGATTGATAAGAATGCGACGCTGCAGAAGTTTGCCGATAAGTCCAAAATCGCGCCTTACGCGCAGGAAGCTGTCGCGCAGCTGACCCGGCTTGGAATTGTGAACGGTGTGGATGCCGAGAAATTCGCACCGAAGGATATCGCCAGCCGCGCTCAGGCGGCGGTTATCATCTACCGTATGCTGGAGAAGAAAGCATCCTAAAATCCGGCAGCTCCCCCAAGGTGTTTCGCAGGCCATCTCCGGATGGCTGCGGAGCACCTTTTTTTAGTAGGCTGTATCGGCGGCAGGCGCGGGAGTGTCCTCTCCCATTTGTTGAATGAACAGGGGTGGAGTGCGCAATAAGCTGGTTGGCAGAAAACAACTGTGATACTATAAATCAGTAATTTCAGCAGAAAAGAGAGGCGGCATATGACAAATCAAACGGAAACTTTTTCAGGCTCCAAGCATTTTCGGCTTAATCACGTCGCTAACGGGGTATTTGCAGCAATATCGGTCCCCGGTACCGGCTCTTTAGGAAACGCGGCAATTATTGACCTTGGCGATTCCACGCTTGTGGTGGATACCTTCTTAACCATAGAAGCCGCGGAGGATTTGCAGGCAGCCGCAATAGAGCTTACGGGTAAGCCGGTTTCTTATGTAATCAACACCCATTGGCACAGTGACCATACGAGCGGAAATCAAGTGTTTGCCCCCGAGGCGCAAATCATATCTACATCGGTTACCCGCGAAATTATGGCGACGTTTGGAACAGAACGGCTGGCCCGGCAATTGGCAAATCCGGAACCGATTGTTAAGGCTATGGATGAACTCGACGAGAAAATACAGCAAGAGACGGATGACAAGCTAAAAAAGGAAATGCAATGGGAAAATGCCAGCGACCGTGAGTACATGAACATACTCCCCAAGCTCGAATATACTCTGCCGACGATAACTTTTGACGGACAAATGACGATCCACGGCAGTGATCGGACCGTACAGCTCATCACCTATGGCGGCGGTCACACACAAAGCGATGCCTTCGTGTACCTCCCGGAAGAAAAAATCGCAATCACGGGAGATCTGGTGCTCTCGAAGCATCATCCTGTAATGATGTATGCCAATCCTGACGCTTGGCTGGATATTTTGGAACGAGTCGAAGGGCTTGGTGTAGAAACGATCATTCCGGGGCATGGGGAAGTGTGCGGGGTGAAAGAGCTTCATGAGGTGAGAAGTTATATCAATGATATTGTCGCATTGGTGACGGAAGCCGTTCAGAACAAGAAGAGCATCGATGAGCTTGCAGTGCCGGAAGCTTATGTGGACTGGTATTTTACTACCTATTTTAAGCCGAATGTAAAAAAAGTGTACGACTCTATCGCCGAATCGGCAGCTTCAACCCCACTTTAATAGAAAAAACGGAATAGACAAAACCTCCGGCTCCATGATTGAAATGGAACCGGAGGTTTTGTCTTTCTACTATTATAAATAGGAAGGAGTTCGATCGGTTAAATCCGATACATTCGGACTTTATTACGGTTTAGCCGCGGTCGCCCGCGCTGTGCACGAAGCCGCCCGAGGCGGATAACCGGCTGCGTGCTTCGGCGGCGCTGACACCCGCCAGAAGCATGACGATGGCGGTTTTAACCTGGCCTTCCGATTCGCGGTAGGCTTCTTCGATTTCGGCGGCGGACGCTTCCGTGGCCAGGGCGATAATCCGTTTGGCCCGGTGGACCAGCTTCTTGTTGGACGGATTCAAATCGACCATCAGATTGCGGTATACCTTTCCAATCCGGATCATGGCGGTGGTAGTCAGCATGTTAAGGATCAGCTTCTGCGCCGTCCCGGATTTCATCCGGGTAGAGCCCATTACAACCTCAGGGCCGACAACGGCCTCGATGACCGGAAATCCCGTTTGGGCCATCGGCGTCCCATGGTTGTTGCAAATGCCGAACACGGCCGCGCCCAGCTCGCCGCCCCGCTTCATCGCGCCGAGCACATAAGGCGTGCGGCCGCTGGCGGCAATGCCGATAACGACGTCCCCGGCGGTGACGCCGGCGGCTTCAAGATCGGCGGCGCCCAATTCCTCGCTGTCCTCCGCGCCTTCGACGGGGTCTTTAACGGCCTTGAAGCCGCCGGCAATCAGCCCTTGAACCATCGACGGGTCCGTTCCGTAGGTGGGCGGACATTCGGAGGCGTCGAGGATGCCGATACGCCCGCTCGTTCCCGCGCCGACGTAGAACAAGCGTCCGCCGGAGCGGAAGGCTTCGACAATCCGGTCTGCCGCAGCGGCAATTTGCGGGATCAGCCCGGTGATCACTCCGGGGACGAGCCGGTCTTCTTCATTAATCAATGCCATAATTTCAGCTGAATTCAACTGATCGATGGCGTTTGTCTTGTCGTTGGGCTGCTCTGTAATCAAGCCATCAAGAATGGAATCCATCAGGGTTATTTCCTCCTGTCATTGTTGTCTTATGCATCCGGACCGCCGAACCATTTGCGGGCGAGAAGAGCCGCGCCGACCGAGGGCGGCGGCGCAAGGGTTCCGTCCACGAATTCCAGCGACGGATACCGGTCCAGCAGCTTGCCGCGGAGCGTCCGCGCAAACAAGGGTGAATGCGCGAAGATAGAGCCGGTCAGCACGGCCCGGCCTCGAAGCTCCGCTGGAAGCCGCTCCAGCAGCGCGGCGGCCGTATCCGCCAGCGCCGCGGCTTCCTCCGTAACGATCCGAATGGCACATTCGTCCCCGCCGGAAGCGGCCTTTAGGCATACCTTGGCGAAGGCGGCGATATCCGCTTTTCCCCGCTCCGGCTTATAAATGTAGCTTTTCAGCTCCGTAATGCGGGAAAAGCCGTATTCTTCAAGGATGATGCCGGTAATTTCGGTCGGCGGCTGTACGCCGTCGTAGCTGCGCATGACGGCTTTGAGCGTGCGTAGGCCGATGCTGTAGCCGCTGCCTTCATCGCCCAAATAATGTCCCCAGCCGCCCGTGCGCCAGTGTGAGCCGTCCGGGGCGAAGGCGTAGCAGATGGAGCCGGTGCCGGAAATAATTTGGACGCCGAATTCCTGTCCCAGCGCGGCCATGAGCGAAATTTGCGCTTCGGAAGCGACTGCGACCGGAAGCTCGCCGGGCCATTCGGCCAAAGTGCTCCTGACAGCCATACTTATAAGGGAACGCTCCTCTGATGTATCAATACCTGACATTCCAAGGCAGATACCTCCCGGCTGAATATCCTTTTCCGGCAGAGAAGACAGCAGTCCGCGAACGACCCTATCCAATTCCGCGGTTGCTTCATTGAAGGTTCCGGCATGCGGATTGGAAGGACCGCCGGTAAAGCGGGCAAGGACGGAACCTTGAGAATCGACCGCGGCTGCATCGGTTTTGGTTCCTCCTCCATCAAGACCGAGGTATATCTTCATTGCCAGATCACCACTTTGATTTTTTCATAATTATAGGTGAACTTGCACCGGATGTAAAATAAAATTTCACAAATAAAAAATATATTGAAATTTTGTTTTACTGCACATATAATAATCTCAATCCAGAAACGCGGAGAAATATTAACTCGATTCGTCATTTAATATGACAAGAACTGCGATGGGATCATCGGAAATGAAAAGCCATTCCATTTGAAAGGGAGGTGTTTAGGGTTGATGAACGGGGGGCTTATTCGCTTACGGGAAATGCTGGAGACGCTCAATCCTTCAGAGAGCAAGATCGCTTCTTACATTCTTCAGCATCCCGATGAAATCATTCATCTATCGGTTGCGGATCTGGCGCAGAAGAGCGGCTCCAGTCAGGCGGCCATCGTCCGGCTGTGCAAAAGCATCGGCTTCAAAGGCTACCAGGAGCTCAAGATCAAAGTCGCCGGCGATCTTCATACGCGGGACCCTGTCGCCGCAGGGTATCAGGAGATTCGCCCCAATGACACGGTGCCCGCTATTATGCAGAACGTATCGAACAACAATATTCAGTCGATACGGGATACGCTCACGATTTTGGACCCGAACATGGTGGAGCTTGCGGTTAAGGCGCTGGACCAGGCGAGGCGGATTTACTTTTTTGGCGTGGGAGCGTCGAACCTGATTGCCATGGACGCCCAGCAGAAATTTTTGCGGATTAACAAGACAAGCTTTTCATTTGCCGATCCCCACGTCCAATTGACAAGTGCGATAACGGCAGATTCCGGCGACACGGCGGTATGCATTTCGTACTCGGGAGAGACGAAGGAGGTCATCCGGGCGGCGTCGCTGTTCAAGGAACAGGGAGGGACGGTCATCAGCATTACGAAATATGGCAATTCCACGCTGAGTCGCCAATCCGATATCCCATTGTGCACCTCTTCCACGGAAAATGAAATCCGCAGCGGCGCGATGGCTTCCCGAATTACGCAGCTTAACCTGATCGATATTCTGTATCTGGCGGTCGCCAGCCGGAATTACGAGCAGTCGGTTACTTATTTGGAAAAGAGCCGTCAGACCATCAAGCAGCTTTAGCCGCAATCAAGAGAGATGTCCAAATGGCTGGTCCATAACAAATGTTTCTATTATATAGGTTGATAAAAACAGGTTGATAAAAAGGAGATGGAGATTGATGAAAAAGAGTCTCATGCTGTGTATGATTGTGGTCCTTGTTCTCATGACGGCCTGTGGAAATTCGGACAAAGGAGCCAGTTCCGCCAAGTCTCCGGATGCCAAGGATACGATTACGGTCTGGACATATCCGGTCCATGGCACCTATGAAGACGAACTGAAAGGTCTGGTGTCGGCCTTTGAAACTGAGCATCCGAACATTACGGTCAAGACCGAAATACTGTCCTGGGCCGAAGGCCCGCAGAAATTCGACGTGGCGCTGAACGCGGGCAGCCCTCCGGATCTGTACTTCCACGCAGTGGACGGTTCGTATGTGAATACTGGCCTGGCGCTTGATCTTGATCCGTACATGACTGACGATATCAAGAACGATTATTTGCCGGGAACGCTTGAGCTTGCCCAAATCGGCGGCAAACAGTACGGGCTTCCGCTGTATCAGTTCCAGTGGGCCTGGGGCGGCAACAAGCGTATTCTTGAAGAAGCGGGTATAGACTGGAAGAGCATTCAGCAGAACGGATGGACCTGGTCGGAGTTTACCGAAGCGGCGGCCAAGCTAACCAAGAAGCTGCCTGACGGCTCCACGCAGTACGGCCTGGTGACGGACGGCACTTCCCTGGACTTCATTGAAATGCTGACCCGAAACAACGGCATGCCGGACGTTCTGAATGAGAAGGGCGAGTTCCAGTGGGGCGACGACCGGATCAAACAGACGCTGGGCTTCATCAAAAGTCTGCTGGACAAAGGATATATGCCAAAAGAAACCGCGGCGATTGCCCCGAAGAAGCGCTCGGATATGTTCTATGCCGGACAGGCCGCCATTATTTCCAAAGCCATTCCTTACTATGACGTGATGATCCAGAACCGCAACAAAGATATTGATGCAGGCAAGGTTACCGGCGAAAAAATCGATTTCGTCCTGCTGCCGGTACCGCACAGTGACAACGCTCCTGCCAAAACGACGATGGGCGCCGAAGGCTATGTCGCCTTCAAGCAGAAGAACGACCAAGGCGAACAGCACGCCAAGAATACATTCATGTTGATGGAATATCTCAGCAACGCGAAGGCCGGCAATGCCTCCAACGAATTGGTGCTTCCTTTCGTCCGCAAATCCCAGGCGGATATGTATGCGGGCAAGGAGCTGGGCACGCCTGAAACCATTGCGGCTTCCAAGAAAATGGCTGAGAACATCCAGATCCCCGTTACCCTGAGCCTCGATACCGCCGCAGCAGCCAAAATGAAGCAGTTCAAGGAGCAGGTCGTTACGCCGAATATTCAGGCGCTGTACTCGGGAGAAGAGACTCCGGAAGCGATCGCGGAGGATTTCAAGAGCAAAGCGGGCCAAATGCTGGGGCAGTAAATTCAGGTCAAAGGGGACGGCATCGTCCCCTTTGCTTTCAGCTTAAGCGTTAGGAGGACACTTCATGCAGACGACAATCGCTCCCAAACGGCGAAGCGCCGCCGGGAGGTTCTGGCGGGAATACGGATGGGCTTATCTGTTCATCCTTGCGCCGGTGCTGCTCTTTCTCATTTTTACGCTATATCCGGTCATTTCGGCTCTGGTCATGAGCTTTCAGCAGTACAATATTATGCAATCTACGTGGGTTGGCTTCGATAATTACGAGCGTTTGTTCAAGGATGATACGTTCTGGAAGTCGATATGGAACACGGTGGTGTTTACGGTCTGCACGGTACCGGTCAACATCGTCATCACGTTCGTGCTCGCTCATTTCATCTATCAGATGAAGACGAAATGGCAGACGTTCTTCAAGGCCACTATGTATCTGCCGGCTGTCGCCTCAGGCGTGACCATTTCCATTGTGTGGCTCGCCATTTTCGATCCTACGGATGTGGGGCTGCTGAACCGGTTCCTCGGTTTGTTCGGTCTGGACCCGGTCATTTGGCTCGGTCAATCGAAGACCGCGCTGTTCTCGCTGATTTTGATGAACTGGGTCGGTTCTCACGGCGCGGGCATTATTCTCTACCTGGCCTCGATGGGCGGTATTCCAAAATCGCTGTATGAAGCGGCGGATATCGATCATGCCAGCGGGTGGACCCAGTTCAGGGCGATTACCTGGCCGCTTCTCAAGCCGACGACCTTGTATCTGCTGGTAACGGGAGTGATCACTTCGTTCCAGGTGTTTATCTCGGTCTATATGATGACGCAGGGCGGGCCTAACTTTGCAACGACGACCATCGCTTATCTGATCTACCAGACGGCGTTCAAATTCTACGAATTCGGACTGGCTTCGGCGCAATCATTCGTGCTGGCGTTTCTGATTATCCTGGTCTCTGTCATTCAGTTCAAATACTTCTCGAGTGACGTCGAGTATTAGGGTGAAAGGAGCGAAAGGGAATTGAAATCGAAATCCAAACTGTTTTTGATCCTGGCCGCAGCCTGTCTGGCGGGTTGGGCGTTTATCACCATTATTCCCTTGTACTGGATGGTTGTCGGTTCGGTACAGGATTCGGCGGCGTCGGCCAGCTTTCGGCCGGAGATGCTTCCGGGGGCGTTATCGATTGCGCCGTATGAGCGCTTTTTTGCCAAAACGGCCGCCTGGCGCTGGCTGGCGAACTCGCTGTTAATCTCCACTGTTTTGACCATAACGAACGTATTCTTTGCTTCGCTGGCGGGATACGCGTTCTCCAAACTGAAATTTCCGGGCAGCAAGGCGGTATTCTGGCTTTTGCTCAGCACGATGATGATACCGGCGCAGGTGACGCTGATTCCGCTGTATGTCCTGGTGGTTAATGTCTTCAACCTCGGCGACAGCTACACGGCGATCATTCTGCCAACCGCGGTTACCGCAGGCAACATCTTTTTGATGAAGCAGTACATGTCGTCGCTTCCGACCTCGCTCATTCACGCTGCAAGGATCGACGCCTGCTCGGAGTTCGGGATTTTCTGGAAGGTTATCCTGCCTCTTGCGAAGCCGGGACTTGCGGTGCTGGCGATCTTTACCTTTGTCGCATCATGGAATGAATTTTTCTGGCCGTTCCTGATTACCAACTCGACCGAGATGCGGACGATTCAGGTGGGACTTGCATCCTTCGTATTCGCGGAATCGACCGACTATGGGGCCATTATGGCAGGGGCGACGGTCGGCGCGCTGCCGATGCTGATCCTGTTCTTCTCGCTGCAGCGGTATTTCCTGCAGGGCATTACGATCGGGGCCGTGAAAGGCTGAGACGGGCAGCAATGAAAGCAGTCGGCAGACAACCGTATGCCTGAGAGAGCCAATGAACGCTGGTATGGCGTCTTGGCATTTATACGGCACAGACTATGCTAAATGAGGCTATTTAAGGGGGAAGAACTATGGCACGCGTCGAATTTCGCCAGGTGCGCAAGCAGTTTATCGACCGCAACAAGAAGCCGTTCACCGCGGTGGCGGGATCGGATTTTGTAATAGAGGATCAGGAGTTTGTCGTCTTCGTCGGTCCCTCGGGCTGCGGAAAGACGACTTCGCTGCGAATGATCGCGGGTCTGGAGAAGCAGACGAGCGGCGATATTATCATTGGCGACCGCATCGTCAACGATCTGCATCCGAAGGACCGCGACATCGCGATGGTGTTTCAGGATTATGCGCTGTATCCGCACATGACGATCCGTGAGAATCTGTCCTTCGGGCTGCGCAATCTCAAGAAGCCGAAAGCGTATATTGATCAAAAAGTGAGCGAAGCGTCCGCCATACTCGGGCTGGATCATATGCTGGAGCGCAAGCCGCGTGAGCTGTCCGGCGGGCAGCGCCAGCGGGTGGCCGTCGGCCGCGCCATCGTGCGCGATCCGCAGGTGTTTCTGTTCGACGAGCCGCTGTCCAATCTGGACGCTAAGCTCCGGGTACAGATGCGGGTGGAGCTTAGCGAGCTGCATAAGCGGCTGGGGGCGACCATCGTTTACGTTACCCATGACCAGGTGGAAGCCATGACGCTGGGCGAGCGCATCGTCGTCATGAATCAGGGGGTCATTCAGCAGATCGCTTCACCGGCGGATCTGTACGCGAATCCGAAGAATATGTTCGTCGCCGGCTTTATCGGCTCTCCGGCCATGAATTTTATCGACGCTCACGTCGAGCGGGATCACCTTATCGTGGACGGCGGATCGTTTAGGCTGCCGGAGGACGTTGCTGCGCGCTTGTCTCCTTATTCGGGCAAGGACATTGTGCTTGGCATCCGCCCCGAGGATATTTACGGGGAAGACTTTGCACCCGGCGTTTCCACGGAGCATCGGCTTCAGGCCCGTATTCAGGTCGTCGAGCATCTGGGCTCGGAGAACCTTATGTATTTTCACGTCGGCAACCGGTTGGTGACCGCGAAGGTGCATCCCGAGACCAAGGGGTATAACGGGCTGAGCAAAGAATTTATCCTTGATTTGAGAAAAGGCCATTATTTTGATCCGGGGACGCAGGAACGTATAACCGGATAATTGAGGGCAGGCGTCAATTCTGTCTTATTGAAAGGGAGGCGCACGCAATGAAAAAACTGAACGAGGTGCTGATCGGCACCGGATCGGAGATTTACAGAGAGATCATCCCGCTTACGCTGCTGGGTCTGACCGGATCGGCCGTACTGGTGCCGGCGATTCTGTTTCTTCCGGCAACGCTGACGCTTCTGCTTCTGCCTCTCATCTACATGCCGCTCTTATTCGGTTCGTTCTACGCCTATCACCGCAAAACGGAAGGGCAGAAGCTTTCCGTTCGCCAGATGCTGGCCGGTGCCGCCAAAGGCTTCGCGCCCGCTTTTACGCTTGGCCTGCTGATGGCCCTGCTGGGCGTGATTTTGTGGTCGACCTGGTGGTATTACGGCGGGCGGGGCAGCCTGGCGGGCCGGGCGGTTGCCATTTTTCAGACCTATTTCGTGGCGATGGCGCTCATTTCCCAGTTCTATACGCTGCAATTGGTAATTCAACGGGAGATGGGCATCGTTAGAGCGATGGGCGAGAGCGTGAAGCTGTTCTTCCGGCATCCCGCTTATACGATCGGAGCGTTCTTTCAGGCGGTATGCGTCGGTGTGATGCTGGCCGTGACCGTTATTGGCTTCTTCGCTCTGTTCGGCGGCATGCTGGCGGTCTATTCCCATAAAGCCGTCCACAATGTCCTTAACCCGGACGAAGCGGAGGAAGCGGAGGAAGGGCAAGAGGCAGGAGGCGCCGTTTATGCGGGAAGGGAGCGGTTATGAATAGAGCCGCCGGAGGTCGAAAGGATGAGCCGCGCCCCTGCGTTCGCTCCGGTGCCGACCGGCTTGCCGCCGGTCTTGGCCATCCGCTGCTGGACGGGCGGCGCCTGGGCCTTGTCACCAATCCGACCGGGATCACGGCGGATTTCCGCTCTACCGCGAGCGTCTGCGCGGAGCTGCCGTCTTCCCGGCTGACGGCGCTGTTCGCCTGCGAGCATGGCATACGCGGCCAGCATCAGGCGGGCGTCAGGTTTGAGGATGAACGGGACGAATGGTTCGGCGTTCCGGTGTACAGTTTGTACGGCAGGCATACCCGGCCGCAGAGCTACATGCTGGACGAGGTCGATACGGTGGTGTTCGACGTTCAGGATTTGGGCATACGGTTCTACACCTACCTGTCCACCCTGTTGTATGTCATGGAGGCCTGCGCGGAGAACGGCAAAAGCCTGCTGGTGCTGGACCGGCCCAATCCGCTAGGCGGGTTCGTCTGCGAAGGCGGACTGCTGAAGCCGGGTTACGAATCGATGGTCGGCGCGTGGACGATGCCGATTCGCACGGGCATGACGATCGGCGAACTGGCTCTTATGGCCAATGATAAGAAAGGGCTTGGATGCGATCTTGGCGTCATTCCGATGGAACGCTGGGAGCGCAGCATGGAATATGGCGATACCGGACTGCCGTGGATGCTTCCGTCGCCGAATATGCCGGATGTCGATACCGTCAGAGTGTACGGGGGGACGTGCTTTTTCGAAGGGACGAATTTGTCCGAAGGGCGGGGAACGACGCGGCCGTTTGAGTGGATCGGGGCGCCTTGGATGGACGGCGAAGCCTTCGCCGAAGCGGTGAACCGCCATGAACTGCCGGGTGTTTATGCCCATCCGGTATATATGACGCCCTCTTTTTCCAAGCATCAAGGGAAGCTGTGCGGCGGCGTGCGCCTGTTCGTTACGGACCCGGACCGCTTTCAATCCGCCCTGACGGGACTGGTTCTGCTGCATGAAGCGCAATCGCTGTATCCGGAGCATTTTGAATGGCTGGCGCCGCCGAAGGCGGGCTCGCGGCATTTTATCGATTTATTGACCGGCGGGGACGAGGTCCGAAGCTATGTTGGGCAGAAAGCAGGCCTCAAACGGATTGCTGCGGACTGGCTTCAAGACAGTGAAGAGTGGAAGGAGTTGCGCCGGCCTTATCTTTTGTATTCGTAAAAAGGCGGTCTAACGCAAGTTTCAGCTACGAAAGGAGAAGTGACAGCATGGAGCGGCAGATTGAGGAAGTGCTCATAACGGCGAATAACCCGGTGGATAGGGACATCGCCTCGGATGCGAACGGTAACGGAGTCTCGGGTAAACCGCTGCCTGGCGGAACGGGCGTACCGGACGGCAAAACAGCAGGCATAGTGGAAGACAGGCTGGCCGGAATGAGCCTGAGGGACAAAATCGGCCAGATGGTCATCTGCGGCTTCCACGGGACCTCCATGGACGGAGATCTCCGGCGGCTGATCGCCGATTATAAAATCGGGGGCGTCATTTATTTCGCCCGCAATGTGGAATCGCCGGCCCAGGTTATCCGGCTTACCGCGGAGCTGCAGGACACCGCCGCGAAGAGCGGCACGCCGCCGCTCTGGATTTCCATCGACCAGGAAGGCGGAATGGTCGCGCGGATTACCGAAGGCGTCGCCCTGATGCCGGGCGGAATGGCCATTGCCGCCGCCGGGTCGGAGGAGGACGCCTATTTGGCGGCTTTTGCCAGCGGCCGGGAGCTTGCCGCGATGGGGATTAACCTGAACTATGCGCCGGTGCTGGACGTGAACAACAACCCGGACAATCCGGTAATCGGCGTGCGGTCCTTTGGCGAATCGCCGGAGAAGGTCGCGCGGTTCGGCGAACGGACCCTCCGGGGCTTTCAGGACGCCGGTGTCGCGGCGACCGCCAAGCATTTTCCCGGGCACGGCGACACCGATGTGGATTCCCATCTCGACCTGCCCACCGTGCCGCATGACCGCAAGCGCATGGAAGAGGTTGAGCTGAAGCCGTTCAGGGAAGCGGTGCGGGCGGGCGTGGACGCCATAATGTCCGCGCATATTTATTTTCCGGCGCTCGAGAGCGGGAAGCTGCCCGTGACGCTCTCGAAGGCGGCGCTTACCGGGCTGCTGCGCGAGGAGCTGGGGTTCGAAGGCATCATTACGACCGACTGTATGGAAATGAACGCCATTGCCGAGCACTTCGGCACGGTTGAGGCTTCTGTCATGGCGGTCGAGGCCGGTGCGGACCTTGTTCTGGTCAGCCATCGCCTCGACCGGCAGCTCGGCGCCATAGGTGCGATCGAGCAGGCGGTGGTAGATGGGAGATTAAGCGAGGAGCGCATCGACCAATCCGTCCGCCGTCTGCTGGCTATGAAGCTGCGGCGCGGCGTACTGGGCGTTGGGCAGCTGCCCGAGAGTCTCCCGGGCGGAATAGCGCCGGAGGACGAACAAGTCAGCGCCGCCGCCTTGCCGCCGGTTAAGAATGAGGCCGGCGCAGGCCTTCCCGGCATGGCAGATCCGGCGGCAGGCGGCCCCGGCGCGCCGGATCTGTCTCTCCTCGGCAATGCGGAGCACCGGGAGATTGCGCGACGGATCAGCGAAAGGAGCGTGACGCTCGTACGGCACGATCTTTCAATGCTTCCACTCGGCGGGGAACGGACGCTCGTTGTCACCATCGCTCCGGGGGCGGTGACCCAGGCCGATGAATCGGTGGCGGCAGGGCCTGGGCTGGGCTCCGCGCTGCAGCGGCACGGCCTGGATTGCCGCGAGATTGTCGTTCCGCCGGCTGAAATCACCGGACGGCTCGATTCACTGGTCCGTGAAGCGGAGCAGGGGGGATACGGGCATCTCGTTGTCGGCACGTACAACGCGCAGTTCGACGCCGCTCAAATCTCGCTGGTGAAATCCCTGCTCGAACTCGGGAAACCGCTGGCGGTGACAGCCCTGCGCAATCCCTATGATCTGTTGGCCTTTCCCGAAGTGCAGGTCTACGCGGCAGCTTACGAATCCCGTCCGCTTGCGATGGACAGCCTGGCGAAGGCGCTGCTGGGCCTCATTCCGTTCCGGGGCCGCCTGCCCGTATCGCTAGGCGGGCTGCATCCGGCCGGCTGGGGGATCGAGCTATGATCGGGCCGCTGTGGAACAAGCGGAGCGCGACGGTCCTCGGCCTGATGTCCGGCACCTCGCTGGACGGCATCGACGCGGCCATTGTATCCATCGAAGGCGCCGGACTTGAAGCGAAAGTGAAGCTGCTGCATTACTACAGCGTCCCATATGACGAAGCGCTGCGCGAGCGGCTGAAGGAGCTTTGCACCACCGAGCGCTCCTCGGTGGACCTTGTATGCGGCATGAACGTCTACCTTGCCGAGAAATTCGCCGAGGCTTCGCTGGAGGCCGTACGCCTCGCCGGAATGAGCATGGAAGACATCGATCTGATCAGCTCGCACGGCCAGACGGTCTGGCATATCCCTGAAGGAGACGCCACTGATCCTTACAAGGTCCGCTCCACGCTGCAATTGGGCGACTTGTCCGTGCTCGCCAAGCGGACCGGCCGGCCGGTCGTCGGCGATTTCCGCCCGGCCGATATGGCGGTCGGTGGCCAGGGGGCGCCGCTCGCCCCGTACGGAGACCTGATCCTGTTCCGCCATCCGTCCAAGGGGCGGCTGCTGCAAAATATCGGCGGCATCGGCAACTGCACCGCCCTGCCGCCCTCAGCCGGACCGGAAGATGTATTCGCCTTCGACACAGGTCCCGGCAACATGGTGATTGACCAGGCTGTATATCTGCTGTCGGATGGCCAATTGTCTTACGACGATGGTGGTTCCTGGGCCGCGAAGGGCAGCCCCGACGAAGCGCTCGTTGCCGAGCTGCTGGAGCATCCGTATTTCGCTGCAGCGCCGCCGAAATCGACGGGCCGGGAGCTGTTCGGCAAGGCGTATGCCGCCGAATTCGTCTCCCGGGCTGCGGCGCGGGGGCTTGCCGGAAGCGACATCGTCGCTACGGCGACTGCTTTCACGGCGCGCACGATCGCCGAGGGCTGCAAGCGCTTCGTCTTCCCCCGCTGCGCTATCGACGAGGTAATCGTCAGCGGCGGTGGCGCGCACAACCGCACGCTGCTGAAGATGCTTCAGCAGCAGCTGCCGAACCAGGCCGTTCGGACCTCGGGCGAGCTGGGCGTCAGCGACGATGCGAAGGAAGCGGTTATTTTCGCGCTGCTGGGCAATGATTTCATGCATGGCATCAGCAATCATCTGCCTTCCGCCACGGGCGCGGGCCGCTCAACGGTTCTGGGAAAGCTGGCTCTGCCTTGAGGAGACGGATAACACATATAAAATAAAACCGTTCTTCGGTATGAAGGGCATAACGCCTTCGTAACCGTAGAGCGGTTTTGCTTTTTTAACTGGCCGATCTCGCTGCGATATTATAAAGTAAGTACAATAGACAAGGAAGGTGAAAATATGGGCTGCGGTAGCATAACAATGGAACAAAGGCATGTGGGCGTGATGTGGAAGACGGTTTCGGAGGACTGCAACCTGGCCTGCGATTACTGCTATTACAGCACATGCGGCGGCAAGCCGGGACCGAAGATCAACCGGATTGATTCCGTTATTTTGGAAAAATTCATTAAAGAATATATGGCCCGGTCGCGGGGAGCGGCTTCTTTTGCCTGGCAGGGAGGGGAGCCACTTCTGGCGGGTATGGAGTTCTTCGAAGAGGTCGTGTCGCTTCAGGCTCGCTTCGCACTGAAGGGGACGAGCATCGGTAATTCCATTCAGACAAACGGAACGCTGATTAACGACCGCTGGGCAGCTTTTTTTAAAAAATACAATTTTCTGGTCGGCGTCAGCCTGGACGGTCCTGAAGCGGTTCATGATGCGCGGCGGGTGGACTCGCGCGGTCAGGGCAGCTTTCACCGGGTAATGAAGGGGATTGAGCATTTACGGCGGCATCACGTGGATTTCAACATCTTGTCCGTGATTCACAAAGGCAATGTGGGACAAGCGGCGGAGATCATGGCTTTCTTTGAACAGGAAGGCTTCAGCTACGTGCAGTTCATTCCTTGCATGGATTTCCGGTCCCAGGAGCCGGACAAGCCCGGTGTCTACGATATTACGCCAGCGGAATACGGCCGTTTTCTGCGGGAAGCCTTCGATTACTGGTATAACGGAGGGAATCCGCGGGTTTCCGTGCGGTTTTTTGACAATATGCTGGCCGGTTATACCGGACGTGAGGCGGAGCTGTGCATTCACCGGGCCGCGTGCCCGACCACGATCATCCTGGAGCAAAATGGGGATGCTTATCCATGCGATTTCTTCATTTCTCCGGAATGGAAAATCGGCAATGTGGCGACCCATTCGATCGAAGAGCTTCTGGCGCATCCACTGTATGCCCGTTTTCTCGGGATGAAGCCTTCGCTTCCCGAAGGCTGCCGAACCTGCGAATGGAAGCAGCTCTGTCATGGCGGCTGCCCTCGCAACCGGGAATGGGGAGCTGAGCTTGAGGCCAAGGGCAGAGATTATTTCTGCGCCAGCTACAAGGAGATTTATTCGTACGCCGACGAGCGGATGAAGTTGCTTGGGGACAGTGTCCGAAGCAACCTGTTTCACCAGAACGTGAAGGTTTACTTCAAAGGAAAGCTCCCGGGCCGCAACAATCCTTGCGCCTGCGGCAGCGGCAAGAAATACAAGCAGTGCTGCTTGGGCGTGGTGACGCCAATTTAATTCGAACGCTGAGTTATTATTAATGACTTCTATCCTTAATAGTGAACTCATTAAAACAAAAAATCGCGGCCCTTAAGGCCTCGATTTTTTGTTGTTTTATAGAGTTTTCCTATTAAAAGATGGCTTCATCTGGTCTACACAATTGGACCCTACTGCTTGCTTTATGTGGTATTTCTGGTTGGTGAGTTGGGTAGATGGTTTGGTGGCCGGAGGGTTGCTGGGTCGGTGAATTAGTAGGTTAGTGTGTGGGGCGGTGGGTAGGTGGATTACGGACCGGTGCGTTTGGTGAGTGTGGTTAAGGACATTCCTGCGTGTATACATCTTTTTTCGTCCAACTCCTCCCACCCAGACTCAATTCCTGCTAAGGTGCAGGCACTTCCCCTCCTATCCCCTTCCAATCGGCCCACAAGCACAAGTAGCTGCACAATTGCATCTTTTCCTTCTTCCTGTACGAAATTCACTTGATAAACCTGCAGATTTGCAGGAAAACCCCTGCCACCGAAAAAACGGGCATAGATTGAACAGAAAATTCACCTAATAAGCCTTCAAATTTTCAGGGAATCGCTAGCTACCGCACACCCGCTACCCTACACCGGACAGTCAAAACAGAACTAGTGAGTGGTACCCTTTAGTTTATCCCCCCCATTACTTAAACACCAATTCCCCAAAAAACCCGCTTTGATGGTAATCCGGCGAAGCCGAATCAACCCGGTTCCAGCACCCGTAATGGGGGACCGGCGTTTCGTCGCCGCATTTATAGAAGTTGCCGCGGAAGGCTCGGCCGGGCTCGGCCTTGAATCCGGGAAACTTGCTCTGCAGCCACTCGAAAGGAATGGAAAACGCCAGCTCCCAATACGTCTCCCCGCTGTGCTCATCGACCCGATTAACCGCTGTTTTGATTTGGAAAATCGCCGGAGAATCCGAAAGGGTAATCCGGTTCTCCCGTCCTTTGCCAATCTGCAGCAGGATGGTGCCGGCCGCGTTGAATTCGAAGTTAAGATAACGGGGATCGGAGCCGGGAAGCGGCTGCATGAAAAATTCGGCGCAGCTGTCCGTGTAGACCGGATCATTCTGCTCCTTGTACCGAGCGAGCGGATCTTTTTCATAAACATTGAACTGGATGTGCAGCCGCCCAGCTGTGTAATACAGCCTGATCTCGACCTTGGGCGTGTAGCCGTTGTCCAGCCAGAGATATTCGTCCAACGTAAGCGGTGCAATATTCTCCCAATCGGTTGAACCGGTATAGTGTGCAATTGAATATGAGCGGGTTGGGTTCATCATTTGTGTCCTCCTTGGCAGCAAAAAAATTGCGGCAATAATATAGTAGCGTTCGAATCCGGTCCTCGTCCCGCCAGCCTCACAAAATCCGGGAAAGCTTGCGGTACGCGCGGGGGGAAATGCCCTCTTGGGCCGAAAAGGTTCTGCTGAAATAGTGGATATCCGGATAACCGACCTGCTCTCCTACTTTTTCGACGGGCCAGTCGGTCTCCCTAAGCAGCTTGCGCGCTTCCCGGTGCCGGATGGAACGGAGATATTCGCCCGGAGGCATGCCGGCAATCTGGCGGAACAGCTTGGAGAAATGGTCCTCATGCAGGTTCATCCTGTCCGCCATCGACCGGTTGGTCCAGCCTGCGGCGGGCTTGGCTTCGATCTCCTCCATCAGCGCCCGAATCCGTTCGCCGTGCACAGAAGCTTTGGCCAGACGGCGCGAGCTTTGCGTGCGCAGCAGGGAGGTGAGGATGCCCAGCATGAGTCCCCGGCAGACCAGCTCATAACCGGGGGGACGCATCGTAAACTCCTGCACGAGCTGCTCCATGGCATGGACGCATTCTGGAGGCGGCGTATAGATCGGATCTTCGGACAAGGGCAGAAAGGGCGCGGCTACCGCTTCGACAGCGAATTTACCCGGAATCACTTCCTCTTCATTGACCACCATGTCTTCTTCCCGCAAGATCCGAGATTCACCGAAAAAGTCAAAATGGATACCGAGCAGCTTCGCGGGAGACGACAGGATCGAATTTTGATGATAGACGCCGGGCGCAAGAAAAATAAGCTGGCCGGGAGTCAGCGAATGAAGCGCACCGTTAATCCTGGTCGTCAGTTCCCCTTGGCGAACGTACAGCAGCTCGAAATCATACAGCCTCCGTTCGGGAAAGCTGCAGGGCTGAAGGCTTTGAAACTGGGCGTAGTGGATGCCGGGCGACCATTCGCGAAAGGGCGTTTCTTTTTTAACCGGATGGACAATCTCATTTTCCTGCATGGCAAGGCCTCCCATAACGAACGGGGCAACCAAAGATATATACCGGAATAATTCAAAAAGTATCTTTTTCCCCTAAATAAATTAAAATTCAAATCTAATATACTATAAAAAAGCTAAGGAAAACAGCAAACGCAGCTATCTTTCTATAAAACGGAAAATAACAAAACCGGAGGGTGATCGTAATGAAAAAAGGGATTAACATTTGGTCGTTTCGCGAAGGGATGCCAATCAAGGAGTGCGTGCGGCTGGCCAAAGCGGCAGGCTTTGACGGCATTGAATTGTCGCTGAACGAGTCCGGTGAAATGGGACTGCAAACGACTGAGAAGGAAGCCCGCGAGCTGCGCGATTCGATCGCCGAAGCGGGTTTGGAAATCGCCGGACTGGCAACGGGACTGTATTGGTCCTATGCGATGACGAGCGAATCGGAGGCGAACCGCACCAAGGCGATGGATGTCTGCAAAAAGCAGCTCGAGCTCGCAGCCGTTCTTGGAGCGGATACGATTCTGGTCATTCCGGGCGCGGTCGGCGTTGATTTCATCCCGGGCTCCGAGGTTGTCTCCTACGACAAAGCCTATGACAGAGCGCTGGAGGCGATCGGCAAGCTGGCGCTGGAGGCCGAGCGACTGGGCGTAGCCATCGGCATCGAGAATGTATGGAACAAATTCCTGCTGTCCCCGCTTGAAATGCGCGGTTTCATTGACGCCGTCGGCTCCCGCTTCGTAGGCTCGTACCTCGATGTGGGGAATATCGTTCATTCCGGCTATCCGGAGCAGTGGGTGCGGATTCTGGGCGACCGGATCAAGAAAGTGCATTTCAAGGATTACCGCCGGGAAGCGGGAGGTCTGCACGGCTTTGTGGACCTGCTCGCCGGAGATGTGGATTATCCCGCTGTCGTCAGCGCTCTTAAGGAGATCGGCTACGACGGTTATGTCACAGGCGAAATGATCCCTGCTTACAAGCATTACACGGAGCAGATTATTTTCAACACTTCAGCGTCCATGGACGCCATTTTGGGCCGGACGGATTACAAAGCCTAATCGGGAGTGAGAGAAATGCTTAAAGTAGGACTGGTAGGATTCGGTTTCATGGGCCGGATGAACTTTGACCAATACGTCAAGCTGAATGAAGACGGCTATCCGATCGCTCTGACGGCCATCTGCGACCCGCGGATTGAAGAACTGAAGGGCCAGAAGGCAGGCGGCAATATGAACACGGCCCATGAGGTCTACGATTTGTCCGCCTATCATCTATATCGGGATTTGGAGGACATGCTGGCTAACGAGCAGCTGGATGTCGTCAGTCTGGCGGTCCCGACGTATCTGCATGCCGAAATGGCATGTTCCCTGCTGGAACGGGGCTACCATGTGTTCTGCGAGAAGCCGATGGCCCGGCATTCGGCGGAGGCGGTGAAGATGGCGGAGACGGCGGCGCGGACCGGGAAGAAGCTGATGATCGGACATTGTCTCCGGTTCTGGCCGGCTTATGAATATTTGAAGGAAAAAATAGACAGCGGTGAATTCGGCCAGGTTACGGCGGGTTATTTCTACCGGGGCTCCGGCGCGCCGAAGGGCTGGCTTGTAAATGACGAGCTGAGCGGCGGCTGCATGATGGATATGCATGTCCATGACACCGATATGATTCAGTATTTGTTTGGGAAGCCGGACAAGGTTTCCTCGCTCGGCCGCAATGTCGTACCGGGTAGCGGTTACGATATCGTGTCCTCGCATTATCACTATACGGATGGAAAAGTAATCAACGCGCAGGCGGATTGGACGCTCGAAGGGGATTTCGGCTTTTATATGGGCTACAGGGTCAATTTTGAGCGGGGCAATCTGGTGTTTGACGGCAGTAAGGTCAAAGTCAATCCGAACAACCAGCCCGGCTTTACGGCGTATCTTTCTCCGCATACGGGCTACTATCGGGAACTGGTTTATTTCCTTGACGCGATTCTTCAGGATAAGCCGGTTAGCGTCTGCGCGCCGGAAAGTACGGCTCTGTCCATTGAAATCATTGAGGCTGAAATGGAATCCACCCGGAATGAAGGGGCATGGGTTACTTTGTTTTAAAGCGACAACGCTTTATTGAGCGACAATCATTAGCGGGAGGCGATTTCTGGCATGTTGAAAATAGGATTGGTCGGTTTCGGCTTTATGGGCCGGATGCACTTTGACAATTACGTCCGGTTAATGGAGGAAGGCAGCCCTGTTTCGCTCGCGGCGATCTGCGATCCACTGATTGAAGAATTGAAGAACGGAAAAGCGGGCGGGAATATGAGCACGGCCCGTGAAGTGTACGATTTATCCGCTTACCATCTCTACACCGATCTTGAGGACATGCTGGCGAACGAGCAGCTGGATGTCATTGATATTGCGGCTCCCACGTATCTGCATGCCGAGATGGCCTGCTCACTGCTGGAGCGCGGCATCCATGTATTCTGCGAGAAACCGATGGCAAGGCATTCGGCGGACGCGCGGAAGATGGTCGAGATGGCTAACCGCAACGGGAAGAAGCTCATGATCGGGCAGTGTCTCCGGTTCTGGCCGGGCTATGAGTATTTGAAGGAAGTTGTGGACAGCGGCAAGTTCGGCCAGGCGACGGAAGGCTATTTCTATCGCGGCTCCGGGGCTCCGAAGGACTGGTTCCTTGATGAGAAGCTGAGCGGCGGCTGCATTATGGACATGCATATTCACGACACCGATATAATCAACTATCTGTTCGGCAAACCGGAGAAGGTATCGACGCTCGGACGCAATGTGCTTCCGGGAAGCGGCTACGATATCGCCTCCACCCATTATTATTATAAAGACGGGAAAGTCATCAACTCCCAGGTGGACTGGACGCTGGAGGGCGATTTCGGCTTTTACATGGGCTACCGGGTTAATTTTGAAGGGGGAAGTGTGGTCTTTGACGGAAGCACGGTCAAGGTGAATCCGAATGACGCCCCCGGCTTTACCCCGGAAATCTCCCCTGAAGCCGGCTATTACCGGGAGCTGGACTATTTTCTGGATGCGGTCATCCATGACAAGTCTGTTGACGTCTGTACGCCCGAGAGCGCGGCGGAATCGCTGGAAGTCGTGGAAGCGGAAATCCGCTCGGCCGATGCCCAGGGAGAATGGGTGAAGCTCGTCTAAGCGGCGGCATCCGTCTGGGCCAATAACCGAGTCTTGCTATGTGCAAAACTCGGTTATTTTCCATGAAGTCCATATTTGTAACTTATTATCCGTCATGCTATCATTTTCAGGTAGAATAGTTGCAAATATTGGTCGAAGGGGAAGCCGAATGAAGAAGATCAAGAAAGTTCAGACGCACGAAATGGTCTCGAAGGAAATCAAGGATTATATTCAGCAGAACAATTTGAAGAAGGGTGACAAGCTGCCCTCCGTAGAGCAAATTATGGAGAATCTTGGCGTCGGCCGTTCCTCGATCCGTGAAGCGATCCGTTACCTGGAGGCTTTGGATATCATTGAAGTCCTCAACGGCAAAGGTATATTCGTCAAGGAGCCGTCCTTGTATCAATTGTCGACCAAATTTACGGTGGAGGATGAGAAATCCGCGCTTCTTCAGCTGTGCGACGTACGCAGAGGCCTGGAGGGAATTGCTGTGGAGCTGGCGGCGGTACGGGCCAGTCAGGAGCATGTGGACGAGATGTGGTACTATTACGAGCTGATCGGCAAGACGACCGGAGCGGAAAGCTCAATTGCGGATATGAAGTTTCACCAGGCGATTTACCGGGCTTCGGGGAACGTCATTCTGCAGGAAATCATCGGATCGATCTGGAATACGTTTGTCGAGTTTTGGCGGGCGCCGTTTGGCAACAAGGATTTTTTCTATGACAGCTATCCTTTTCATAAATCCGTCGTTGAAGCGATCGAGGAGAAGAATCCGGAGAAGGCGAGAGTAGAATTCAACAAAATGATGGACGTTATGGTGAAAGCCATCACCGAAGTGAAGTGAACTTTTCTGACATAAGGATTGACACAAGGGAAAAGGGATGTTAAGATTCATTAAGAATTTAACTAAAACTTTGTTCAATCCTTGGAATAACGATACGAAATTCAACATCAGTGGCATGTAACATGACATGAACCGAAGGTCTTTGGTAAAAAGAATGAGATTCTCAGGCTCTAACCTATCAGATAGGTTTACAGCATTACTGGCGGCCAGATATTTCCTCCAGCTGATCCCTTGCAGAGAGGGTGAGCAGGAGCCTGTGTCTCAACCTGTATGACAGCATGACAGTATGGCGACTTGGCTGCAGCATGAATGAGAATTATGAAGGGACTTTGAACCTTTTATAATAATATTTTTTCTGAATGAGGGGGATTTTTGTGAGAATCGGTAAAAAATGGTTCGCATCAACTTTATTGCTCGTAACGGCACTCAGCTCGTTAACAGCATGCGGGAGCGGGACAAGCAGCGAAGGAGCTGCGGGAAGCGGCTCTACGGAACCGGTGAAGATCCGGATGATCGAAAGCTTGACCAGCCCGGCCCGTACGGAAGTTCTCAAGCAAATGGTGAGCAAATTTGAAGAGGCTAATCCGGGAATTGATGTGGAACTGATCTCCCCGCCGCTGGACAGCGCCGATACGAAGATTGCGCAAATGCTGTCGTCCAAAGCGGATATCGATGTGCTGGAAGTCAGAGACTCAACGGTCAAGCAATTTGTAACGAACAACTGGATTGCCGACTTGTCGCCCTACACGTCCAAGTGGTCCGGTTACGGCACGCTGAACGCGAGCGCACAAATGTCCGCCAATTATATCGAGAACAAGCCGTATTACATCCCTTATGGCCTGTATGAGAAGATTTTGTTCTACCGTACCGACTGGTTCAAGGAAAAAGGTCTGGAAGCGCCCAAGACGTGGGAAGAGCTGTATGCAGCGGCGAAGGCGATCACCGATCCGTCCAAGAACCGCTACGGCTACTCCTTCCGCGGAGGCAAAGGCGCCGACAGCTATATCGTCGATATGATTCGCGACTACAACGGAACGAACACCAACCCTGAAGACGCGATGTTCCTGAAGAACGGCAACACCATTTTCAGTACTCCGGAAGCCAAGCAGGCGCTGGAGAACCACCTGAATATTTACAAAGACGGCTCTCCGAAAGATTCGGTGAACTGGGGATTCGCGGAAATGGTCGAAGGCTTTGAGGCCGGCGTTACCGGCATGCTGATTCAAGACCCGGATGTCATCGACGTCGTCAAGCAAAAAATGGGCGAAGGCACCTGGAGCACGGCCGCTATTCCGGCAGGTCCTTCGGGTGTAACCCACTACAAAGTCGGCGCAGCCGGATGGGGGATGGCCGCTCATTCCGAGCATAAGGACGAAGCCTGGAAATTGATCGAGTTCCTGTCCAGCCCGGAACAGAATGAGTTCTTCACCCAAAAGATCGGTCTGATTCCCGTGCACACCACCGCCTCGGAGAACGAGTTCTACAAGACCGGCTACTACAAGCCTTACATGGACATGAACGCAGATGCCGCCCACTATATTCCGGTTAAGCCCGAAACGGACTACAAAGGCTTCGGCGAATGGCGCTCGATCATCCAGCAGGATACGCAGGCGATCATTTTCGGCAGGCTGTCCGTGGACGACGCCCTGAAGAAATGGGACGCATACTGGCTCGACCAGAAGAAGCAAGGCAAGTAAATATTCAATCAAACATATGGGTACGGGTGCTGCCGCCCATATGTTTGTTTTAAGAGGAGGTTCCTGTCCTGATGAACAACACTGGCGTCCGCAAACCTCGCCTGAGCCGCACCGCCGCTTTTATCCTGTTCTGTCTGCTGCCCGCCCTTATACCGGTGCTTGTGCTTACATATTTTCCGATTTTGAAGGGCATCGTGATGGCGTTTCAGAACTACTCGCTTTTTAATTTGAACGACATCCGGTTTATCGGCTTTGACAATTTCCGAACGGTACTCCAGGACCCAAACCTGCCGACCATTCTGAAAAATACGGGGCTCTGGGTGTTCATCTCCCTGATCCTGCAGTTTGCCATCGGATTCCTGCTGTCGCTACTCCTGTACCGGAAATTCCCGGGCAGAGGCGTTTATCAAGGCTTGATTTATTATTCCTGGGCAATGTCCGGCTTCCTGATCGGGATTATCTGGCGCTGGATGTTCAACGGCCAAATCGGCGTCATTAATGATCTGCTGCTCAAAGCGGGGCTGATCTCGGAGCGCATCGGATTTCTGTCCGACCCGAAATGGGCGATGTTCTCGGTTATCGTGGCGAATATCTGGTACGGGGTTGCTTTTTTCGCCATCATGCTTACGGCTGCCATGCAGTCCATTCCCGAAGAATTGTTTGAGGCTGCCGATATGGACGGCGCGAACGGACTGCAAAAGATGCTGCACGTCATTATTCCCTACATCCTGCCGACGATCATTACGACCACGGCGCTGCGGGTCATCTGGATTTTCAATTTCCCGGATATTATCTATGCGATGACGAACGGCGGACCGGCCAATTCGACGCATATTCTGTCCACGTTCATGCTGGATAAAATCGTATTCGGCGGGGATTACGGACTGGCGGGCGCAGTCGGGGTCATTTCGATCGTGCTGCTGCTGCTGTACACCCTATTCTATCTTTTTGCTACGAAAGCGAGTAAGGCGGGTGATTTTTAGATGAAACGGAAAGTTGTAAGAAGGGTTAATTTAAGCGCCAAAGTGATCATACTCGGGATCTGGCTGTTATTCATGATCTTTCCTTTATATTGGATGATTCTTACTTCACTGAAGCCGAAGAATGATATTTTCCAGTTTCCGCTGGAATATCTGCCGGAGAAGATTTCGTTTGAGAACTATGCCAACATCTTCGCGATTTCAAAATTTCATGTGTACATCGGCAACAGCCTGCTCGTTTCGCTATTGTCGGCGTTTATCGTCATTGTTATTTCCATATTGAGCAGCTATGTGCTGGCACGCTTTACGTTCCGGGGCAGCCGGCAGATTATGAGCGGTTTCTTCCTTACGCAAATGATTCCGATGTTCATCGGATTTGGTCCACTTTATAGCATCATGTCTCAATTGAACCTGCTTAACAAGCAGGGGTCCCTTGTCCTGATGTATTCTGTGCTGCTCATCCCGTTCTGCACCCTGATGCTTAAAGGGTTCTTTCAGCGGATTCCTTCGAGCCTGGAGGAAGCGGCAATGATTGACGGATGCTCCCGGCTGGGCGGATTGATCCGCATTATCCTTCCGGTGATGAAGCCGGGGATATCGGCGACGTTTATTTTTGCCTTCGTGCAGAACTGGAACGAGCTGTTCCTGGCCATTATGTTCATCGACCGTGAGGAAGCTAAGACGATCCCCGTTGCCATGAATTCCTTCATTACCAAGTTTGATATCGACTGGGGGGCCATGTCGGCTGCGACGGTTCTGTCCGTCATTCCTACCATGATCCTGTTTGCCCTTTGCCAGCGGCTTATTGTGCAGGGCCTTACGGACGGTGCCGTGAAAGGTTAGGGATCTTTGGATACTTAGATGAGAAAGGATATGACGAGTGATGTCGGAAACAGAAAAAATAACGGCCGGCCGGACACCCGATCCGCAAACCGTTGTCGTTCATGACAAGCATGACGAGCGCCACCAAGGCTCCGTAACGGTGCCGCAATACCAAACGAGCTTATTCAGCTTTGCCACCTATGCGGAATTTGACCATGCGGTAGCGGAGGAGCCGGACCGGCCGATGTATTCGAGGGGGAACAATCCGACCGTTCAACAGCTGGAGCAGCGGCTCGCCGAGCTGCAAGGCGGAGATAAAGCCCGCTGCTTCGCTTCGGGCATGGCGGCGATTTCGACGGCCATCCTGGCCGCTGTCCGCACGGGGGACCACATCGTGTGCGTCAGCCAGGTGTACGGTCCGACCCGCAAGCTGCTGGAGAATTTCCTGACCAAATTCGGCGTGGAATATACCTTTGCGGACGGGACTTCCCTGGACGCTGTCCGGTCCGCCGTGCGCGCGAACACCAAACTGTTTTACCTGGAAAGCCCAACCAGCCTGCTGTTTCAGCTTCAGGATCTGAAGGCTTGCACGGAGCTGGCCAAGAGTGTCGGGGCGCTGACCTACATCGACAATACGTGGGCGACGCCTTGCTTTCAAAATCCGTTCGCACTGGGCGTCGATCTGGTCCTCCATTCGACCAGCAAGTTTATAGGTGGGCACAGCGATTCCGTCGGCGGTGTGGCCATCGGCTCGGAGGAGCTGATCGGGCGGATCAATGAGAGCGAGTACCTGCTGCTCGGCGGAGTAATGACCCCGCATACCGCTTCGCTGACCATGCGCGGACTGCGCACGCTGCCGCTTCGCATGGAGCGGTTCGAGAAGAACGGCCTGCGTGTGGCCGAAGCGATGGAACAGCTCTCGCATGTCCTTAAAGTCCATCATCCCGGCCTGCCTTCGCATCCGCAATTTGAGCTGGGCAAGGAGCAGATGTCCGGTTACAGCAGCTTGTTCGCATTTGAGACGGACCTGCCGGTCGATGTGATTAAGCGTTGGGCGGACCATCTGGAATATTTCCGCATCGGCGTAAGCTGGGGCGGCTACGAAAGCCTCGTGACCGTTCCAACTCTGCCGGAAGGCTATGAATCAGCGGCCGGACCGGTTGTGCGGTTATATATCGGATTGGAAGATCCGCAGCTGCTGATTGAGGATATTAAGCAGGCTTTTGAGAAGGTGACTTGAATACATATCCTTCTAGAAGGTGTCTTGGAAAAATAAAGTATTTTCTTAGTGTATAAAGGACGCAGCCCAAGCGAAGGAGCGGGAGCGTCCTTTAATATTTGTTGAAAGGGCAGGATAGCGCAATCAAGAGCTCTTGATTAATGATACGGTTCACCGTAATGTATCCAAGCACAAAGTACATTTTGACCATGAAGTTTACATCAGTATATAAAGATAAATCCACTCCTTTGACAATGGAGTGGCTTCTTCGGATATACTTCTCTTTTATTAATCTATCTCTATTTGTTTAATAGGGCAAACAATCTAACACGCTTTTAGTTTTTCGAGGTTTTGCTTGTGAAATCCCTTCACAATCAACCGGACTGCCAAACTCAATTCATAAACGCCCACAGGTAAAGCAATAAGTCCTTTTGCTGCAGAGAGAGGTTCTACGATACCGAACATTTCTAATAGACCAGCTATGAATACGAGTACAGCTGTAATCATACCAAACAGCGCTAACGGTCTTGGCACTAAACCTGTTTTAAAAAGCAAATAGCTATACAATGCCGTATTGATACCCAGCATAAAATTGGGACCTAACATCGATGTCCAACGATGGAAAGCTTGCAGCATGTAACCGATCTCGTGAAGATTTTCTTCACTTGCTAAGCTGTTTGCTTCATAATGTATACTAAGCTGCAATAAACCTAATATACTCACCACACCTATTGCAATAAGAACAGCTTCCATAAATCGAAAGCATAGATATCCTAGTGCTAGTTGTTCATTCCAACGACGGAGATAAGGAAACAGCATAACCGCTGTACCTACTGCTGTCAGAACGAGCAAGAGATCGTTAATGACACCGAGCAAAACCTTTGTTTTAAATCCATTTGCCACGGACATATACCATTGTTCTGACAATACCGGCTCATACAAGATAACAGCGATGACTGATGTGACCGCAGCTACAATATAAAAAATGCCGATTATGATCCCATTTATTCTGTCTTGCGTCATTAACCTAACCTCCTTTGGCTGATCACCATTGTAATAATAATCATAGAATATTCTGAAAAAAATGATTGGGGGTTATTATGGACCATTATGAAGTCATAGAGAGTTCTTTAATCCATATTGAAAACAATTTAGACCAGTCTTTATCACTAGAGTCTGTGGCTAATACCTTTAACATGTCCAAATATTACTTTCACAGACTTTTTTCTGCCATGATGGGTTGTTCTTTAAACAACTACATACTATCCAGAAGATTGAACGCATCACTACCATTCATTCAAACCGATAATTTACCACTAATAGATATAGCCTACATGCTAAACTTTGGAACACAATCCTCTTTCACCCGCGCTTTCAAACGCCAATACGGTATTGCTCCAAGCTCTCTGAGAGTAAAAAATTTGAACATACTTCAAAGTCCAGTGCCATCTGTCGTTAAAAGACCCATTAAAAACATCAATGGTGATATTGTCACCGATTTTACTCTAGCGGAGCTTAAACCAATCCGGTTGAGCGGCATAGCCTTTGAGGTTGACTTGGCAACTGATGATTACAAAACGAAGATTCGGTCTCATTCAAAGAAGCTGTTAAATAACATTGATGAAACAGTAACTGGCTCATGTTATGTCATTTATTCGAATTGCCAACCCAACTCAACCCGCTTCAAGGTCTTGTTCGGGATCCCAAATGATATTCAAATAGAGAAACCTTTTTATTTTACCGTTGATGTACCACAACTCTTCTGTGCCAAGTTTAAATATTTTGGTGATCTCCTTGATATAGGTGATGTTTTCATAACTGATTATGCAAGATTTTTAAAGATTTCCAGGCAGGAAGCTGACGATTCTCACATCGAACTTATTCAATTTTTTGATGACATCCACAATCTTGATTCGGCCTACCACATCTACGCACCTATCAAAAAACTAACGATTGACTCAGATTATTAATCTCGCCATATGGTAATCATAATCTTCTTTATGTGCCTCCATTCCGTTTCAATAATTATTTGATGAACATAAGATAACATCATGGCATAAAATGCACTTTCCAAATCTTGCTGTAATGAAAAAAAGCACCTCTACCTGAGATGCATATTCATCAACGATGTGACCTATTTTCTTTTAGTGAATAGCGGTACCACTCGACCTCGCTGTTACTTATGGTACGGTTCAAGACTGGTACTTTACTACATATTTTAAGACAAACTTGAAAAGGGTCTATGATTTGATCACTAAATCAGCGGATTAGGCTGCTTACTATTTCAGAGTTAGTATTGCCAAGGCTGCAAAAAAGCCGGCAAAGTGATTTGCCGGCTTAAAGAGGATTATATACCGCGGGTTTTAGCGAAACATGGTACATCAACGGATTTTGGCAAAAGAGATCCAGCTGAGCAGGTTGACCCGTGACTTTTTCCCCTTATCCTTAACCATGCCGTAAAACTGGCCTAAAAAATGCTCCCACTTCCCGCCGATCTCCTTGCTGGAGGCTTGATTGTCCGCCACGCTATGTATGCTTTGATTGATGGCTTCCTCCAAATGCGCGAGCGCTTCCTGAAGATGCTGATCAATGGTCAGGTTCTGCATGCAGTGTGCCTCCTGTCTCTCCGGCTGAAGAGGATTCCGCGGAAATCTCCTGATCCAGCCGCTTTCGCATCCGTTCGAATTGGGCTTCGGCGACAATGTCTTCCATTTCATCGCGGGCTATTTGCACGGCGTATTGAATTCGATCCGTCAGGAATGAGGCGCCCTGTACCCCGGTTTCTGTGAGCGGCTTCAAGGTGTTTTTCACAATCGGCCAAAGCGTGGAGGCGGCAAAAGCGAGCGCGGTGCCCACGATAAGTCTGTCCGTGTTTCGTTCCAGCATGTTCGGATAACCTCCCTAAAGTGGATATAAAAAAGACTATCCCGCAGCTAGGCTGCGGAATAGGCAGGGACTGCCGTTCCCGTCGTCTGTTCCTTTCCTTCGAGCAGGGACAGAATCGGTCTCGAAAGCCAGGAAATCGAGCCGGCGACAAGCAGGATGGGCCCCCAGAGATGCAGAGGAATGGGCGCGGTATGGAAAAACTGGTTAAGTGGAGGCACATAGAGCGCACCCAGCAGGGCAAGCCAGGAAATGCTCAACGCGCCGACCAGGAAGCGGTCTTTGCTCCAATCGCCCACCTTTTGCTCGGTGTCCTCCTGGCGCCAGGAGAACGTCTGGATCAGCTGGCCGGCCACCAGTGTCGCGAAAGCGACGCTCTGCGCCACAGCCACGGGCTGACCGGAGGCCAGAGCCAGGCCGAACAGTCCGAGCGATCCCGCGCCAAGCAGCACTCCGCGCGTAATAACCTTGCGGTACAGCGATTTGTCCACGATATTCGCCCGTTTCGTCCGCTTGGCTTTGCTGCCCGGGTTGACGGCCAGAACCATGGCCGGGAGCGCGTCTGTCAGCATGTTCATCAATAAAATTTGAATAGGCACAAGCGGAATCGGCATGCCGAGTATCACCGCAGTGCTTGTAACGAGAATTTCCGCGAGATTGCCGGTGAGCAGACAGCCCAGCGCCTTGCGGATATTACCGATAATGGTACGGCCTTCCTTGACCCCCTCTACGATAGAGCCGAAGTGGTCTTCCTTCAGCACGATATCGGCGGTTGCTTTGCTGACTTCCGTACCGGCGCGTCCCATCGCGATCCCGACGTCTGCCCGCTTGATCGCCGGGCTGTCGTTCACGCCGTCCCCGGTCATGGCGACGATATGCCCTTTCTTGCGCAGCAGACTGACGATGCGCAGCTTATGCTCCGGCGTCATACGGGCAAAGATGGACACCTGATCGACCGACTGCTCCAGTTCCTCGTCGCTCATGCGGTCCAGTTCGTGACCGGTGAGGACCTGACCCGGCCGGCTGCCGCCAGTAATGCCGATTTGCTCGGCGATGGCGATCGCCGTAATCGGGTGATCCCCTGTAATCATGACCGGCTTCACGCCGAGGGAGAGCGCTTCTTCAATGCTTTGCCGTACATCGGCCTTCGGCGGGTCGATCATGCCGGCCATGCCGACATAGATCATCTCCCGCTCGTCGAGGTCTTCCTGACGGTCATGCTCCTCCGCCTCCAGCGCGCGGTAGGCGAAGCCGAGCACCCGCAGCGCGTTGGAAGCGAGCCGCTCGCTTTCCTTCAGGATGTCTGCCCGCAGCTCCATGGTGAGCGGGTGTACTTCGCCGTTCTGCTGGTACCTGCTGCAGCGGCGGAGGATCGATTCCACAGAACCCTTGGAGAAAATGTAACAGGCTTGCCCGGACGAAGTGTCCTTGCATACCACGCTCATTTTTCCCGTCCCGGAATCAAAAGGGATCTCCGCGCCGCGGTGCCAGTGGTTGAGCTCCTCCGGCTTGACCCCGCCTTTATGAGCCATTGCCAGCAGCGCGCCTTCAGTCGGGTCTCCCTGTATCGACCAGCCCGAGCCTTCCTTGATCAGCTTGCTGTTATTGCACAAGCAGGCAATCTGCAGGATTCGCTGCAGTTCCGGCTGCGCGGCATTGCTTTCATCAGCCGCTGAATCCGGCAGACTGGATTCGCCCCCTGCCCGGCCCTTTTCCCGGAAACCGCCCGCCGGGTCATATCCACTGCCGGATACCTCCCAGGCATGGCCGACGGCGGCGACTTGCTTGACCGTCATTTCATTTTTCGTCAGCGTGCCGGTCTTGTCCGTACAGATGATCGTCGCATGGCCCAGTGTCTCAAGCGCCGACAGCTTGCGGACGAGCGCGTTTTTTCTGGACATGCGGAAGATGCCCGCGCTCAGTGCGATTGTAATCGTAACCGGGAGCCCCTCAGGAATCGCCGAGGCGACGAGCGTAATCGAGGTGCTCACCAGCTCAGGGATCGGAACGCCGCGCAGAAGTCCGGACACAAATACGATGCTTCCGGCGATAAACGCCCATTTAACGAACTTTTTACTGATGGACGTAACCTTTTCCTGAAGCGGCGTGGCTGTCTTCTCATTCGTTTTGAGCATCGACATCAGGTGGCCGAATTCCGTGTTCATGCCGGTCTGAACAACGACACCCAAAGCTTTGCCCCGGGAAATATCGGTGCCCATATACAGCATGCAGCTCCGCTCCGACAGCGGACAGTCTCCTTCGGCCTCGGTTTCCTGCTTGGCGACAGGCACAGATTCCCCGGTTAACGCGGATTCGTTAACCTCCAGGTTCCAGGCGCGAATCAGGCGAATATCGGCTGGCACCCGGTCGCCCGGTTCCAGACAGACGATGTCGCCTGGCACCAGGTCGGTGGCGTCGATAATAGCTTCCGCGCCGTCACGGATGACCTTGCTGGCCGGAGGCTGAAACTGGTTCAAGCTTTCGACAATCCGCTCGGCTTTCCGCTCTTGGAACGTGCCGATCGCCGCGTTGGCGAGCAGCACGGCGCCCATGGCAAGGCCGTCGAACAATCCGCCCGTGAACAGGGCAAGCACCGAGGTTCCCAGCAAAATCAGCGTCGTAAATTCTTTGAACTGGCTGGCGTACGACACGACCCAGGGGGTCTGTTCCTTTTCGGCAAGCCGGTTGATTCCGTGCCGGCTGCGCAAATCGTTCACTTGAGCAGCCGTTAAGCCGCGCTGCACATTAACCCGAAGCTGCTCCGTGACTGACTCCCATGGCATCCCGTGCCACACGGCCGCTTCTGCCGCCGCTGCCACCTCGTTATGAGCCCCGGCGCTACTTGCGGTATCAGCGGGAAATGCTTGCTGCGCCAGCTTTTGCGTGCGGGAAAGAAAGATTAGCGACAGGGCGTCATTGGTTAAATTGGCAAGCGGGGCGCTCAGCACGCCAAAGGCGGCCAGCAGAGCTCCGAGTACATTCCATTTCTTCGTGATTTGGTAGTGTTGATTTATCGTATTTTCCAGCTTTTGTGCGGATTGTTTGGCGCCCAGCACCTGCTCCAGCTGATCGAACGCCACACCGGGAACGCCTGCTTCCATCAAATAGCGGCTGTATTCGCCGGGTGATTCGCTAACGAGAAGCACCCGGTTCCCTTGTTCATGAAGCTTGGCGATGCGCTCCGCCGCTTCATGGATCGGAGTGCTCAGCCAATCCGTGTGCAGGCCGAGCTGGGCGACCCTATCCCGGCCGATGCCGGGGGTATCCTCCAGCACGGATATCTGCATGCCCTGCTGCCGTGCCCGCGAGAGCAGGGCCGCCCGCCCGGAGTCGATCTGCTGACCACGGTAGACCAGTCCCTGGGCTATCCAGTTCCCGCCGGTTTTTTTCGCCAGGAACAGCACTTCGCAGCCTTTGCTTTCAATGCGTTTAGCCTCCAGGTAATATTGCTCGAAGGCCACTTCATGCCGCTTGCAAAAGCTAAGATTGCCGACGCAATAAGATGTATTGCTGATCAGGCCGCTAAGTCCGTCATCCTCTTCGGCGACGTGAAATGCTGTTCGCAGGGTACGGCATGTCAGACTTGCTTTCCGCAGCACTTCATCTCTCCACGGATGCGCAGTTTTTTTCATCAGACCCGCAGTCAGACAAATGATTTTGTCCGGGTCTTCCTCATGCGATACACATTCCGTCTCCTGAATCTTCGTCTGCATCAGCAGGGAGGTGTCTTCCAGCAGCAGTGTGCCGGTCTGTGCCAGATGCGCTGCCGATTCTCCACGCGGGAGGCCGGCCTGCGCTTCTTTGGCGTAAAGCTCCGCCTGCTGCCAAGCCGTCTTCACCGGAATGGTCGCCGCCCGCGGATTGGCGGCAAGCAGAACGGCAATGGCCCGCATAGGGCTGCGGGTAAAGAGCCAGGTTCCCGCCGCGGCGGCCAGCCCCAAGCGTCCGGCGCGCTCGCTGTAGGCCTGGATTTCGGGAGAGAGCGGCGGAGTATCCATATCGTCCAGCCCGATCCGGCTGCGTTTCCAATTTACATATTGAAGAAGGCTTAATGCGCCAAGCACGACGAGATTTTCCCGGACAAGCGCAAGTCCCAGCGCAGCGGTCCCGAGAATGAGATCGGGATTCAGCTTGCCCTGTTCGGTAAAGCGGTTAAAGCCCCTTCGCAGAAAAGGGTAACCGGTAACGGCGGCAACCGCCCCGGACATGTAAAAGGGAACCGGACTGCCAGCCCATGCGGACTTGCCGAAAAACAGCTGCTTCGTTCCAAGCACCAGCAGTCCGCCCATTGCAATCGCGAGCGGAAGAGGGACGCCTGGAGGCGAAGTAGACCTCGGATAGACCTGGGCTGAATTTGTTTCCGGCGCCCCTTGGGCAGCATGTGAAACCGGCATGGAGCCTCCATGTACCGAAGTCTTCAGCGGCAGCTCTGGCGATTCCGCAGAAACCGCCGCTTCGGCGCAGGCCTCTTGATCTCCAGTTTCAAGAACAGGCGCCTCCCGGGAAGCTTGAATAACCGTTTTATCTTCTCCAGAGCCATTATACTTGCTCTCGAGCCGCTCCAATTGCTGCAGCAGCTGGCGCCCGGACGTTTGCCGTTCGTCATAGAATACGAGAATCCGGCCGGTGATCGCGGATGCTTCGGCTTTGGTGACACCCGGAAGGAGCGCCAGATCCTGACGCAAAGACAATTCGGTTGACTTGCTGTGCAGCAGACCTGCAAATTCAAGGCGAATACGCCCTGGCAAAAAGCGGATAACCCTGCTATGAGCGGTAATCGACATGAAATTGCTCCTTTTAGGTGGTGGTTTTACTGCTTTTTTTCGCCAAAATAGTATTTGCAATTAAAACCTGGTTATTCGCCGGATCATAGAAACTTCACGCATAAAACGCCGTGCTTTGAGGAATAATCTTACCGCTTTGTTAATCCTTTTTTTGGAGGGGTTCACATGATAAAATCACGTGCTGGCTTAATACTGGGCGCTGCGGCATTATTGTTGGCATGTTCGCCGGAGGCCAGAAAAGCCGTAAGGAAATGGGCGGTGAAGGGAACGGAGACCGTGCTCGATCTGACCGAAATGGCGAAGGATGCAGGTTCGGCCGCACAAAGCAGGCTGCAATCGCTAACCACACGAAACGAGGAGAAGATTTCCAGTAATACAGCCGATAACTAGTAGACAAAATGGGCACAATCTGATGAGACCGCAGCATGCGGTTATTCAGATGAATGGAGGGCTTTCCTATGTTCCAGGGCGGATCGCTGTGGGCAGGCCTTCTCTCCGGAGGCATGTCACAGCTTCAGGACACGAAAAACTTGCAGCAAGGGCAGCTTGGCAGACAGGAGTTCACCGCACGTACGGTGGAGAACGTAACCGGGGCTGTCGGCGTTATGGCTGGAGTCGAGTACGGAGCCGTACTTGGAAGTGCGCTTCTGCCCGGCGTCGGCACTGTGGTTGGAGCTACGCTCGGCGGCTTTCTGGGCGACCGGGTGGGTCGGATTGTAGGCGGACAGGCTGGCAGTATGATCAACAGAAGTCAGCTGGTTAACAAAGTTGCGGAGCCGATAAAAGAGGCGGTTCAGTAAAAGCAAGGGCGGAGATGCGTCTCCGCCTTCTTTTTTTGACCGTTTAAAGGGATAAAATATTGTCCAGACTGGTTAGCACTGAAGTAAAAGAAGAGGTGCCGACATGTCCGAACACATTCATCAATTGGTCGAAACCGCATTGCAAAATCTGAAAGGCATGAACGACGCAGAGACTGTCATTGGCAAGCCAATCCAGACGCCGGACGGTACGGTCGTCATCCCCATTTGCCGGACGAACTTTGGATTAGTGACCGGGGGCACTGAATTCTCAAGCGCGGTTGCTGCAAAGCTGCCGTTCGGTGGAGGGATTGGAGTGGGCATGTCCATTATTCCCGTCGCTTTTCTCATCATCGGTCCTTCCGGAGTGCAGATGGTACCCCTTGAATCCCCGAAAGATGCATACAGCCGCTTAATCGATCTGAGCCCGCAGCTGCTCGACAAGCTGAAAAGCTTGTTGGAACGGTAGTGGTCGGGCAGGAATCTTTTCCCCCTTTCTCCTCACACCCTTCAACACCCACGAAAGCTGGTTAACTAAGTCGAAACGAACCCCATTATTTTACTTTTTTACATGGAATGCGACAGTTTATTATGGATTTATTGCATAACTATGTTAAAACGCCGTTAAATTTTATAAAAAATGAAATATAAGGTAAAAAATCATTGACAAGAAATCCCAGCGCAAGGTACATACATATGTAAGATCAATAATACCTTTCGTATAAGGGGGATAGCTTAATGAGCAAAATGTATGTTGATCCATCCAAAGAAAACGGTGCATCCAGGCAAAGGATTCTTAAGACGGTATCCAGTGTGACGGGTCACAGGATTGAAGACATTGAAGAGGAAATGTTTCTGGAAGAAGATCTGGGGCTGGACTCGATCAAGATGATTTCGCTGATGAATGAAATGATGAAGCTGATCCCGGAGGAACAGCTGGATGATTTTCAAGACGCTCACCCGGTGGGATCATTGCTGGTTATATCCACTGTCCGTGAATTGCTGGGTATTTTTGAGACGTGGGAAGCCTCCCTTGGAAAAACTATGAATTCTCCTGAAATTGCGGCCACTGCCGATGGCGTCTCCATAACCGGTGAAATGCGCGAGCAGCTCAGGGTGGAGGTCTGCGAATTGATCTCCGAAATCACCGGCCATAACCTTGCCGATCTGCATGTGGATATGGATCTGGAAAGTGATCTGGGGCTGGATTCGATCAAAATGATTTCGCTCATGAACGCTATGCTGAGACTCATTCCTGCAGACCAGGTGGATGACTTTACATGCAAATATTCCTTCGCTTCGCTGCTGACCCTGCAGACCGTCGGAGATATTGTAGAGTTGTTTGCCGATTGGCGGAAGAATGCCGGTATTGTCCCCCAGCCGGTTCTGAACGCCGACGCCCCTATTATGGCAGGAATTTCTGAAAATGATCCTGAGTTTCTTGAAATTTTACATACCCAATATTTATTTTTGGTCACGTATTTATCCGTAGCTAATCTCTCCATCAGCACGGGAGTGAAGGTCAGAGGCGAGCTGAATTTGGGAAGTCTGAGAGAGTCCTGGGGAGAGCTGATTTACCGCCATCCTGTTCTCCGGAGCGTGTTTACCCTTGATCAAGGGACAAGCAGCCTGAAGGGCTACCGCCTGAAACTGCTCAAGGATGTTGCTCCGCCTGAGATTCCCGTGGAGGATATCCGGCATCTGGACCAGCAGGCACAGCAGCAAGTAATCTCCCGAAAATTTGAAGACGCGCTGAATCGTAAATTTGATATTACCCGGTGGCCGCTGCACACCTTCTCAGTGATGCGTACCGCCGATGATGAATTCGAACTCATTTTGGATATTAACCATCTCATCTCGGATGGTCTCGGCAACCAGCAGATCGTGAAGGAATTGCTGGAGATTTACGGCGCAAGATCGCACAAGAGAAACGCCCGGCTGGGACCTGCCCTTCGCGCCAAAGAGTATAACGATATCGTTATGAAGATTAATCAGTGGGAAGCGCCGGAGGAAGTTCAAGCCCTGGACGATTATGTACGGCAGCAGGGGAGGGGAACCTATTTTTTCAACCCCTATAAATCCTTAGGCGCACTCGCACCTGAGCGTACGAAAGAAGCTGTAATCCATACCCGGAAATATTGGATCGATGAGCAGACTACGTCTCTCCTGTTCAAGCGTACCAAAGCATGGCGCACCTCCTTGTTTGTTCTTCTGGTCAGCGCGTATTTAAAGACGATCAAACAGCAGGGGGAAGAACAAAGCCGAATTATTCTCAATCTGCCGACAAGCGGCAAGCTGTACCCCAATCAGGATGCAACAGACGTGCTCGGCGCGTTTGCGCAGAATCTGGCCCTTACCTTTAATTGCGACGATGCCGGGGATGGCTGGGAATCGCTGATTGGCAGAACCAAAGAAGTCATCAACAGCAAGCTATCCTCAGGAATGGACCGGGCGCAGACCTCCAGAGCTGCACACTACTCCAAAGACTCGATCCGCCTGCACAATGGCAGCATGCCAGAAGCGGCTGCTTCCATGATCCGCTCTACATTGAAATCAAACCTTTATCTCTCCTTCGTAGGAAACACATCCATTGACAAGAATTACGGACAGTATGAAGTTCAAGATTATGAAGCTTATACGGGAACCAACCCCGGGACGATAGACAATCTGGTAGAAATTTTTCAAGGCAGACTGATGCTCACATCGAACTATGACAGCACCTTTTTTGACGACGGCTACATCGACAAGCATATGAGCAGATTTATTGAAAATATTAACCGGCTCGCCGCATTTGAAGGGAAGACCGCCGAGTCTGTCTCTGTGGCGCCGGGACCGCAGGCGGATCGGAGGACCGGTGAGACGGAAGAGAAGCTGCGGGCCATCGCCCAAGAAATCAGCGCAAGGAAGCTTGGCGCCGAAGATCTGTCCCGTGATCTGGAAGCCGAGCTTGGTCTCGATTCCCTGCAGCGTATCCGGCTCATCACGAGGCTGGGCGGCGTATTCGGGAATATCGATAAGGGAGCTTTGTTCGAATGCCGGACGATGAATGAAATGATTTCCAAATTGGACGGCGGCAGCGCTGGTTCGTCAGAGGATAGCGAAACGGCGGCAGCGGAGATCCCTTATCTAAAAATCTCCGAGCAATCCAAGCTTACCCCGAACGCCGTCGCTGTTCTGGACGGAACTCGAAGCGTCACCTACCGCGAACTGGATGAATTATCCAACCGCTTGGCTAACTATCTGCGCTCACAGGGAGTGAAATCGCAGACGCTGGTCGGAATTATGACGCTTCCCGGTCACCTGATGCTTGTCGGAATATTAGGAATTCTGAAGGCCGGGGCCGCTTATGTTCCTCTTGATCCGGTGTATCCGCCTGAACGGATCAAGTATATTACCCGGCATGCCCAGCTTCAGTTCCTGCTGACGGAACAGCTGCTGAATGAGCAGGCGAACCAAATCGTTCAGGAAAGCTCGTCTGTCCGGGCATTGATTTATCTGGATGAAGCTGTTGACAAGCATGAACGGCAAGTCCAGCCTGCTTCGGCGCAGTGGAGGAACTATTCCGAGCGCGATCCTGAGGTCATAAGCTCGCCCCATGATGTCATGGTCGTTCTCTATACATCGGGATCAACCGGAAATCCGAAGGGCGTTGTGCTGAATCACCGCGGCTATATGAACCGGCTGGAATGGCATCAGGAGACGTTCCGGCTGCAGCCCGGCGAACGGGTGGCGCAAAAGACGTCCTGCTGCTTCGACATCTCGGTCTGGGAGCTGCTGTGGCCGCTGATGTATGGCGGAACTGTGTGCCCGGCCAAGCCGGAGGTCGTCAAGAATCCGTGGAGCCTGGCCCGGTGGATGATCGATACCCGCATCAATGTCATGCATTTTGTGCCCTCATTGTTCGGTGAATTTGTCAATTCGCTTGAGGACGAGGGATATGCGTTTCCCGGGCTGCGCTGGCTCATTTTCAGTGGAGAAGGTCTTCCTCTCTCTCCGGTTCAGAAATGGATGGACCGGTACGGGAAGTCCACCGGACTCGCCAATCTCTATGGTCCCACCGAGGCTTCCATCGATGTCACTTATCATATCGTTTCCGAAAGACCGGGGTCGAACGGCGAGTTCAGCATCCCTATTGGCAAGCCTATCAACAACGTGTTTATTAAAAATCTGGACGAGCGGATGCGTGAAGTTCCGGAGGGCGAAATGGGCGAGCTGTGGATCGGCGGCATTCAGCTGGCCAAAGGATATTTGCATGATCCGGAGAAGACCCGCGCCGCCTTCCACCCGAATCCGTTCCCGGAAACTCCCGGGGAATTCATTTACCGGACTGGGGATTTGACGGTGAAAAGGGCGGATGGCAGCTTCGAATACCATGGCCGCATCGATAATCAGGTGAAGCTGCGCGGCTTTCGGGTGGAATTGGGCGAGATTGAAGCCGTTCTGGACGCCCATGATCATATCGACGAGGCTGCTGTCATTGTAGTTGAGCTGGTTCCCGGACAGCAAATCCTGCTGGCCTGCCTGTCCGGCAAGACGACTGAGGAACAAGAAATCAAGGATTTTATCGGCCGGAAGCTCCCCTACTACATGATTCCGCATCGTTTGGAGTGGCTCCCACGGCTGCCGAAGAACCCGAACGGCAAGCTGGACCGCAAAGCGCTGCATGACTTGTTCGGTGGATTGGGCTATCCGGCGAAGCCTTTGGAGAGTCCTCATCTCCCTGAGATGAAAGCGGAGGACACCCTTCCGCTGGCGCCGGCCCAGAGCTGGCTGATGAATTATTTTGAATCCCCGTATTGCTGGGCGGGCTATACCCGATTTGTATACAACCGGCCGCTGGATTTGCTGCAGTTCAAAAAAGCCGTTGCTATATTGAACGGGCGGCATGATGTACTGAGAAGCGTCCTGGTGCAAAAGGATTTCGGATGGGAGCAGCGTTTCCTTTCGAAGGAAGTGGACAGCAATGTGGATTTCTACGACGGCACCCATATGGAGGAAGCCGAAAGAAATGAAGCGATTCAAGCAGCCCTGACCGAAGCGATTAAGGGATTGCAGGTTGACCGGTGGCCTTTATGGCGAATTGTCGTCGTTCAGATTTCGGAGTCGTCGTACGATATTGCGGCGGTTGGCCATCATCTGATTTCGGATATTATTACCAACCAGCTGTTGGTTCGGGAAATTTGGCAGATTTATGCCGGTCTCGGGCCGGAAGAGCAGCAAGTGCAGCTCCCGAAGCCTCATTCATATGCCGATTTCATTAAGGCCGTACAGGAACACAAACAAATTCACGGCAAAAACTATGCGGATTACTGGTCATCCCAATTTCCGCCGGAGTCCGTGTTCAAGCTCCCTGCCGATTATATCAAGGGGCCAAACGATGAGCAGTCCGCAAGGCTTATCCGCTTCGAATTTAACAAAGAGCAGACTTCGAAGGTACTGGGCCGGGCCAAAAAGCACTTTGGCAGCAATGTATATCCGATTCTGCTGGCTCCGCTTTACCGGCTGCTGGGCAGTCTCTATCAGCGCCAGAAGGTCATTGTCAGCCACCGGGTGCATGGGCGAGAGCTGGGGAGCGAGCAGAGCTTTATGCAGACGCCCGGCAATTTTGCCGTCAATTTTCCGATGGGCGTTCATGTGGAGGAGAATAGCAGTTGGCAGGAACTTGTCCGCGCCATTCGCCAGAGTTTGGAGGAGGTTCCGCTTGGCGGGGTGAGCTATGATCTTATCTCCGAGAATTTGCCGATCTACATGTACCCGGACGTCAAATTAACGCCGATCAGGGCCAATTATCTCGGAAACCGGGATATGCCGAAGCTGCCCGGCTTTGAATTCTCGAAGGAAGGGCTGGACCGCCGGTTCGCACTGCCGGAGCAAAAAAGAATATCCGTCATTGAATTTTTCTTCTCCATCGAGGAGGGCAAACTGGCCCTTGAGATTGAATATTCGTCCAATCTTCATGCGGCGTCAACGATCAATCGCCTGGCGGAGCACTACACCGAAAATATGCTGAACCTGCTTTCGTCGATCGAATCGCCGGCACCGCAGCTTAGATCAAGAGAAGGACTGCTGTCCAATAAAGTGGCCATTGTGACGGGCGGCAGCAAAGGCATCGGACGGAGCATCGCGGAATCCTTGGCCCGGGAGGGAGCCGATATTGTTCTCGTATCCAGATCGGCTCTTCAGCTCCAAGAAACAGCCGAAGAGATCCGCAAGTTAGGTGCGGAGGTTCTGGCGATATCGGCTGATGTCAGCGATATTTCGAGTGTATATAAGGCCGTAGATCAGGCCATGGAACGCTTCGGCCATATTGATATTCTGGTCAACAGCGCCGGAATCACCGGAATGGCTGCAGCGGCCGATATGAGCCCCGAGGCGTGGAGCGAGATTATTCAGGTGAATCTGCTGGGAACGTATCACTTTTGCTATGCGGTTATCCCGCATCTGCTGAAACAGAAGCAGGGCAAGATCATCAATATCGGCTCCGACTCCTCGTTTATCGGTTATCCGATGATGAGCGCCTATGCAGCCTCCAAACATGGTGTCCTTGGTTTGACCCGGTCTTTGTCGGAAGAGCTAAAGAACAGCAATATTCAGGTGAACGCGCTGTGCCCGGCGCTTGTGGATACCGATATGGCCCCCGCTGCGTTCAGAGGAAGGGCCATCCCTCCATCAGGCGTTGCCGATGCGGCGGTATTCCTGGCTTCGTCCGCTTCAGATTATATTACCGGCGAAGCTCTGCAAATCTATGGCAAGCAGGATATGAACTGGTTTGGAGCACAGCAGATGCAAATGCTGCAGGCGGTCATGCGCAAGCAACCATCATTGTAAAAGGGGCCTAAGTGAAAATGGAGCAGCAATCGGGCAACTTTCATGAGCTCTTTGGCGGAAGCAAAGGGATCATTTACAGCATTGCCCTTCTGGTGGGAACCTCCATGGGCGTCATCAACCCGCTTTCTACGACCCACATGACCACCAACCATGGAGATGAAATCTGGATTGGCATCATTTCTTCCTCTTATTTTTTCTTTATGGCACTGGGTTCCGTATTTGTGGACCGCACGATGAGAGGAAGCAATGTGAAAAGGGTCATTACGACAGGGCTGCTGCTAACCTCAGTTTGCGCATCGATTTTCCCGTTTTTTACCGTCAATAGTATCTGGCTGGGCCTCATGTCCGTGATGGGTATTGGCATCAGCTGCAATATGGTGGGGATGCAGACAGCGCTGCATAATCTTTCGAGTGCAAAAAGTCTCGGGATGATCAACGGAATTTACAGCTTATGCTATGCCTTGGGGCTGATAGTCAGCGCGGCGCTGTCGCCGCAGGTGTACGGTTATGCGGCATGGCTGCCCTTTGCTTTCAGCGGTCTGTGCCTGGTGCTCGCCGCGGGAATTATTCATTTTAAGCTGACCGATGTATTGATCATTCCCGGGCGTGCAAGGGACAAGGTCATATCCAAAATTACGCTGGCACTCTTCGGGGCCTTTGTGTACGGGTTCAGCGAAACGATTGTCGTTTCGTTGTATCCCCTCTACTTAATAAGGGAGCATGTCGAGGTTTCCCAGACAGGGTATGCTTTAAGTATTTTTGTAATCGGCAGCATTATCGGTCTTCTTCCATTAACCTATCTGGCCGACCGGATCGGACGGAGGAAGTGCCTGGCTATATGTGTGCTTCTCTCGATTGTGGCCGTGACCGGCATCGTGTACGTATCGGATATGTCTCTTAAAATGCTTTTTTCCTTCGCCGCCGGGTTTATGATCGGGCCGCTGTATCCTCTCTCAATGGCTCTTGCGGTTCAGGATTTGCCTCAAAGCGAGAGGTCATCGGGAAATGCATGGTTCACCACCTTTTACGGCTTTGGTTCGGCGGCCGGGCCGTTTTTCTCCTCAGTCGTGATGGACGTTTGGGGGCACCGGCATATTTTTACGGCCAGTCTGCTGCTGTTTGGCTTGTTTCTGACCCACATGTTTGTGACTAGAAAAGGTTCAAAAGTACGATTAGCCAAGGAGGAAATGTTGTGAGCAGATTCAAGAGGAAGAGTAAAGAGAATCTATCTATTCTCAAGGGAAAAAGCATAACCGGCAAATATGCCGAGCTCGGCAATCTGGCGAATGCCCTCGTTCAAGTGACGGGCAACCCGGAAAGAGGCATTACTTTTATCCAAAATGATAACTCGGAATTCTTCCTTTCGTATCAGGCGCTCTTGGATGGAGCTACCCGCCGCCTGGGAGGTCTGCAGGAACTAGGGTTTAAGCCGGGCGAGTATGCGTTGATTTTGCTGGAAGACAGCAAGGATTTCATTCTTACCTTCTGGGCCTGCATCCTTGGCGGTGTTATCCCTGTTCCGGCATCCTACCCGGCATCCTCCAAGGTAATCAATACCTCGCTTAGCAAGCTGCAGGCCATTTGGGAGGTTATTGAGCGTCCCCGGATTCTGTCCGACCGAAGTCTGCTGGAGTCCCGTGAAGAAATGGAAACGACACTCGGCATCAGCGGATTGCAGATTCTTGAAGCTTCAAGCCTGGATGAGGCGCAGCAGGACGGAACTCTTATGCTGGCTGACGCCCATTCGCCCGCGCTGATCCAGTTTAGCTCCGGCAGCACGAATATACCTAAAGGGACGATCCTGACTCATGACAACCTGTTAACAAACATTGAGGCCATTATCTCCAGCTGCCGGATGTCGGACAAGGACCGCTCCCTCGGCTGGATGCCATACCACCACGATATGGGGCTGATCGGCTTTCACCTCTCCACCTTGGTTTGCGGCATCCATCAATTCAATATGACGCCCATGAAATTCGTCAAGCGGCCGACCCTGTGGCTCGATATCATCGATAAGCACCGGATCACCTTCTCCGGCTGCCCCAATTTCGGTCTTCGGCTCGTTCACAGCAGGGTGAAGGAGGAACAATTGAGCTCCTGGGACCTAAGCTCGTTAAGATTGCTCTTTAACGGCGCCGAACCCGTTTCAGTCAAAACAATGCGGAAATTCATGGATAAATTTGCGAAAAGCGGATTCAACAAAAATGCCATGTTTCCGGTTTACGGGATGGCCGAGGCCTGTCTGGCCGTAAGCTTTCCCGCCCTGGGTGAAGAGCCTCTGGTTCACTCGTTGAACCGCGAATTGCTGGCGGGAGAATCGCGTGCCGAGGCCATTGACGAGGACGACAAGCGGGCCACATTAATGGCCGATGAAGGCTATCCTGTCCATGGCATGGAAATTCGGATTGTGGAGGAGGAATCCGGCGAAGTCGTTCCCGAGGGAACCGTGGGCGAAATCCAGATTCGCGGGCGGAATGTCACTTCCGGTTATATCAACAACCCTGAGGTTACAGCCAAATCCTTTCAGGACGGGTGGCTAAAGACCGGCGATACCGGTTTTATTTTGAACGGGCGTTTATCGGTCAGCGGACGGATCAAGGACATAGTCTTCGTCAACGGGCAGAACTTTTTCGCCCATGATATTGAAGCGGTCATTGAGGAGCTGGACGAGGTTGAGCCTGGAAAAATGGCCGTTTGCGGTTGGCATGATGAGGCAGAGGGAAAAGAAAAGGTGGGGCTGTTCTCCACCCAGCGGCTGCAGGAGAAGGACGTAAAGCCGGTCTATTCCAGAATCCTCCGCCATATCAACGAGACAATGGGTATTCCTGTCGACTATGTCTCATTCATCCGCTCTATTCCCAAGACGACCAGCGGCAAAGTGCAGCGATTCAATCTTGTCGAATCATTCAAGAAGGGCGAATTTCAGGATAAGACGTATCCTGGCTCTTATTTTACAGCCGAAGCTAATCCGATGGAACCGGAGAAAAAATCAGGCGGCGAAGCCGCTTCCGGTGCATTTATAGAGACCATTCGGAAGATATGGGCTTCTGTTCTTCATAAACCGGTAGAAACCATACCGTACGATGAGCCCTTCCTGTCTTTGGGAGGCACCTCTTTGAAAGCAATGCAAGTTCTTGGGGCGCTTGAGGATGAGCTGCACATTGAACTGACGCATGATTTGTTAATCAAATGCCGCACCGTGCGTGAAATGGACGAGTACCTTGCCGTCTGGATTAACTCCAAGGGCAGCCCCTCCGAAGAGCGGAAGGAGCCGTCCGCTTCAAGTGGCGTCAAGTCCGGCGGCGGAGATATTGCCGTGATCGCCATGGCCTGCCGGTTCCCGGGAGCGTCCAGCCCGGAGGAGTTCTGGAACAACCTGATGCAGGGAGTGACGTCAATCGGCGAAGTGCCCGTCAGCCATTGGAATATTGATGACTATTACAGTCCGAGTCCGGAATTCGGCAAGACCTACTGCCGCACAGGAGGCTTTCTTGACAATCCCTACGGCTTTGACGCCGGCTTGTTTGGCATCTCCGATGAAGAAGCGGCTGTGATGGACCCGCAGCAGCGAATGGTCCTGGAACTGACATACGAGCTGATCGAACGGGCGGGGTATTCCCGGCAGCAAATGAGCGGGAAGAAGGTCGGACTATTTGTCGGTGCAGGAGGAAATTCCTATTTTGAATATCATCTGAATACCTTGAACCGGATGAAGCTGCAGAGCTTTGACAGCTTCGCCGTGCTCAGCCGTGAGCAGCAGGAGCAGATAATGGAGGAGTGGAGACGGAAGCTGGGAATCACGGGCGACCATTCCAATCTGCTGGTCGATAATATTGTTAATATGATTCCGGCGCGAACCTCGCAGGAATTCAATTTCAAAGGGCCGAGCATGGCCGTGGATACGGCGTGCTCATCGTCGCTGGTTACCCTTCACCTTGCCGCCGATTCCATTCGCAGAGGGGAATGCGAATCCGCTATAGCTGGAGGAATCTCTCTCCTGCTGACGCCTACCTCGTATCAATATTTCAGCAATGCCGGCGCTTTATCTGCCAGCGGGCGCAGCAGCGTCTTTGATGCCGGCGCCGACGGCTTCGTACCCGGAGAAGGGGGCGGGCTGGTAATGCTCAAGCCACTTGAGCAAGCGCAAAGAGACGGAGATTCCGTTCTGGCGGTTCTTAGGGCCAGTGAAATCAACAACGACGGCCACTCCATCGGTGTTATGGCCCCTAACCCTGACGGGCAGAGAGAGCTGATCGAGTCCCTCTATGTGCGCAGCGGGCTGAATCCGGCGGACATTCAGTATGTGGAAGCCCATGGAACGGGCACGAAAATCGGGGATCCGAGCGAAGTCAGAGCGCTTGATAAAGCCTTCAAAAGCTGGGGGCTTGCCGCGCAATCGATAGCCATTGGTTCGGTAAAATCCAATATCGGGCATCTGTTGGGCGCGGCGGGAATCGCCAGCTTTATCAAGATCGTCATGGCCCTGCGGAACAAAACGATGCCGCCGCAGGTGAATGTTGTTCAGCCGAATCCGATGCTGAAATTTGAGCAGACTCCTTTCTATCTGCTCCCTGAAGCCAGCGAATGGAAAGTGGCGGAGGGAGCGGCCAGACGAGCGGCCATTAACTCCTTCGGTTTTGGCGGGACCAACAGCCATATGGTCGTTGAAGAGGCGCTGCAGGGACATACGATAAGCAGGGAAGGGTATCCTGAGCGGCCGAAGCACGTCATCGGGCTGTCGGCTCACACTCCTTCCGCGCTGGAGCAAAAAAAGGCGGAGCTGGCGGCCTTTCTCGAACAATCCGGGGAGTATTCGCTCGGGGATGTGTGCTACACGGAAAATGTGACGCGTACTGCGCTGCCGCACCGTTTCCATGCGGTAGCGGATTCGGCTCAGGACCTGATCGACAAATTAAAGCTCCCTTCGCCTGAGCCGGTATCGGCCCTGATTTCGCCGAAGATTGCGTTGATGTTTACCGGACAAGGCTCGCAATATGCGGGGATGGGCAGAGCTTTATACGATCAGCTTCCCGTTTTTCGTCAAATTGTGGACGAGTGCTCCGAGGCCTTTTATCCCTATTTGCAATTGAAGCTGACCGACTTGCTCTACGGCGCGGCGGCCGACAATCAAGTTCTTGCGCAGACGAACATCACTCAACCGGCCGTCTTTACGATGGACTATACCTTTGGCAGACTGCTGCTCGATTTGGGCATCCGGCCCGCTTACCTGCTCGGCCACAGCATCGGGGAATGGGTTGCTGCTTGTCTCGCGGGCGTCGTGAGCCTTGAGGATGCGGCAAGATTGGTAGCCGCAAGAGGCAAGTTAATGAGTGAGCTGCCGGCGGCGGGCGCCATGGCGGCGGTATTTACTTCAGCCAGCAAACTTAATGCTTTGCTGAAGTCCTTTGAAGGTTCCTTGTGGGTCGCTGGGTACAACGTCACGCATCAGGTTGTGTCCGGAACGGCGGAAGCGGTGGAAGCATTTGTGTCCGCGCTGCAGACGCAGGGAATTGGAGCCAAGAAACTGAATGTGTCCCAAGCCTTTCACACGCCGCTGATGGAACCGATGCTGGAAGCGTTCAAGAAGGAACTGGAAGCCACTGTGTTCCATGCTCCGCAAATTCCGGTCATTTCCAATGTGACCGCTGAAGTCATTCAGGAATCACCCACGGCGCAGTATTGGATGCAGCATATTCTGGATGCCGTTAAGTTTGAGCAAAGCCTGACTTACGCGATAGACCAGGAGGTCTCGGTTCTGGTCGAATGCGGACCGGACGCTATCCTTGCCGGGATGGCGGGAGGCTTGCAGCATCCAGGCAAACCGCAGGTGCTCCATTCTCTTAGCCGCAAAAAAGAGAACTGGGAGACCTGGCTCGGTATGCTTGGGCAGTTATTTTCGCTGGGAGCGGGCATCAATTGGACAGCGATAGAGCCCGAGCATGTCTACCGGAAAGTGGCGCTCCCGGCGTATCCTTTCGAGCATAAGACGTTCAAGCCGGACTTTGGAGCAGACTCGGAAGCTGGGGCAAATGGCAGCGGCTTGTTCCACGAATGGCAGTGGAAACCTGCGGACCTTACCGGCGGTACCCTGTTTAATGAAGGAGCCCTGATCGTATGGAATGGCAACCTGGAGATCGGCGGGGAGCTGGAACGCCTGACGGACACTGAACGGAACCCGGTCTACTACGCTGCCTCCGGCGATAAGTTCCATTTCGACGGCAAGCGCAGCTTTACCATACGGCCCGACCATGCGGAGGATTATGCGGATTTGCTGGAGCAGGTGCCAGGCAGGCTGTCGGCAGTTATTCATTTATCCCATTATCTGCAGGAAGAGCTTCATGCCGAGAATCTGCTGAAGGATGGCGGCGTGAATGAACATTTTTACAGTCTTCTGTATTTGGGGCAAGGTTTGGTCCGCCACGGGCTGAGCGATGTCCAGCTGGTCATAGTTACGGATAAAGCTTATGCACTGCCTGACGATGCAGGCGGGGGCAATCCGAATCAGGCGGCTGCGGCCACACTGGGCCAGGTCATCGGTACCGAGAATGACGGAATCCGGGTATCGATAGTTGATATGAACAAGCAGGAATACCCGTCAGGCCGGGAGCTGGCCAAAGCATTGACTTTAGCCATACAGCAGCAGGCCGATGAGGAGTCGATCTCGGCCATACGCGGCGGTGTCCGTTATGAGCGCACCTTGGAGAAAATGCCCGCGCCGGCCGTAGGACAGGCTATTAACCTTAACGATGGGGAAACGTACCTGATCACTGGAGGCACTGGGCTCGTGGGAGGCCAAATTGCTCTGGCGCTTGCGCGGCAAGCACGGATCAATGTCGTTCTTACTGGCCGAAAACAGCTTCCGCCAGATCATCCCCTCCTGCCAAAGCTGGAAGAGCTGGGCGCTCAGGTGATGTACGCGGCCGTAGATGTTACGGATCAGGCTCAAATGGAGGAACTGCTGCGCAGCATTCACGCCGCCTATGGCCCATTGCACGGAGTCGTTCATGCCGCGGGACAGCTGGAATACACGCCGCATAAGATTTTAAGCCGAAGTGTAAACGATATGGACAGCATTCTGGCTCCCAAATGGAAGGGGACCATTATTACGGACCTCGTAACCCGTCAAGAGCCGCTGCGATTCTTCGCGGCCCTGTCTTCGGTTTCGGCCACCCGCAAAGCATGGGCCTCGGGTCTTGGCGATTATGCCGCGGCCAACGCTTTCTTGAATAGCTACAGCTCCTATCGAACGAAGGTGCAGGCTCCGGGGCGTTCCTTGTCGGTCAACTTCTCGCTTTGGTCGGACACGGGGGCGGGAACGGAGTTTGGGAATCTTCTTGAGCTGACGCTTAGATCACAAGGGCTGAAGCCGCTTGCTCACTCGAGAGCCGCCGATGCTTTCCTGAGAGCCTTGGGAACCGCCCGGCCGGATGTCATTCATATCCTGGACCTGGTAAAAACCGATGAGAAGAAGGAACGCCCGGCCGCTCTTAAAGCAGAACGTCATCCCGCAGCCGCCGCCGATACCGGCGCTCGGACGCAGGTTTACCACACGGCAAAAGAAATCCGGGAAACGGTATACCGGACAATAGCCGGGCAGCTGCAAATTCCTGTCAGCCACCTGGAGGCGGGCAAGAATTTCATGGAGCTTGGCCTGGATTCGCTCGGGGCGGTTCAGGTGGTGTCCAAGCTTGGCGGCATCTTTAATACCGAGCTGTACCCGACGCTCATTTTTGAATACCAGACGCCCGAAGAATTATCCGCGCACATTGTGGAGCTGCTCACGGCTGAACCCGTAAAGGCAGCGGCTCACGGGGAGAACAAGAAACCCGAGGACAACGGGAAGAATGAAAAACTTGGAGATATCGCCATTATCGGGATCGGTCTGCGCATACCCGGAGCGGGCAATCCGGAGGAATATTGGGAGCTGCTGCATAACGGCCGAAGCGCCATTCGCCCTGTCGATCCCGGAAGATGGTCTAATGATGAGCATGTGAACACCGATGCCACGGCGCTTCATACGACTTACATCAGCCGTGGGGGCTTTATCGACGCTCCGTACGACTTTGATCCGTTGTTCTTTGGAATGTCGCCGAAAGAAGCGGAGGCCACCGATCCCCAGCAGAGGATCTTTCTGCAGATCGCCTGGGAGGCCTTGCAGCAAGCGGGGTATGGAGGGAAATACCGCACCCGCAAAATCGGCGTGTTCGCAGGCTGCGAGCAGAACACCTATATGGAGCACTTCGCCAATTACCGTTCCTATAAGCTGATCAAGAACCGTTTGGCGGACAGCCCCGCCTTCAAACGGATGAACCCTGAAGAACGGCAGGAAATTCTCGCCGGCATTTCCGGCGTTCTTGAGCCGGCCCGCCTCGTTCCCGATACGGTCGCCGGCAACGGCTTGAATGAGGTAGCGGCGCGGGTAAGCCATTGCTTGAATTTGACCGGACCCAGTCTGATCGTAAATTCCGCCTGCTCCTCTTCCCTGGTAGCCATTCACATGGCCTGTGAAAGTCTTCGCACCGGAGAGTCTGAAATGGCCATTGCGGGCGGCGTGAACCTGAACCTTAGCCCGACGCCGTTCGTCTCCCTCAGCCGGGTGACCGCGCTGTCGCCGACCGGAGTCTGCTACCCGTTTGACCAAAGAGCGAACGGAATGGTGCTGGGTGAAGGAGCCGGAGCTGTACTGCTGAAGCCGCTTGAAGCCGCGCAGAGAGACGGCGATTACATCTATGCGGTCATCAAAGGCTCGGCCATTAACAATGACGGCCGCTCCCAGGGAATTACTGCGCCAAGACCGCAGGGGCAGGCCGAGGTAATCAGGGCAGCGTTCCTGCGGACGGGAATACATCCCGAAACGGTTTCTTATGTCGAAACGCACGGTACCGCCACGCCGCTTGGCGACCCCATTGAAATTGAGGGGATGACCCAGGCGTTCAGCACCTTTACGGACAAGAAGCAATTTTGCGGAATCGGTTCAGTCAAATCCTCCGTTGGCCATATGCTGTCCGCCGCCGGGGTGACCAGTCTGATCAAGGTGGCTCTTGCCTTGAAGCATCAAACGCTGCCGCATACGCTGAATTATGACCGGCCGAATCCGAATATCGATTTTGAGCAATCCCCGTTCTATGTGGTCGATAAATATCCAAGACCATGGAAGGCGGAAGGAGACACGCCGCTCAGAGCAAGTGTCAATGCCTTCGGATTCGGAGGTACCAACGCCCATGTTATTTTGGAACAGGCCCCGCAGACTGCGGATGTTCTTTCTCCGGCGGATAACGAACCGCATCTTCTGATGCTTACCGGCAGAAATGAACAAAGCATAAGGGCCGTTGCCGGACAGCTCAGAGCGTATCTTGAAAAGCATGAGGAGGCTAGCGCAGCTTCCGTATGCTGCACAATGAATCTTTCACAGAAAGAAATGTCCGCCAAAGCGGCTGCCGTCATCAGGTCCCGTGAGCATTTGACGAGTGTTCTTTCCGCGGTTGAAAATGGCGAGTCTTTTGCTGAAATTACCAAAGGACGCTCCAATCCAAGCCGAACGACAGCGGTACATCTTATGCTGGACGGCAATCTAAAGGTAAGCTGCAGTGAAGTGGATGCGCTCTGCTCCCGGTTCCCAGGCTTTGACTCGGCCTACCAGAAAGCGAAGCAGGAAATTAAGAGTGGCGGAGAGCAGCTTAAGTCTTTTGCCCTTCAATACGCATCTGCAAAGCTGCTGCTCGAATTAGGGATTCGTCCTGCCGGAATCTTTGCGGAGGGAACAGGCATACTCGCCGCGCTCGTTCTCACAGGCCAGATTTCACTGCGGCAAGCCGTATTATTTATGCAGGAGGGAATCGAGCAGCCTGGCGAGACGACAATTGATGATCACGAATTTTTGAAATGTCCGGTGGTAACTCCTCTAGGCGTAATCTATCGCGGCCATAACAGAGACATCTGGTCTTTCGTTAAGAACGCTGCCGGGAATAAACTGGAGGAACAGGATTTTACGGATGCCATGGGCGCGGGCGAAGCGCTGATTTATTTCGGAAGCGATCTTCGCTCGGTTAACCTGCCGGCCGGTCAGCGCGATACAATCCAGACCCTAAGCATCTCGCTGGAATCGGACGCTGTAGAGAATCTTTTGCAGGGCATGGGCAAGCTGTATGTTCTTGGCGTTCCTTTCGACCCGTCCGGACTTGGTAGTCCCGATCAGAAAAAGGTGCTCTTGCCGACCTATCCGTTCGCTAATGAGTTCTATAAGGTTTCTTATGAACAAGAGGAAGTGCCGGTCATAAAGGCAGGACTCCGAAAAATCGAGGTATAAAGGGAGAAGGGCATGAGCAAGGGCTACAAAATAACAAGAACTATAATCCTGTCTGTCATTGTTCTGCTCGCCCTGCTGGCCTTCACCTTGTTCACTGCCAGCGGTGCGTTGAAGAAGGCCGAATATCTTGATCCCTGGAAACGGGATTATGCCAAACAGTTCGAGGACCCGCGACTGCAGCTCGTGGCTCATGGATTATTGGCCGCGAACAGCCATAATCTGCAGCCATGGAAAATTCGCTTGGACCAGCAGAACCCGCTGCTGTTCTATCTTTACACCGACAGCGAACGGCTTGCGCCGGAATCGGACCCCTTGGCCCGGCAAACGCTGGTTTCACAAGGCACCTTTTTGGAGTATATGCGGATAGCCGGCGAGCAGCTGGGATACCCCGCAGAGATCACGCTGTTTCCGGATGGGGAGTACGATGAACAACATTTAAGTGAGAGCATGGAACGGAAGCCGGTGGCGAAGATTACGTTGTCCAAGGCGAACCCCCGGCGAGATCCGCTTTATGAATTTATGTTCTTGCCGGATACGAACAGAATGGCCTATCGGGCGGATGAAGTGACGCCGGCTCAAATCCGGAAGCTGAGCGCAACCGACACGGAGCAGGACCTGATCTTATCCTTTTTAAACGGAAACGAGGATATCAAGAAGTTTGGCGTCTACGGTGTGGAGGGCACGGAAATCGAAACCGGTCTGCAGCGGATGAACGACGAGTCGGCCCGGATTTTTCGTTCCAATGAGTATCAGAAGAATAAATACCGTTTTGGATTTTCATTTGAAGGGCAAGGAACGACGGGCTGGAAAAAGCATCTGCTGCAAGGATTAATCACGCTCATTCCCTCCCTCAACAATGAAGAAGCCGCGGCCAAGCTCGCCGTCCAGACGGCCCGAACCGCAGCGAGCCATACTCCGGCGTATGCTTTGGTCCTCAGCAAGGATAACAGCCGGACCAGCCAGGTTAAAGCGGGAATGCTGTACAGCAGGCTTATCCTTGCCGCGCATGAGGAAGGACTCGTGATGCAGCCGCTCAGCCAGGTCTTGGAGGAATATCCGGAAATGCGAGAGGCTTACGGCAGAATCCACAGAGAGTATGCGTCGCCGGGCGAAACGATCCAGTTCCTGATCCGCTTGGGAAGACCGACCCGAGAGACACCGCTTAGCATGAGACGGGAGGCTGTGGATTTGATTCGGGAATAGGAATGGCTTGCAGGTTAAAAGTACAGATAAACTCGGGCAGTGAGCAGGGGTGACACTCCTCTGTTCACTGTCTATTTTTAAGGAGTGGAAGGACATCAATGGTTGAGGTCTATGCGCTGCCGGTGCCGTATGAAGAGGGTTTTCCGCAAAATATGGAATTGTGCGATTATGTGTCGCCAGAGAAAAGCATACGCATCAAGCGCATGGCAAGCCCAAAAGACGCGCAGCGTCTTCTTTGGGCCGAATTGCTCGTTCGCGTTCTGATTATGGACAAATACAAGCTGAAAAACAAAGAGATTACGTTTGTTACCAATCCACATGGCAAGCCTGTTTTTGAGAGAGATCCAAGCTTTGCGTTCAATATCTCCCACTCGGGAAATTGGATCGTTGCGGCCGTTGCCGAACATGGACAATGGATAGGAGTTGATATTGAAGAAATCCGGCCGATTGAGCTTGATATTGCCGAACGATTTTTCGCCCCGATGGAGTACCGTCGTTTGATTAGGGAAAGCAAGTCCCGTCAATTGGAGTATTTCTATGATTTATGGACGCTAAAGGAAAGCTATCTTAAAGCTACCGGCGCAGGATTGACGCTTCCTCTTGATTCATTTGAGATCCATAAGGACAGGGAAGCAGGCGCCATTTCCGTTGCCCAGACCCATTACGCGCATTCGTTCTTTTTTCGGCAATATGATGTTGATCCTTCCTATAAACTGTCCGTTTGTTCCACGGAGGAAAGCTTTGCCGACGCTGTTAAAAGGGTTGAGTGTTCCGAGGTTTATGAGCGGGTGGCTGGAGTGCCGATGCAAAAGCTTTAATTCATAAGATTCGACATCTGTATTTTGATTCCTTTACCTATACGAGAACGTGCTCGAGTTCTTGCTCGATAATGATTACACCCCATGTAAATTATACTTGCCAGCTTCTCTGTCCACATGGTAGTATCGATAGAAATAATTGGAAGTACATAGAGATCAACGACTTCCGGCAAGCTGCATGCCAGGGTCTTTTTTTATTGAGGAAGGAAATCCGGGGAGGGAATGTCAATGTCGGCCATACGTGTACAGGGCTTAAGCAAGGTGTTCAATGTCAAGGAAAAGCGGCAGGGGCTTCGCGGCAGTATGCAGTCTTTGTTCCGGCCGGTATACAGGGAGAAGATAGCGGTGAGGCCGATTGATTTTTCGGTGGAGGAGGGAGAAATCCTGGCCTTTATGGGACCTAACGGTGCGGGAAAATCAACCACGATCAAAATGCTGACCGGTATTCTCCATCCGACATCAGGCCATGCAGAGGTTCTGGGTCTGTGCCCCTGGAAGGAACGCGGCAGGCTGGGCTTCGTGGTCGGGTCCGTCTTCGGACAGAAATCGCAGCTCTGGTATCATCTTCCGCCTGTGGACTCCTTCGAGCTGCTCGGGGCCGTCTACGAACTCCCGAAAACGGATTTCCTGCGCCGCAGAGACGATCTGGCCGAACGCTTTGAGATTGGCCCTTATATGAACACTCCCGTGCGCAGGCTGTCTCTTGGCGAAAGAATGCGCTGTGAGATTGTGGCGGCGCTGCTCCACAGCCCAAGAGTGGTATTCCTCGACGAGCCCACCATCGGACTGGATATTGTCGTCAAGCAGAAGATTCGCGACCTGATCGTGGAGATGAACAGAGAGGAAGGGACCACGCTGTTCCTGACCTCTCATGACGCCGGTGATATCGAGCAGTTGTGCAAAAGAGCTATCGTCATCAACCATGGAGATATCATTCTCGATCAGGAGGTATCCCGGATGAAGCGGGATTACCTCACCTACAAGACCATCAACCTGCGGTTGAAGGAGAAACCCGCCTCTATGGAGCTCCCCGGCGTACAGATCCTGAAGCAGCAAGGGAATGGGCTGAAGCTTAACATTGACACCGCCGTGATTAACATCGAAGAGGTTCTAGGGTACATTGTCGCTCACTGCCAGGTGGAGGATGTAACCATTGAAGATCCTCCTATGGAAGAGATTATCGCCAAAATATACGAGCGCACCGGCGGCACTCGCAGCTCCTTGGCCGGGTATCCCGCAGGAGCGGAGAAGGAAGCTGCGCACGTAGCCGCCTTGCACCGCGGCAAGGCTTCAGGAGGTTCCCTATGAATGTATCGGTCAAGCTGCGCAAATATCGGGCCGTCAGCCGGATAACGGTCAAGAACCAACTCATGTATGTTATGGATTTGCTGGTAAGAACGCTGTTTCTGCTCATCATTCTCTATATCTTCATTCAGCTGTGGACCGCCACTTATGCCGGTACAGGGGAGAAGGTTATCGGAGGCTACCGTTTCGAGGAACTGATCTGGTATCTTATTTTTTCCGAATCTCTCGTGACGGCTATGCCGAAGCTTCATATTACTGTGGAGGACGAGGTGAAGACGGGCGGCATCGGGTACCTGCTGTGCAGACCTGTGAGTTACATCCTTTATCGGTATGCGGAGTTTGCCGGGGAATTTGCCGTAAGGCTTGTCGTCAACCTGCTGGTGGGAGGCGCCCTGGGCCTCACGCTTTTCGGACTCCCGGGCTTCGGATGGGGCTGGCTCGGCTTTGTGCCGGTGGCTGCCGCGGCGGTAACGCTGAATTTTATGATCCGGATGATGCTGTCGCTGTGCGCTTTTTGGGTGGAGGAAATTCAAGGCCTGATCTTCGTGTATGACAAGCTGCTGTTTACAATTGGAGGGATGCTGCTTCCCTTGGAACTGTTTGCAGAGCCGTTCCGGAGCATCTGCCGCTGGCTGCCTTTTCAGACCATGATCTATTTTCCGGTCAAGACGGCTGTTCAATTTGAAGCCGGGAGAATGCTCCAGATGCTGGGGATCCAGGCTGTATGGGGGCTGGTGTTCGGTCTGCTGCTCAGCCTGGTGTACAGGAGAGGGGTGAACAAGCTTAATGTTAACGGCGGTTAAACGAAAATACGGCTTTGTCTTTACGGCGTGGAAGCTGAATTTGGCCGGCGCCATGGAGTTTCGCCTCAGCTTCTTCATGACGGCTGGGATGATGGCCTTAAGCAATATGGTGTTTCTATTCTTCTGGGCAATGTACTTTCATCGGTTTCCCCTGATCAACGGATGGACCTTGAGCGATGTGATGATGGTCTGGGCCGTCAGCACGGCCGGCTTTGGCATATCCAATATGCTGTTCGGCAATACACTGCGCATCGCTTTTATCGTGGCGAACGGCGACTTGGATTTGTATCTGGCTCAGCCCAAGCCGGTGCTGCTAAATGTGCTGGTCAACCGGATGTCGCTAACGGCGGTAGGAGATTTTGTGTTCGGGCTGGTGATCTATGTCTGGTTCGGGCAGCATACCCCGCTGGGGCTGTTAAAATACGCCGCTGCGGTGCTGCTGGCCGCCATGATCTTCACCTTTTTTAACCTGCTGATCCAGTCCCTTGCCTTCTATATCGGAAATGCGGAAGGAATCGGGTATCAGATGTTTATAGGCTTCATATCGTTCAGCACCTACCCTACGGATATTTTCAAAAGCTGGGGGAAGATCATGCTGTTTACCGTTTTGCCAGCCGGATTCATCAGCTATCTGCCGGTCGGTTTTTTGCGGGAGTTCAACTGGGGCTTTATGGTCGGACTTGTGGCTGCGGTAACTGTGCTGGGGATGGGCGCGTGGACACTGTTCCACCAGGGGCTCGCCCGGTATAGTTCCGGCAACCGGATGGGGCTGCGGGGATGAAGCGGTATCAGCGGGCAGGTGAGTTTAGAAAGGACGTCGATGTGTATTAGGAAGGGATAACAAAATGGCTTGGTTAAAGCTATAGGTACATTTCGGAATTGCCAAAGTCGGAGTAGTTTCAGCTTTATCAAGCCATAGCAGAAGAACTTAGTATCCATATAGCAACAGCTTTCTACTGGAGGCATAATATCTAAGGAGTTGAATATGTCTATTCTTATAACGATCGGTGTTCTATTAATAGGATTACTATGCCTTTTATTTCCACAAAAGTTTTGGGATTCATTTTATCTTGGGATTAGGCCTTATAAAAAAAGGATGCTCAATTGGAGATGGAAGTTACTCATCAGAATAGCAGGGGTATTATTCATTGCAATTAGTTTTCTTAAGTCCTGCGATAGTTTCCTGTAAAGCAAAAAGCTCGTTTTATAGCCTGTGAAATGGCTTTAAACGAGCTTTTTGTCGTTTTTAATAATGTAGAACGACATTTATTTGAAGCAACAATACTTTAGAAAAGAGCCAAATAATAAAAACCCCTTGGATACCAAGGGGTTTGTCATTTGTAAGTATGGTCGAGACGACAGGATTTGAACCTGCGACCTCTTGCTCCCGAAGCAAGCGCTCTACCAAGCTGAGCCACGTCTCGTTAACGGAAATTATCAGTGATGTTTCGTCCGAACAATTAGAGATTATACGCCTGTTCGCGTTTCTTGTAAAGGAGTGTTTTTGGGAAAAAAGAGGTGAAAATATGAACATCTGGCTGAAGTAGGTTTAGAGACCGCCAGTATGTATAATGTCCATATGAGAATTTTTAACAGGGCGGTATCGTCCGCCATCTAAGGGGGAGTTAACATGGACCTGGGTTTAAAGGGGAAAAAAGCAATAGTGACCGGCGGCAGCAAAGGAATCGGTCTGGCTACGGCCATCCTTCTGGCGAGTGAAGGCGCAGAGGTGGCCATCGTCGCCCGCACGCTGGAGCCGCTGAACGCAGCCGCGCAGCGGATTCAGGAAGAGACGGGAAAGGAGCCGCTGGTCATCGAGGCCGACATCTCGTCGGAGGAGGGCGCACGGCGGGCGGTCGAGACGGCCGGAGCGCATTTTGGAGGCGTCGATATACTTATCAATAATGCCGGGACCTCAGCGGCCAAGCCGTTCGAGGAAGTGGACGCCGAATCATGGGACGCCGACCTTGACCTGAAGCTGCTGGGCGCAGTTCACTGCGCGCGGGCGGCGATCCCGTATATGCGCGGGGCGGGCGGCGGCGCGATCGTCAATGTCACGGCGGTGAAAGGCAAGGCTCCGTCCGCATCTTCTCTGCCTACGTCGGTCAGCCGGGCCGCAGGGCTCGCGCTGACCAAAGCGATGAGCAAGGATTTGGGCGGAGCGGGCATTCGCGTCAACGCGGTATGCATCGGCCTTATCCGCAGCGACCAGATCGAGCGGAAGTGGAAGCAATCTGCTCCAGAGAAGAGCTGGGAGGAGTTCTCGGCCGACCCGCAGCACGGCATTCCGCTGGGAAGAATCGGCGAGGCGGAAGAAGCGGCCAAGGTGATCGCGTTCCTCGTATCCGATTCGGCTTCCTATGTAACCGGAACGTCCGTCAATATCGACGGCGGCTCTTCGGCAGTGCTGTAACCGTCAGCGCTTAAACCGGACAGGCTCTGTCTTAAGGCTGGCGCACAGCTAAGAAATAGGATTGCCACGATCTAGGGCAGCCGGTTGTCATAGCAGATCCAGTAAGGCTGTTTGACAGAAACGATGGACATAGATATACTTATAATGTTAAAATGCGTTAACCTCATAGCTATGAATACAGTGATGAAATGAAGTACGCCGGAAACAAGGCTTCAGCAGAGAACGGATTCCCTTGCGGGTTACGCAAGCGGCTGCGAGAATCCGGGAGACGGGCCGGCGGAAAGCTGATTTCGGAGTGCGGGTAAAGCCCGCCGGATGGCCCCGTTAACGGCTGTAACAAGGCGATCGCTCGGCTGCGGCGTATCTTTAAGCACCTTTACTGGATGCTCAAGACGCAAATGGGCGATAACCAGGGTGGTACCGCGATATGAATCGTCCCTGAATTTATTCAGGGGCGTTTTTGTTTTCATTTTTTCGAAATCCTGGCAAGGATCGGACGAGCGCTTATCCGCTGCCAGATTTTTACGATTCTTCTTAAACTTCAATCGACGGGAGCTGTATTTAGATGAAAGCTAGTGAAATCCGTTCCAAATGGCTGGAATTTTTTGCGGGAAAAGGTCATAAAATCGAGCCCAGCGCGTCTCTGGTTCCTCATAACGACCCTTCGCTTTTGTGGATTAACGCAGGGATGGCGCCGCTTAAAGCTTATTTTGACGGCCGGGTGAAGCCGGAGAATCCGCGTCTTGCGAACTCGCAGAAGTGTATCCGCACCAATGACATCGAGAACGTCGGCAAGACACGCCGGCACCATACGTTTTTTGAAATGCTGGGCAACTTCTCCATTGGCGACTATTTTAAGGAAGAAGCGATTACATGGGCCTGGGAGTTCCTGACGGGCAAGGATTGGATCGGCTTCGATCCGGACCGCTTGTCGGTTACTGTATACCCAGAGGATGAAGAAGCGTTCAAGTTCTGGAATGAAAAAATCGGGCTGCCCGCAGAGCGCATCATCAAGCTGGAGGACAACTTCTGGGATATCGGCGAAGGGCCATGCGGACCCTGTACGGAAATTTTCTACGACCGCGGCGAAGCCTACGGCAGCGACATGTCGGACCCTGAAATGTACCCGGGCGGCGAGAATGAACGCTACCTGGAAGTGTGGAATCTGGTGTTCTCGCAGTTCAACCATAATAAAGACGGCAGCTATACACCGCTTCCAAACAAGAACATCGATACCGGCGCGGGTCTGGAGCGTTTCGCTTCCATCCTCCAGGATGTGGATTCGAACTTCGACACCGACCTGTTCCAGCCGATCATTCAATCAACGGCCAAGCTTGCCGGCGTAAACTACAAGGACAATCTGGAGCAGGATATCGCGCTGAAGGTCATCGCCGACCATATCCGTACCGTTGCTTTCGCTGTAGGCGACGGTGTACTGCCTTCCAATGAAGGACGCGGCTACATTATCCGCCGTCTGCTGCGCCGTGCGGTTCGTTACGGCAAGACGCTGGGCCTGGACCGTCCGTTCATGTACGAGCTGACAAGCGTTGTGGGCGACATCATGGGCGTCTACTACCCAACCGTTGTAGAGAACCGCGAATATATCGCCAAAATCATCCGCACGGAAGAAGAACGCTTCCATGAAACGCTGTCCGACGGCCTGGCCATCCTGGGCGAAATCAGCGACCGGGCAAAGGCGGAAGGCGTGGACACGATCAGCGGTGCGGATGCGTTCAAGCTGTATGACACGTATGGCTTCCCGTTCGACCTGACGGAAGACTATGCAGCCGAGCAGGGGCTGAAGGTCGACCGCGAAGGGTTCGACGCGGCGATGCAGGAGCAGCGCGACCGGGCAAGAGCTGCCCGTCACGACAGCGGCAGCATGAAGGTGCAGGGCGGCGCGTTGTCCGAATTGACGGTTAAAAGCGAATTTGTTGGATATAATGACCTCGTAGCCGAAACGAAAATCGCCGCCATCCTGGTTGGGGACGAGCTGGTGGACACCGCAGGTGAGGGCGCTGAAGCGCAGGTTATTCTGGAGTCCACTCCGTTCTACGCCGAAAGCGGCGGTCAAGTAAGCGACCACGGCGTGCTGACGGGCGGTGCGGTTACAGCGAAGGTCAACGGGCTCTTCAAGGCGCCCCGCGGCCAGCATGTCCATCTGGTGACCGTGGAGTCCGGTGAGCTGAAAGTGGGAGATACGGTCCGCGCCGAAGTGAACCGGACGGAACGCGAAGATGTGGTGAAGAACCACACGGCTACTCACCTGCTGCATAAAGCGCTGAAGGAAGTGCTTGGCAGCCATGTCAATCAGGCGGGCTCGCTCGTGGAAGGGCAGCGCCTGCGGTTCGACTTCTCGCATTTCGGCGCGATTACACCGGAAGAGCTGACGGAAATTGAGCATAAGGTCAATGAGCAAATCTGGCGTGCCCTGGACGTCATCATCGAAAACAAACCGATCGACGAAGCCAAAGCGATGGGCGCAATGGCGCTCTTCGGCGAAAAATACGGCGATATCGTCCGCGTGGTGCAGGTCGGCGATTACAGCCTTGAGCTGTGCGGCGGCTGTCATGTAAGCAACACATCGCAGATCGGCATCTTCAAGCTCGTCAGCGAGAGCGGCATCGGCTCCGGCGTGCGCCGGATCGAGGCTGTGACCGGCCGTTACGCTTACCAGTACACGGAGAGCCAGCTCGACGTGCTGAAGCAGGCTGCCGCGCTGCTGAAATCGTCGCTGCCGGATGTGCCGAAGCGGATCGAGGCTTTGAGCGGCCAGGTGCGAGAGCTTGCACGCGAGAACGAGTCGCTGCAATCGAAGCTCAGCGCGGCTGCGGCTGCCGAGCTGACGAGCAGCGTGAAGACGGTCGGCAGCGGCGTTCAGGTGCTGACGGCTGCCGTGCAGGCCGGCAGTATGGATGCGCTGCGCTCCATGGCCGACGAGCTGAAAGTGAAGCTGCCAGAGGCGATCATCGTGCTGGGCGCTTCCATGGACGACAAAGTGAACTTTGTTGTGGCCGTGCCGCAGGCGCTGGTGAAGCAAGGCTACCATGCCGGCAAGCTGGTGAAGGAAGTCGCCGCCTTATGCGGCGGAGGCGGAGGCGGCCGTCCGGACATGGCGCAGGCCGGCGGCAAGGACGCCTCCAAGCTGGCTGCCGCGCTGGCGAAGGCCGAAGAGCTGGTAGCGGCTCAGGGCTAGAGAGTCGGCTGCCCGTCCATTTGCCCTTTCCCGCGAGGGGAGCGGCAAATGGACGCACTTTGGGCGTGCCCGTTCTGAAAGGGCCGCAAGCGCTTAGAGTCCCGGAACAGAGGGGCCTTGGAAGACTTGCAGCCTGAAAGGCTTGCTCTTTGAGTCGGGCCTTCAGTCAGGCGCCCAAGCAGGCTTTAGGCCCCTGCGGGACAAGTTTTGCGCTTTTTCATCTCTTATGTCCGCTGCCCATTCTTAAATTGCGGGTTTTGCAGGCAAAATCCCAAAAAAGCGCTATATTCCGGCAGGATTTTCTTGTTTGGCCGTGAATATGTTATGATGGGGACAGATATAAATCAGTAATACAGCAACTTTGCGAGTGCCGCTATTAAAATCGGCTGCGCAGGAGGAAGGTGTCACAGATGGACTCCATGGACAAAACGGTCAAATTCAATGTGAAGGGCGACGAGAAAGAGGCATCTCCCCGGGAGATTCTGCTCACCGTCCACAACGCCCTGTTGGAGAAGGATTATAATCCGATCAACCAGATTGTAGGGTATCTTCTTTCCGGTGATCCGGCTTATATTCCGCGCCACAACAATGCGAGAAGTTTGGTCCGGAGGAAAGAACGTGACGAGCTGATTGAAGAGCTGGTCCGGTTCTACCTTGCCAATCAGCCGGTGGATAAGGTCAAATGAGGAAGCTCGGTCTGGATTACGGAGACCGCCGGATCGGCGCGGCCGTAAGCGATGCTTTTGGCTGGACCGCTCAGGGACTGGAGACCATCGAGCGCCGCCGGGACGGGAGCGAGCTGGAGCGAATTCGTCACCTGATCGAGGAGTATGAAGTGTCCGAGGTTGTGGTCGGCCTGCCCAAGAATATGAATGGCACAGTAGGCCCTCGCGGCGAGATCTGCATTGAATTCGCAAACGCGCTGCGGGAGAAGCTGAACTTGCCCGTACACCTTTGGGATGAGCGTCTGACAACGGTATCCGCGGAGCGGGTGCTGATTGAAGGCGATGTCAGCCGTAAGAAGCGCAAAGGAATTGTGGATAAAATGGCCGCAGTTCTGATTTTGCAAAATTATTTGGATGCTAACAGTAAAAGGTGAGGGGTGCGCACACATGGCAAACGAGCAGATCGGCATGGAAGAGGAACCGGAAATTATTTATATTCCCGATGATGAAGGCAACGAAGAGGAATTCGAGGTTATTATGAAGTTCGAGGTTGACGGCTCCGATTCCAAGTACATGATGGTCGTCCCGCTCGATTCCGAGGACGATGAAGCCGATGAGGTATACGCATTCCGTTATGAAGAGGACGGAGACGATCTGCAGTTGTTCATGATCGAGGACGACGAGGAGTGGGCGATTGTCGAAGAAACCTTCAACACGCTGGTTGACGAGCTGGACGGAGGAGCGGAGAATGACTGAGTACTCTGCCGACCAGGTGAAATGGACCTCCAGGCTGAAAGAAGCTTTTGGAGAAACCGTGGAACTGGAAGACGAGAACGGCACAGCCTCCGTATACGAGATCATCGCCGAATTTGAAGTGCAGGGCCGCGGATATGCGGTGCTGAAAGAGTCGGACAAGGACGGGGAGCCGGAAATTCTGCGCATGCTCGTTTCCCCGGATGGCCTTCCGGAGCTGGAAAGTATTGAAGACGACGACGAATGGGAAGATGTCTCGGAGCTATACGACGAGCTGACTTTTCCGGACGACGAAGTGTAAGCATATACGGCTTGCCGCTTTCGGCCCTCGGGCCGGCTGCCGCAGGCGCATGCAGGGGAGGGCGGAGCATTCCGCGCTCCTTTTGCATGATTATTTTTTAAAATATCTATTGAATTTAAATGAATACAATTTTATATTTATAGTCGGAAAGCGAGGAGTAGGTTTGAAATCCGCCATTCGCAATCTGTTGATTGTCCTGCTGCTGTTGATCATTGCGGCGGGGGGAGGAATCTGGTACGTATGGAACGGCATGAAGCCGGTTGAGCCTTCTGGCTCCGCAGTAACCTTTACGGTACAAAAAGGAATGGGCAGCTCGGAAATTGCCAACCTTTTGGAGAAGCACGGCATTATCCGCAGCGCTCTTTTATTTAAAGGCTATTTGAAATGGACCAATGAAGGCTCGCAGTTCAAGGCGGGAACCTACAGCGCCGCGCCTGGCGCAACGTATGACAATCTGATTTCCCGGCTGAATGCAGGAGACGTGGTAAAAAAGGAAACGGTCGTGTTCACCATCCCGGAAGGCTATACGGCGGAGCAGATTGCGGACAGGCTGGCTCAGGCGTGGGGCAAGGAAGCATCGGTCTTTTTGTCGCTGATGGACAAGGGGGAGGGCCTTAAGGAGATGGAGGTTCTCGGCGTTCCGCCGGATCAGGATTTGCGTCACCGGCTGGAGGGTTATCTGTTTCCGGAGACGTATGAGCTGGTCAAGGGCAGCACCCCGCAGCAGATTGTCGAGAAGCTGATGGACGAGCTGCAAAAGAAGCTCGATAGTATTCCGGATTGGCAGACCCGGCTTAAAGAACGCGGAATGACTCTGCACGAGCTGCTGACCGTCGCTTCGCTTGTGGAGCGTGAGGTCGTTGTGGACAGCGAGCGGCCGCTTGTGGCCGGCGTGATCTATAACAGGCTGAAGAAGGGGCAAAAGCTGGAGATCGACGCGACTGTCCAGTATTTGCTGGGCCGCCAGAAGGAAAGATTGTTGTATAAAGACCTGGAAATCAAGAGTCCGTACAATACGTACCGGAATACTGGGCTGCCGCCAGGACCGATCTGCAACCCCGGATTAGCCTCGATCAAAGCGGCGCTTGCGCCGGAGGCTTCGGATTATTATTTCTATGTCACGAAAAAAGATGGAACGCACACCCATCTGTTCGCCAAGACGTACAAGGAACATTTGGCCAATGTGAAAAAAAGCCAGCAGGGAGCGAAGGAAACGTCCTCATAAGGACCGTATCGTTTCCGGGCAAATATATAGCACTTATCAAAATCGTAAGAAACAATAAGAATGCCGTCCGGGGCCGTCTCGGATTGCCTAAGACGGCATGACAGGAGGATACACGATGAAGAGCAAACCGGAGCTGCTGGCGACGGCTGCTTCTCTTGCGGAAGCGGCCGCGCTGCTGGATGCCGGAGCCGACGCGCTGCTGATCGGCGACGACCGGTTCGGCATGCGGCTGGCGGGACATTTCAGTCTGGAAGATACGGCGGCAGCGGTTGAGCTGGCCCATGCACGCGGCTGTAAAATATATTCCGGACTCGGAGGGCTGATGCCGAACCGGCTGCTGGACGAGCTTCCGGCCTATATCAAGGCCATTGCCGAAATCGGCGTGGATGCCGCAGAGTTCGGCGATCCGGCCGTGCTGGCCGCGGTAAGGCACGAGGCGCCCGGCTTCAAGCTGCACTGGAACGCAGAGATGACGTCGACCAATTTCGCGACGTCTAACTACTGGGGACGCAAAGGCGCTTCCCGCGTCGTGCTGGCCCGGGAGCTGAACATGGACGAAATCACGGAAATGGTGCCGAAGCTTGAGGTAGAGGCCCAGGTTCAGGTCCACGGCATGACCAATATTTATCACTCCAAGCGGAAGCTTGTGGAGAGCTATATGGCTCATCAGGGGCGGCCGATCACCGGCGGAAGCCTTGGAAAGGAACGCGGCCTGTTCCTGATCGAGGCCGAACGGCCTGACGAGAAATTCCCGATTTACGAGGATCGCAACGGCACCCATATTATGAGCTCGGACGATATTTGCATTTTGGAAGATTTACATGTGCTGATGGAAGCCGGAGTAGACAGCTTCAAAATTGAAGGGCTGCTGAAGCCAACGTCTTACAACGTGGCGGCGGTCAAGGCTTACCGCAAGGCGATCGACGCCTATGCGGCCGATCCGGCAGGCTACGCCTTCCAGGAGGAGTGGCTGGACGAAGTCCGGGAGCTTCAGGACCCGGAGCGGGAGCTGACCTTCGGCTTCTTTTACAAGGAGCAGGTTTTTTAAAAATCTAATTATATTGGAATAAAGGAGAGGAGAACAGGGATGAATACTGTGGCCAAGCCGCAATTCAAAGGCAAGCGTTACCGTTTGGACAAACCGGAGCTCCTGGCTCCGGCGGGCAATCTGGAAAAATTGAAATTTGCCGTGCATTATGGCGCGGATGCGGTCTATATCGGCGGGCAGAAATACGGCCTGCGCTCGAATGCGGACAACTTCAGCTTCGAGGAAATGCGCGAGGGTGTGGAATTCGCCAAGAAATACGGTGCTAAAGTATTTGTAGCGACAAATATTTACGCGCATAACGAAGATATCGCCGGGATTGAGGAGTATCTGCGCAATCTGTATGAGGTTGGCATCGCCGCCATTATTGTCGCGGACCCCGCGATTGTGGACATTGCCCAGCGGACCGTACCTGGCCTTGAGGTGCACCTCAGCACCCAGCAGTCTACATTGAACTGGCAGGCCGTATCCTTCTGGAAGGAAGAAGGACTGCCGCGCGTCGTGCTGGGCCGCGAGACGAGCCTTGAGGAAATCGCCGAGATCAAGCAGCATGTCGATATAGAAATCGAGGCATTTATCCATGGAGCGATGTGCTCCTCATATTCCGGCCGCTGCGTGCTGTCCAACCACTTTACGGACCGCGACTCCAATCGCGGAGGCTGCTGCCAGTCGTGCCGGTGGAAATACGATTTGTTCGAGGATACGCGTGAAGACGGAGTCCGGATTTCTGAGGAATCAAGCGCCGGACGGCTGCCGCAGCGCCTGGTTCCCGGCGTAACGCAGCTTCCGCTGCACGAGCCGGAGGATAATCCGTTTTCGATGGGTGCCAAGGATCTGTGCATGCTGGAGCGCATTCCCGATCTGATCGAGGCGGGCATCGACAGCTTCAAGATCGAAGGCCGGATGAAGTCCATCCACTACGTCGCCACCGTGGTCAATGCTTACCGGAAGGCGATCGACGCCTATATGGCTGATCCCGAGCATTACGAGATGAAGCGGGAATGGATGGATGAACTGAACAAAGCGGCCAACCGTCCGCTGAACACGGGATTCTTCTACGACACGCCGGATCATGAGGACCACATCTACGAACCGGAAGAAAAAGCCGCTCCATTTGACTTTGCCGGCCTTGTGCTGGAGTATGACGCGGAGACGGGCACGGCGCTGATTCAGCAGCGCAACCATTTCAAACCGGGTCAGGAAGTTGAATTCTTCGGGCCGGACCGCAGCTCTTTCAAGCAGATTGTTGGCGAGCTGCGTGATGAGGAAGGCACTGTACTGGACGCCGCGCGCCATCCTTTGCAGCGCATCCGAATGAAGGTCGACCAGCCGGTGGCTTATTTTGATATGATGCGGAAGAAGAAATAACAAAGCGGAATGTATGGAACGGGCGGGTTTCGGATGACGGAACCCGCCTGTTTTTTTGTACAAAATTACAAATTTACAAAGAAAGTAGGTCTGCAGACATAAAAAATAAAGAAAGGTATAAGAAAAATCTCCCAGTCTGCCGATATAATAGATAACGCTTACATCATGCAGTGCAAATTCATCAGGCAGGTGATAATAGGAATGGGAGAAGCTGAAAGAGAGAGAAAACGAGTTCAACGCAAAGAAAGGTTAGCGAAAGGTCAGCGGGATGAAGGCCGGCCAGGCCAGAACCTGACGACAAGGGAGAAGACGGGCGGCTGGTTTGCGGGCATAACGGCACGTCTGAGTTGGAAGCGCTTGCTGACTCAATCCGCAGGGCAATTCAGAACGGTCAATCCCGCCAAGTCGGTCGGGGTCAAGCTGTTTTTGATTTTTTTATCGTCCATTGTCGTTGTGGTTATGTTCCTGGGATTAATGTCTTATACGAAGGCCAAGAACACCATCAAGGATAATGTGTCCGAAGCGAACCGCCAGACGATTATTCAAAATGCCGAGAAGCTTGATATTATTTTGAACCAGTACGAGACGCTCGCTTTGCAGCTGTTCTTTGATCCGGAGGTTCAGGGGCAGATTGACAATCTGAAAAACGCTAAATCGTTCTATGATCAATTTGTGGCGATGGATAACATCGGTGAGAAGCTGACCAATCAGACGACCTCGGATTCCAATATCATCAGTTTTTCGCTGATCCCGGATAACGCTAAACAGCAAGTCATGACAAGCGGCAATTCCAAGCTGGTTTCGGAGGATATGCGGGACAAGGATTGGTACAAGCAGGCGATCGCCAATACGGAAAATTATAAGCCGACCTTTGCGGGCGACTCCTTCAGCTCGAAGTTCTACTGGTTTCCGGTTAGCGATGTTGTGAAGGAAAGCACCAATATCGCCATTGTGCGAAAGCTCCAGAATATGGGGGATACTTCCGGGTACGTCGTGGTGATCGAAATCAAACAAGATGCGCTTGAAAGCGCCTTCCGATGCGTAAATCTGGGGAACGGATCACATATCCAACTGGTTTCGCCCGGAGGAACCGTTATCGCTTCCTCGGTCAAGGAGGAGGACGGAAAAGCGTCGGCCTATGCTTTTATCAAGGACAGCAAAGCCAATAACAGCAGCATCGAGACCCGGGACGCCAAGGGCCGTGACCTGCTGGCCGTGTTCAGCCCGCTTACAAAAGCCGACTGGAAGCTTACGGGCATCGTTCCGACTGATGCGCTCGTGAAGGACGCGAAGCCGATTCTTTTTACTACTTATATCGCGGCTGGAGCGGCGGCCCTGCTGGCGCTGCTGCTCGGCGTATGGATGGTGCGCATGATCGCCCGTCCGCTTGCACGTCTCAAGGATCTGATGGGCGAAGGCGCCAAGGGGAATTTGACGGTACGCACACCGTATACGTCCTCGGATGAGATCGGCCAGCTGTCGGCTTCCTTTAATCTGATGATGGAACGCATTACGGAGCTGGTCTCACAGACGACGGAATCGGCTCGCGATGTGCTGGGGACGGCGGGCGAGCTTGGAGAAGCTTCCCGCAAGACGGCGGTATCCGCCAAGGAAATTGCGTCCGCAACCGAAGAAATTGCCGAGGGAGCCGGCAGTCTCGCGCTTGAGGCAGAGAAAGGCAATGAGCTGACCGAGGCCTTGTCGGCCCAAATGGAGGCGGTTATTCTCTCCAACCGCGAAATGGATGACAGGGCGCGTATTGTTGGAGAATCCAGCGGCAAAGGGATGATGCAGCTTGAAGAGCTGCTGAAGCAGACGGGGCGCACGGGCCAGATGACCAAGGCGCTCGTCGATAAAGTGGACAACCTGAAGCAGACGGCTCTGTCCGTCCTGAAGGTGCTTGACGTGATGAAAAATATTACCCAGCAGACGAACATTCTGTCGCTGAACGCAACGATCGAAGCGGCGCGCGCAGGCGCGGCAGGCCGGGGCTTTATGGTGGTGGCGGGCGAAATACGGGCGCTGGCCGATCAATCGAAGGAATCGATCGCGCTCGTTGCGAACATCACCGACAAGATCATGACGGAGATGAACGAAACGGTGGATGTGCTGTCAGAGGTGACGCCGCTCTTTGCGGAGCAGATGAGCTCGGTCAAGAATACGAGCGATATTTTTCTATCGGTTCGGGAACAGATGGATGGCTTCGTTGCCAGCCTGCAATCTGTAACATCTGCGGTCGACAGTCTAAAAGCTTCCCAGACGGTGCTGTCTGAGGCGATGAGCAATGTAAGCGCTGTGGCGGAGCAGTCGTCGGCAACCTCGGAGGAGGTGGCGTCGCTCAGCAGCGAGCAGCAGAGTGTGAGTGATCAGCTGGTCATGCTGTCTGCCAACCTTGAAAGCGTTTCGGGCCATTTGAAGGAAAAGCTGTCGCTTTTCAAAATTTGACCGCAGCGCAAGCAATCGGCGGCAACGAGAGGACTTCTGTTAATAGCGGACCTTCGCATCAATCGGTGCGGAGGTCTTTTTTGCATATTCAAGCGACATACAAGGACGATAGCGGGCATTGTTATCGCGGACGCTGGACATAATAGGAAAAATTACGCTTTCGGAGGCGGTCCGATGCCAAGCAAACGCCACTACAAAAACAAACGAATTTCTGTCGCCCTGATTCTGCTCGCTGCCGTCTTCGCTCTGCTTGTACTGCGGCTCGCCTGGATTCAATTCGTCATCAGCGGGCGCCGTGTTCCCGGGGGGCAGTATCCTCTCGCCAAAATGTCCCGGATTCAGAGCGAACGGGAGGTTGTGCTCGACACCGGCCGGGGACGGCTGTATGACCGTCATGGCCTGCCGCTGGCTGGAGAGACGATCTGGGCGGCGGCTTTTTACCCGCAGGAGGCAGGAAAGCGAGGAGAGAGTAGCGCCGGGGCTGCGGATTCGCTTCAAGCGCTTCGCCGTTTGGCCCTGGTACTGGGCGTGCCCTATAAACAGCTACAGGAAAAAAGAGAGAAGCTGGTCCAGCCCTTCCTCTGGCCCGCCAAGTCCGGCGGCGGCCCGCTTGCGCTTACGCCAGAGCAGGCCGCCGAAATCGGTCGGCTTCAGATTGACGGCGTCCAGGTGCTGCCGTTCGCCCGCAGACCGGGCGGCAGTCTGAATGGGCGCCAGTGGCTGGGCCATTTGTCCGAAGCCCGGCCGAAGCAGCAGAGCCGTGCGGCGGACGGTAAAGCGGCATCCACCGGAAACGGCGGAAATGGCGGCTCCGGTCTGCGCGTGACGATGGAAGGAACGACGGGACTTGAGAAGACGCTGGAGCCGCTGCTTCGCGGGGTCGGGCATACCGAGGTCTTTGTGAGAGTCGACGCCGAAGGGAAGCGTCTGCCGGACAGCGGATTGACGGTGCGGACGCCGTCCAATCCCTATTATCCACTGAAGCTTCAGACCACTGTCGATCTGAAGCTTCAGGACAAGATTGAGAGGCTGGCTGCCGAAAGCGGCGTCAAGGAAGGAGCGGTCGTCGTGCTGGAGGCCGGGACCGGCGATGTGGCGGTGATGGTATCGCTGCCGTTCTATGATCCCGGCAATGTCTCGCCCGAGGGAGGCGAGTGGAATAACCGCGCGCTCCAGGCGGCGGCGCCCGGCTCGATCTTCAAAATCGTTACCGCCGCCGCCGCGCTGGAAGCCGGCGTGACTTCGCCGGGTGAGACGTTTCACTGTCATGGCGCCTATGGCAAATACGGGCTGTCCTGCCATAAGAAAGCCGGACACGGCGCGCTGACTCTGGAGCAGGGCTTCGCCCTGTCCTGCAACAGCGTGTTCGCCGCGCTCGCCGAGCGGCTGACGGCGAGCCAGCTCCAGTCCGCGGCGCTGGCGCTCGGCCTCGGCCGGGACATCGGCTGGCGGCAGGAGAAGGTTCTCGGCCTGCCGCTGCTCCAGCCGCTCTCCGGCGAACAGCGGGGGACCGTCTTTCGGACGCTGCTCCCGGGCGACGGGGGAGCCCGCGTCCAGACGGCCATCGGCCAGCGCGACGCCATGGTCACGCCGCTGCAGGCGGCGAATCTGGTCGTCACGCTGCTGCACGGCGGCGAGGTGCGCGCGCCGCGAATCCTGCGCGAGGTCGATTTCGCCAATGGGCAGAAGCTGATGGACCTGCCCCCGCATCTGGCGCCCGCCCCGGAAGGGCGCATCTCGGAGCGGACCGCGAAGCTGCTGCGGTCCTGGATGCGCCGGGTGGTGACGGAAGGCACGGGCCGGTCCCTCAGCGGCGCGCGCTGGTCGCTCGCCGGCAAGTCCGGCACGGCGGAGACGCTGGTCCGGGGAGCCCCCCGGACCAATCAATGGTTTATCGGCTTCGGTCCGGCGGAGAAGCCGGAATATGCGGTGGCGGTGCTGGCCAAGAACGCGGCTCCGGAGAGCCCCCACACCGCCACCCGGCTGTTCGGCGAGATCATGGACCTTCTGGCGGAGCCTTCCGACGGCTGATCTCTGCATCGCTGCCGGCGGCTGATTCGCCCGGCTCATCTCCGTTTCCGTCACCGTATGCGAAAGGAGAAACGATAAATTCCTCCTGCGGCAGGGAAATCCACTTCTTAAGATAGCCCTGCTGCAGCAGCTCCTTGATCAGAATCAGCAGAATCGGCGAGAGAATCAGCCCGGCGACGCCGAAGGCGGAGGTCGACAGGATGACAAAGGACAGCATCAGGAACGCCGAAGAGACGCCAATGGAGTTGCCGGTAATCTTCGGCTCCAGCAGCTGACGGACGAGCAGCACGACAGCCAGCAGGACGAGAAGGCCGATCGCGAGCGGCGTGCTGCCGATGATGAACAGATAAATGATCCACGGGATCAGAATCGTTGACACTCCAAGGAGCGGCAGTACGTCGAACACCGCGCAGACGATCGCCATCGTGATTTCATTTCCGGTCCGCAGGATGAACAGGCCAACCAATACAATGACGAATGTAATGGAAATCAGGATCAGCTGCGCTTTTAAATAGGAGCCGATGGCTTTGAAGACGTTACCCTGCAGGAAGCTGTAAGCCGTCTTGAACGTCTTCGGCATTTTATCATGCGCGACCCGCCGCCAATCCTTGATCTCCATGCTCAGGAAGAACGCGAGGATGATGGCGACCCCGAAATTGGCCATAAACGAGGAGAACGTGCCCAGAAGCCGGATCATATATTTAAAGAACACAATCAGCCAACCCGACAGCAGATCGGTAGCCGTTTTGAAATAGCTGTTCAGTTTGCCCGTAATATCGGGCGGGAGATTCGCTATTTTTTGCTGAAGCCAGGTCGTCAGCTCAATAAATTGCTGCTGCACCACATATGTATAATGGGGGAGATTTTCCTGAAGCTGCAGCGCCTGCGATGCAATCAGCAGTCCGGCGCCGAACAACGTGCCGAGCAGCAGAATCAGGAACAGCAGCACGGAGATAGCGGAAGCGAACGGCTTGGGCAGCCCCCTGCGATTCAGGAAGCGCGCCAGAGGTTCGATCAGCATAAATACGAAAAAGGACAAAAACACGGGAGCGGCCAACTGGTACAGCTTGCTGAAGGCGAGCATGACCAGATAGACGGTAAGCACGAGCAGTCCGATATCGAAAAAGGTACGCCAATATTTTTTGTAAAGCGGCAGCATGGATTTAACGACTCCTTTGCGATTGGGATGGCATTTCTTTCACAGAACTGATTTCCATTGTACACGATTTTACCAAAAAACCGTCTTTTTCTTTGACAGCTGTGGTAAAATGGGGAGTAACGGTTTTTAAAAGGATGCGACTCGTTCAGTCCAGAAACGGATATTCACAAGCGTCTGCACGCATCGCTGGCACAGAAAGCGCAAGCTCTACAAGATCGGTGCTGCCGCTTCTTCATGCCTTGTCGCCGCTTATGCCGGCATTCACCTCTATTGGCCGTTTTCCGCCTGTCAGCTAACAGACGTAAGAGCGGCTCTCAAGTCAACTCTCGAGAAAAGCGGGGAAGAAAAATGGAGACTTTGCTGCTCTGGTTGTTTTATATCTCAACATTTTATGCTTTTATTCCCGGTATCATCAGCCGGATCTTTGGCTACCGCGTCTTTCGAAGAGGAATCGGAGTTAAGGATTTCGCCCTTACCTTTGACGACGGTCCTGATCCGCAGTACACGCCGAAGCTGCTTGATTTGCTGAACAAGTATAACGCCAAGGCTACCTTCTTTGTCGTCGGCTCCCACGCGGAGCGGTACCCCGAGCTGATCCGCCGCATGCATGCGGAGGGGCATCTGATCGGTATTCACAATTACGTCCACAAGAGCAACTGGCTGATGCGCCCCGGCACGGTATGCAAGCAGATTCAGCGCACCGACGATATTATCTACGGGATTACCGGCGAGCGCAGCACGTACTACCGTCCACCTTGGGGGATCGTCAACCTGTTCGATTTCTCGAAGCGCCGTCATGTCAAAATCGTCCTATGGTCCGCCATGTTCGGGGATTGGCGCACGAATCTTGGCGTGGATCGACTGACGGAAAAAATGCTGGCCCGTTTGAATCCCGGTGAAGTAATGCTGCTGCATGACTGCGGCTTGACGCTGGGGGCCGATCCCGAGGCGCCGGAGCAAATGCTGGCTGCGCTGGAACGCACGCTGGAAGAAGCCAAGGTCAGGGGGCTTAACAGCATCCGGGTTGACGAGATGATCAAGGCGGCCGAGAAATCCTCGCTGGCCCGGATGTCCTTCAGCAAGCGTCTGCTTGTCGGTCTGTGGCTTCTTTGGGAACGGTGCTTTCACTTCCTGTTCCGTCTGCGGACGGTATCACCGGCGCTTCCGTTCCTCCATTACCGTCTGCGCGCTTATCAAGGCCATTCGGTTTCACTTGATGACGGAACGACGCTGAGCAAGGGCGACCAGGTCATTGAGCTTCATATCGACAATCACCAGCTGTTCGAGCTCGGGATGCAGTCTCGTTCGGCGGCCCAGCTCGCGATCCGGATGATTCGCCGGATGGATAAGGATATGCCGTATCTTGCGGAAATCATCGCCGGAGACGATGCCCTGTCCGAAGCGAAGGCGCTGTACGGCATCAGTATGATCAACCGGGGGCCGGAGAAGTTCGGCTTTACCGTCAAGGATATGCCGAAAGGGCTCTTTGCAAGCCTTACGAAATTTTATCTCAGCATTCTTCTTAGCGTCATTCATCCTGCAGGCGGGGCGCGGCTGAAGGAACGAAGCGAGGCGCTGGTTCCCAAGATCATCGTGATGCCGGTATCTCAGCTGCTTGATTCCTATGGGCAAAAATGCACCGGAGCCAAGCTCCACAGACGGCAGGCCGCTGGTCCGGAGCATGAAGAAGATATGGCCGAAGCTGAGCTTCCCGGCGCGCACGCTCATTGATTAGGCAATTATCCGCATATAGAGATCCCTTTCTGGAAGACGCTCAGTCAGAACCCTTTGGCGGGATTTGGCGGCGTCCGACGGAAAGGGCTTTTTATTATGGCAATAGCTGGCGCGACTGCCCCTTTGTGTTACTTGTTTTGTACGAAGGACTTTCGTACCCGTTTCAAAAAAAACAAAATGAGCTCCTTTCTCATTGACGCTTCAAAAAGGTAATATAGAAGTGTGGAAGTCATCATTTTTTTGTCACCCTAACGATAACAGGAGGTTCTTGCCAATGAAACCCGTACAGTTTCCGCAGGATTTTATCTGGGGCGCGGCTACCGCTTCGTACCAAATCGAAGGCGCTTACGATGAAGACGGCAGAGGGATGTCCATCTGGGACACGTTCGCCCGGATTCCCGGAAAAGTTGAGAACATGGACAACGGAGACGTCGCCTGCGACAGCTATCACCGGTTCCGCGAGGATATCGCCTTTATGAAGGAGCTCGGCGTTAAAGCTTACCGGTTCTCCATTGCCTGGCCGCGGATTTTTCCCGAAGGCACGGGGGAGCTTAACCCGGAAGGGCTTGCTTACTATGATGCTTTGGTTGACGCACTGCTAGAGAACGGGATCGAGCCCGTATGCACGCTGTACCACTGGGACCTGCCCCAAACGCTGCAGGATGCGGGAGGATGGGAGAACCGGGCGACTGTCGATGCATTTGCCGAATATGCGAAGACGCTGTTCCGCGCTCTGGGAGGCAGAATCAAGACATGGATAACGATTAACGAACCTTGGTGTGTGTCGTTTCTGTCCAATTACCTTGGAGTGCATGCGCCCGGCAACATGGATTTGCAGCTCGCCGTAACCGTTTCCCATCATTTGCTGCTGGCACACGGAATGGCCGTTCGAACCTTTCGGGAATTGGAAATCCCCGGAGAAATCGGCTTTGCCCCCAATGTAACGTGGATGGAGCCATACAGCAGCCGGAAAAAGGATACAGATGCCTGCAAACGGGAGAACGGCTGGTTCATAGAATGGTTTATGGACCCGGTATTCAAGGGCGAGTATCCGTCCTTTCTGGTCAAATGGTTCCGGGAGAAGGGAGCGGTGGTTCCCGCACTGGAAGGCGATCTGGAGCTTATCCGTGAGAAGATCGATTTTCTTGGCATCAATTACTATTCCGGCTCCGTGGCAAAATACGGCGAGCAAGCGGGTCTTATGGCATGCGAACCGGTGGACATGGGGTATGCCCGGACGGATATCGGCTGGCCGATTTACCCGGAGGGCTTTTACAAAGCGCTGAGCTATATAGGCGGCCGTTACGGCGATATTCCGATCTACATTACGGAGAATGGGGCCTGCTACAACGACGGACCGGACAGGGGAATCGTGGCGGATCAGAAGCGGATTGATTATCTGTACCAGCATCTGCTCCAGCTTCACCGCAGCATCGGCAGCGGTATTCCGGTCAAAGGATATTTTGCCTGGTCGCTGCTCGACAATTTCGAGTGGGCTTTCGGATACAGCATGCGGTTCGGACTGATCCATGTGGATTACGATACGCTTGTCCGTACGCCGAAAGACAGCTATTACTGGTATCAGGATGTAATCGAAACGGGCGAGGTTTAAGGCAGGAACGCTGAGCGGAAACTGCATAAATGAGGATTCGCCTCAAAAAAACAGCCCGGAAGGCTTTCGTCGATTAGACGATGCCTTCCGGGCTTGTTTGTTGAATGGCCGCAGCCAGTATCACAATCTGTTCCGCTGGCCTGCGGGAAAATTAAATTTTGAGTACGCCGCCCTTGCTGGCGTTCGTAACAAGCTTGGAGTAGCGGGCCAGGTAGCCCGTCTTCACTTTGGGCTCGAACTCCACCCAGTCTTTGCGGCGGTCCGCCAGCTCCTCTTCGCTGACATGCAGCTCGATCTTGCGGTTGTTCAGATCCAGCTCGATGATATCGCCGTCGCGAACGAAGGCAATCGGTCCGCCTTCCGCCGCCTCCGGCGAGATATGGCCGATGCTGATGCCGCGGGAAGCGCCCGAGAAGCGGCCGTCGGTGATCAGGCCGACTTTGGCGCCAAGGCCCATGCCAACGATCTGCGAGGTCGGGGCGAGCATTTCCGGCATACCCGGTCCGCCTTTCGGACCTTCGTAGCGGATTACGACGACATGGCCTTCTTTAACCTTGCCGCCCGCGATGCCTTGCAGCGCTTCTTCCTGGGAATCAAAGCAGATAGCCGGGCCTTTATGGTAGCCGCCCACGGACGGGTCCACCGCTCCGACTTTGATGATGGAGCCTTCCGGCGCCAGGTTGCCGTACAGCACGGACAATCCGCCGACCGCAGAGTACGGGTTGTCCAGTGTATGGATAACGCTCGTATCCTGAATTTCATGTCCGGTAACATTCTCTGCAAGTGTCTTTCCGGAAACGGTCATGCAATCGCCGAACAGCGTGCCCGGCTTCTTCAGCAGCTCGTTCAGCACGGCGCTGACGCCGCCTGCCCGGTCCACGTCCTCGATGAAGATGTCCGAAGCGGGAGCCAGCTTGGACAGATACGGTGTGCGGTTGGCGACTTCGTTGATCCGCTCAAGCGGGTATTCGATGTCGGCTTCCTGTGCGAGCGCAAGGGTGTGCAGCACCGTGTTGGTGGAGCCGCCCATCGCCATGTCCAGGGCAAAGGCGTTGTCGATCGACTCTTTGGTCACGATATCGCGGGGCTTCAGGTCCAGCTTGATCAGCTCCATGAGCTGTTTGGCGGACTTCCGTACAAATTCCTTGCGCTCTTCCGCTACGGCCAGAATCGTGCCGTTGCCCGGCAGGGCGAGGCCCAGAGCTTCCGCCAGACAGTTCATCGAGTTGGCGGTGAACATGCCCGAACAGGAACCACAGGTCGGACAGCCATATTGTTCCAGTTCTGTCAGCTCTGCGTCGTTGATCTTGCCGACCTGGTACGCGCCGACGCCTTCAAAGACGGAGGTCAGCGACAGTTTGCGGCCCTTGCTGTCCACGCCGGCCTTCATCGGTCCGCCGCTGACGAAGATGGTCGGGATGTTGACGCGCAGCGCGCCCATCATCATGCCCGGCGTAATCTTGTCGCAGTTCGGGATGCAGACCATGCCGTCGAACCAGTGCGCGGATACGACCGTTTCCAGGGAGTCGGCGATAATCTCGCGGCTGGGCAGCGAGTAGCGCATGCCGATATGTCCCATGGCGATGCCGTCGTCAACGCCGATTGTATTGAATTCAAAAGGAACGCCGCCCGCTTCGCGGATCGCTTCCTTGACGATTTTGCCGAATTCCTGAAGATGCACATGACCCGGCACGATATCGATATACGAATTGCAGACCGCGATGAACGGTTTGCCGAAATCCTCTTCCTTAACGCCTGCGGCCCGCAGCAGACTGCGGTGCGGGGCCCGGTCAAAGCCCTTCTTGATCATGTCTGAACGCATTTTCTTGGCTGCCATATTAAACAATTTCCCCCTTATTAATCAATTGTGATTCCGTATTTTGCCGCGTTAACGCGCTGCTCTCCGAGGAGCCGCGAGCCCGCGGTTTATAGAAAGAACAGGGTCCAGCTCTATTCAAGAGGGTGGTCGACGCCGTTTCTATAAAAATATAAAGGCTGCAAACCGCCTGAAGGTAAGGTCAGGCTTTGCTCATTTATTAGTAGAGTCTATCATAAAGGACCGCTTTTTTCTACCGGACGATGTTAAGTTTATCACAAACTTTATTCATTATAGCAAAGCTGATGGGCTGTCCGATTGTGGCAAATTGTAGAAGGTTGTTTGCTTGTAGCGATTCCTCTATAATTTTCCTTAAGTACAAGCGACGCATGCGGTAAATCCGGGAGTGGACAAATTGACTGAGACTCGTACGAAGCGCGGTTTCGCATTGTTGGTGCTGGCGTTCATCGCGGCTGTAGCGCTGGCTCTCTGGGTTTATTTGAAGCCTTACGCCTTGACAGGCCAGGCCGAAACAGCCCTGGTCTCCGGCAAGGGAATCACCATCGAGATGAATGATAACTGGATTTCCCTCGAGCCTTTGGCGGCAAGCGGTGCAGGCGTCATTTTTTATCCGGGGGGTCTCGTAAAAGCCGAAGCGTATGCGCCGCTAGCCAGAGGATTGGCTGCAGCCGGGCATCCGGTCTACATCGCCCGCATGCCGCTTAATCTCGCGATGACCCGCAGCGATGCGGCGGAGGAGATCATTCGCGTGCATCCGGGCCTGTCCTTTGTGCTGGGCGGGCATTCGCTGGGAGGCGTGATAGCGGCGCGGTATGCCGCAAGTCATCCCGACGAGCTGGCAGGTGTGTTCTTCCTTGCTTCCTATCCGGATGAGAAAGGGAGCCTGAAGTCGACAACGCTGGCTGTCCTGTCGGTGCTGGGTACGGAAGACAAGGTGGTCGATCCGAAAAAGTACCGCGAGGGCAGAGCCTACCTGCCGGACAGCACCGTGTACTATTCGCTGGAAGGCGGTAACCACGCCCAGTTCGGCAGCTACGGCCCCCAAAAAGGAGACGGAGAGGCAACGATAACCGAGAATGCCCAGCAGAAAGAGACCGTTCGTGCGCTGCTTGATTGGATGAGCAATTTACGCTGATCCCGGATGTGTCCGCTAGGCACCGGCTGCGGCCCTCCGGGATGCGAAGGCCGCAGTACATAAGGACGAAGGGAGATACGAAAGTGCCTCTACTGCATGCAAACGGCATTTCCGTGCCCTGCAAAGCCATCCTGTTCGACAAAGACGGCACACTGCTGGATCTGATGGAAATGTGGGGGACATGGGCAGAATCGGTGCTTCTCGCGATGGAGACCCATTTGGCCCTGGCCGGGTCCGGCTTTTCCGGCGGCAAGAACCTGGTGCTCGGCACCGTCCAGAACGCCGAAGGCCGGATCACCGGCTACGATCCCGGCGGGCCGCTGCCGATGGCGACGGTGGAGCAGACCTACGGCATTCTGGCCTGGCAGCTCTATGCCGCAGGTGTTCCCTGGAACGATGCGGTAACCCGGGTGATGGGCATTGCCAAGGATGCGATGAACGTGCTCCGGGAGCGACGCTCCGCAAGGCCTCTGCCTGGGCTGCTTCCCTTTTTAAGGCAGTGCGAAGCGGCTTCGCTGAAGATGGGTGTCGTTACATCGGATGAGTCGAAGATGACTGCCGAGCATCTGGAGTGGCTCGGAATTGCCGGGTACTTCGGCTCGGTTGTAACGAGAGACAGAGTAAGCAAGGGCAAGCCTGCTCCGGAAATGGCGGAAACCGCCTGCCGGGAGCTTGGCGTTCTGCCCGAAGAGACGGTTGTCATCGGTGACAGCAACGCCGACATGCAGATGGGCAGGGGAGCCGGACTTCGGTTGACCATCGGTATATGGCCAGGCGCGGAGACGGCGGAGCATTTGACGGATGCGGATATCGTCGTGCGGGATTTTACCCGGTTGTCCGTCTCTATATAGCTCTATAAAATTTGAAAGAAGGGAAGATGCTAGCTATGGAAGATTTGGAGACTTTGGCTTCGTGGATACGGGAAAGCCGCAGCATCGTCTTCTTCGGCGGGGCGGGAACGTCCACGGAAAGCGGGATTCCCGATTTCCGTTCCGCTGCGGGACTGTACCTGACGGAGAAGCATTCACCGTATCCGCCCGAGCAAATGCTCAGCCACAGCTTTTTCATCTCCAAGCCGGATGTCTTTTTTGACTTTTATCGCACGAAGATGCTCCATCCGGGTGCGGAGCCGAACGGCGCCCACCGTCTGCTGGCCCGGCTGGAAAGCGAAGGGCGGCTGAGCGCTGTCGTGACGCAGAATATCGACGGGCTTCACCAGAAGGCGGGCAGCCGCAGCGTGCTGGAGCTTCACGGGTCCGTGCACCGCAATCACTGTATGAATTGCTCCCGTTACTATGGACTGGACGCCATTACAAGCAGCGCCGAAACCGTTCCCCGCTGCCCGGCCTGCGGCGGCATCATCAAGCCGGATGTTGTGCTGTATGAGGAACAGCTGGACGATCAGGTGCTGAATGATTCCGTCCAGGCGATTGCAAGCGCCGATCTGCTTCTCATCGGCGGAACCTCGCTGACCGTTCAGCCTGCCGCGAGTCTGATCCAATTTTTCCGTGGCAAGCATACGGTGCTGCTTAACGGCGAGTCGACGCCCTACGATTCGAGGGCGGATCTGATTATTAAGGATCGGATCGGCCAGGCGATGGAACGCATAGGGGGGCTGTTGTCCTGACCGTTCTCTTAGGCTTTGGCGGCCACTCGCGATTCTGACGGCCCGCGGCAGTTTAATAAGAACAAGGTAGACACTAGACCAAAGAGGCAGGGGGATACGCATGGTATATGTGGCAAGCGACGAGCGCTATGAGGCAATGAGATACAACCGCTGCGGTAAATCCGGACTAAAGCTCCCGGCCATCTCGCTCGGACTGTGGCATAACTTCGGCGGCATCGACACTTACGAGAACGGCAGGGACATGATTACCCGGGCCTTCGATCTGGGCATCACCCACTTCGATTTGGCTAACAACTACGGTCCTCCCCCGGGTTCTGCGGAGGAGCTGTTCGGAAGGGTACTCGCCAGAGATTTGGCGCCGTATCGTGACGAAATGGTGATCTCGACCAAAGCCGGCTTTTATATGTGGCCGGGCCCGTACGGAGAATGGGGCTCGCGCAAATATGTGCTGTCGAGCCTGGACCAGAGCCTGAAGCGGCTCGGACTGGATTATGTAGATATTTTTTATTCCCACCGTCCCGATCCGGAGACGCCGCTGGAAGAGACGATGGGCGCGCTGGATCAGGCCGTCCGCTCCGGCAAGGCCTTGTATGTAGGGTTATCCAATTATTCCGCGGAGCAGACGGAAGCCGCCATCGCCATCCTGCGGGAGCTTGGCACTCCGCTGCTGATCCACCAGCCCAGATATTCCTTGCTGGACCGCTGGATCGAGAACGGGCTGCGGGATGTGCTGGAACATCACGGCGTCGGCAGCATCGCCTTTACGCCGCTGGCGCAGGGAATGCTGACGAATAAATACCTGAACGGCATTCCCGGCGATTCCCGGGCGGCCAAGCCTTCGACTGCGCTTAGCGAGAGCCAGATCACGCCGGACACGCTGCGAAAGGTGCGGCTGCTGAATCAGATGGCTGCGGCGCGCGGCCAGAGCCTGGCGCAGTTTGCGCTGGCCTGGGTGCTTCGCAGCGGCAGAGTCACTTCCGCGCTGATTGGCGCGAGCCGGGTCAGCCAAATCGAAGACAACGTCGCCGCTTTGTCCAATCTGGAGTTCTCGCAGGAGGAGCTGGAACGGATCGAAGTGATTCTGGGGGCGGAGAACGACGGGTAACTTGGAGGCTGCTTGTTAGCGGTCCTGCTGACGGGCCGTGACGGCGCGGTAAACCGTCGGCGACAGCCCGCAGAAGCGCTTGAACTGGCGCGAGAAATACAGGGCGTCGGTCAGGCCGACTGAAGCGGCCACCTGCTCGACCGACAGCTCCGGCCGTTCGCGCAGCAGCTGGCGTGACTTGTCGATCCGCAGCTTGAGTAGGTAGGTAACGGGGGACAGGCCCGTCTCCTCTTTGAAAATGCGCGACAGATAAGCTCGATTGTAGCCGAGACTCGCGCACATTTGCTCAATGGAGACAGGGTGGGCGTACTGCGAGGACATGTAATGGATCATCTGCTTGACGGTCCGCTTCACCTGTGAGTCCTTTCCCTGAGGGCCGGACTCGGCCTTCAGCTTTCCGGCCGCCTCACCCAGTGTGAGGTAGAGCAGTCCAAGTGAGGTTAAATGACCGCTCTCCCTGCCTTCGAAGAACGTTTCCATGATGCCGGCGAGCGCGCCCGGAATGCCGCTTTCGCCTCCGCAGGCTGCGACCGGCTGCTCGGGAGAGAAGCCGGCTTCCCGGACAGTCCTGTCCGCCTCCTTGCCGGAAAAGGCCGCCCAGCGGTATTTCCACGGATTCTCGGGGTCGGATACGTAACTGACCAGCTGGCCGGGATGGATGAGAAAGCAATCCCCGGGTCCAAGCTTATAAGTCCGCTGCTCTGTGCGGAACATGCCAGTCCCGGTTTCAATGCAGTGCAGCAGAAAATAATCGTAGATTTTTGGTCCGACCTGGTGCGTCGGGGGTGTCTGGCTTTCGCCCGCGAACAGGACATGAAGGTTCTGCTCTTCGTAATATACGGGGTTGGAAGCGACGGAGTAGGATTGTTCCATCCACGGATCCCTTTCTTTCTATACTCGGGTAAAGTCACATTTATCCATACTTTACACACATGATTGCATTACGGCAATAGTCTCCTTTAATTATACTATAAGCATAAAGGTGCTGAATATTCAGTCTAGAAGGAGATGCGGCAAAAGGGTGGATGCTATGGGTTTGCGGATACTTGGAGCTGCATAAAGAATGGTCCCTTAAGGGCCAAAATATTACGTATGCGGCATCGGAAACGGTGTTAAATAATCGGGAGGAGTGAAGGAAGATGGCTATTTTGGTAACAGGTGGAGCAGGGTATATTGGTTCTCATACGGTGGCGGAGCTGCTGGATCGCGGCGAAGAGGTGGTGGTGCTCGACAGTCTGGTGACAGGGCACCGGGAGTCCCTGCTGGGAGGCAAGCTGTATGTCGGCGATTTAAGGGACAAGGAGCTGCTGGCAAAGCTGTTTGCCGAGAACGACATTGAAGCGGTCATTCACTTTGCCGCAAGCTCGCTCGTTGGAGAGAGCATGAAGGATCCGGTAAAATATTACGACAACAACGTATACGGCACACAGTGCCTGCTGGAAGGCATGCAGAAGGCGAGAGTGGACAAAATCGTATTTTCCTCCACCGCCGCTACCTACGGTGAGCCTGAGAAGGTGCCGATTGAAGAGACCGACCGTACCGAGCCTTCCAACGTCTACGGGGAAACGAAGCTGACGATGGAGCGGATGATGTCTTGGTTCGACAAGGTACTTGGAATCAAGTACGTGGCGCTGCGCTACTTCAATGCCGCCGGGGCCCATGCTAGCGGAACAATCGGCGAGGATCACCGTCCGGAAAGCCATCTGATTCCGCTCGTTCTTCAGACCGCGCTGAAGCAGCGCGAAAGCATCGCCGTATTCGGCGACGACTACCCGACCGAAGACGGCACCTGCATCCGTGACTACATCCATGTCAGCGATCTGGCCGACGCCCATGTCCGGGCTGTAACCTATCTGCGCAGCGGAAGCGGAAGCAATTTCTTCAATCTTGGCAACGGCCTCGGCTTCTCCGTCAAGGAAGTGATCGAAACGGCCAAGGAAGTGACCGGTCTCGACATCCCGGTAGTCATCCAGGAACGCCGCGCGGGCGACCCCGCCGTGCTTGTGGCCTCTTCGGACAAGGCCCGCAGCGTGCTGGGCTGGAATCCTTCGCGCGCCAACCTGAAGGAGATTATCCGCAGCGCCTGGAACTGGCATTCGTCACATCCGTCAGGGTACGGAGAAGCCTGATGAACTCCCTTGATACGGTATCCGCAATGAAGGAGTCGAACGTTATGGTTAGCGGTAATACTGCAGCTTCCGCGGCCGATCGGGCACTGTATGCCATTGAGCAGCTGGTGCTGTTCGCCGTAAGACGGCGCCTGATCGAGCCCGCCGACACTGACTACAGCCGCAATCTGCTGCTGGATCAGTTCCGCTTCACTGAACCGTATACGGGTGATGTCGACGAGACGGAATTGAGCGGCCCGCAGGGTCCGCTCGATATCCTGATCGATTACGGCTTCGGCATCGGACTGATACCGGAGAACAGCGACACGTACCGGGATTTGCTGGACGCCAAAATCATGGGACTGCTCATGGCGCGCCCGTCGGAAGTGAACGCGGAATTTTACCGGCTGAGTGAAGAGCGGGGCGGCGCTGCTGCGACGGACCGGTTCTATCAGCTCAGCATTGATTCGAACTATATCCGCATGGACCGCATTTCGAAGAACGTCTACTGGCTGCAGCCTTCGCCTTACGGTGATCTGGAGATGACGATCAATCTGTCCAAGCCGGAAAAAAATCCGAAGGAAATCGCGGCGGCGCGCCTGCTTCCCCCTCCGGTGTATCCGAAATGCCTGCTCTGCCGGGAAAATATAGGCTATGCCGGGCAGCTCAACCATCCGGCCCGCCAGAATCTTCGCGCCATTCCAATTACGCTCAATGACGAGAAATGGTTTTTCCAATACTCGCCTTATGTGTATTACAACGAGCACTGCATCGTGTTCCATCACGATCATGTTCCAATGAAGCTGACGAAGGATACGCTGAAGCGGCTGCTCGGATTTGTAAGCGAGTTCCCGCACTATTTTATCGGCTCAAATGCGGATCTTCCGATTGTGGGCGGCTCCATATTGACGCATGACCACTTTCAGGGCGGCCGCCATACCTTTGCGCTTCAAAAAGCGCCGATCGAAGAGACCTTCAACCATCCGAAGTATCCGGGAGTCAGTCTGGGGCTTGTCAATTGGCCGATGTCTGTCATCCGCCTTCAGGGTGATGAGCCGGACATCCTGCTGGAATGCGCCAACGACCTTTACGAAGCATGGAAAAGCTACAGCGACTCTGCGGCCGATATTCTGGCGTTCACCGAATTAGAGGGCGAGCGGCAACCTCATAACACGGTCACGCCGATTGTCCGGCGCAGCGAAGGGGGCGGGTACGAGCTGGATCTCGTGCTGCGCAACAACCGGACCAGCGAGGAGCATCCCGAGGGCATTTTCCATCCGCACCGGGAGATGCACCATATCAAGAAGGAGAACATCGGCCTGATCGAGGTCATGGGACTGGCGATTTTGCCGGGAAGGCTCAAGCAGGAGCTGGACGACATCGCAGACATTCTGGCTGGGAACTCGGCGGAGCTGGAAGCGGTTCGAAGCGTTGCGGACCACCCTCTGGCCCAGCATGCGGATTGGATCGCGGAACTCACCGAACGATTTGGAACGGCAATGGATCACGAGGATGCCGTGCGGACGGTCCGGAATGAAGTTGGCCTCAAGTTCGCGCAAATTCTGGAGCATGCCGGGGTTTACAAACGCACGTCCGAAGGCCGTGAAGCCTTCCGGCGTTTCGTTAAGAACTTCGGTGCGGTGGAATAGATCAGACAGTAACGGCATGGCCGGTTTCTCTTAGCAGAGAAGCCGGTTTTTTGCTCTGACCGGGAATGTGGACTTTCGCCGGTTTGAACGGCAAAAATTACAGGAATATAATAGAAAATGCAGGACCAATTCTAAAATGCGGAGGTCTACCTATGCGCAATTTCCAATTTTACAACCCGACGAAGCTTATTTTTGGCAAAGGTACAGTGGAAGCATTATCTTCCGAAGTTCCTAAATACGGAAAAAATGTGCTCCTTCTCTATGGCGGAGGCAGCATTAAACGCAATGGCTTATATGACAAAGTCATCTCGCAGCTTCAAACCATTGGCGCGAATGTTACCGAGCTGGCCGGAGTCGAGCCGAATCCCCGCTTGTCCACCGTACATAAAGGCGTCGATCTGTGCCGCAGCAATGGCATTGAACTGATTATCGCCGTCGGCGGCGGAAGCGTGCTGGACTGCGGCAAGGCGATTGCCGTGGGCGCGAAATACGAAGGCGATATGTGGGACTTCGTAGAGCGCAAGGCGGCTCCGCAGGATGCGCTGCCGCTCGGTACCGTCCTGACGATGGCTGCAACGGGCTCGGAGATGAATAGCAACTCGGTAATCACAAACGAAACGACGATGGAAAAAATAGGCTGGAGCAGCCCTTACGCTTACCCGGCATTCTCTATTCTCGATCCTGAAATGACCTTCTCCCTGCCGCGTGACCAGACCGTGTACGGTGTTGTGGATATGATGGTTCATGTCCTGGAGCATTATTTCCACACGGATGGCAACACGCCCGTTCAGGACGGCTTCTGTGAAGCGCTGCTGCGGACCATGATGGATGCCGGCTCTAAACTGGTAAACGATCTTGAGAATTATGAACTGCGCGAGACGATTCTGTATTGCGGCACAATGGCTCTGAACGGTATGGTGAGCATGGGCTTTGCCGGTGACTGGGCTACGCATAATATTGAGCATGCCGTCTCGGCTGTGTACGATATCCCACATGGCGGCGGCCTGGCGATTCTGTTCCCGCAGTGGATGAAGTATAACCTGGACGCCGGCCCTGAGCGGTTCCGCCAGCTTGCGGTAAACGTGTTCGGCGTAGATCATTCCGGCAAAACCGACCGCGAAGCCGGCCTGGAAGGCATCGAGGCGCTGAGCCGCTTCTGGAATTCCATTGGCGCTCCTGCCCGCCTGGCGGATTACGAAATTGACGGAAGCCATATTGGCGCTATGGCAGACAAGGCTGTCCGTTTCGGTTCGTTCGGAAATTTCCGCAAGCTACAGCGGGAAGATGTGGTTGAGATTTACAAATTGGCCTTATAAGCTCTCTTTCAGAGGAACCTGAATCTTTTTTCGAAATAGCTGATCGAATGCCAGTCTTTTACCGGAAGCAGCTGCTTCCGGTTTTTTGCGCTCCTTAAGCATGTCCTGCCACAACATCAATACTTTAGGTATTAATCCATAATTTGTGAAACCTTACACAACCTTTATGCGTTAATAAGATATGGAGTCGGGAACAAGATCGGAGGAGAAACAATGCAAACATTATACATAGGCTGCTTGTTTCTGGGGGTGTTATTTGCCCTGATCAGCTTGCTGGCCGGGGATTTGATCGGGCATGCGCTCGGAGGAATGCTTGATTTTCTGTCCTTTGACGCCTTAAGTCCGACGGTTCTGGCCGGGGGAGTGACCGTGTTTGGGGGAGCCGGGATTCTGCTCACGAGATACAGCGGGCTGGCGAACGAGGCTGTCCTCGTCCTGTCTTTGCTGATATCCGTTTTTATGAGCTTGCTGCTGTATCTCGGATTTGTGAGGCCAGCGAGTAAGAGCGAAGTATCGACCGGCTTCTCCATGCGGGAGCTTCCCGGCAAAATCGGCGAAATCACCGTTCCCGTTCCCGCGCAAGGCTACGGCGAAGTGATGGTGAAATTTGGCCCTGCCAATACGCTGCATACCGCCGCAAGCTTTGACCGCCGGACACTGCCCGCCGGGACAAAAGTGGTCGTGGTTGAAGTGATCGAAGGCGTGGCGCTCGTGTCCGAACTGGATTAACCCATGAGAAGAGGAGAGGATTCATAATGTTTGGTGTACCTGATTTTCTGTTGATACCCGCAGTCGTTATCGCCGTTTTGATTGTTCTTGGCCTGGCTTTTTGGGCTCGTTACAAGACGGTTGGTCCCGATAAAGCAATGATCGTAACCGGCTCTTTTCTGGGCAACAACCATATTTCCGATGATGGCTCAGGAAGGAAAATCAAGATCGTGCGCGGCGGCGGCGCATTTATTTTGCCTGTGTTTCAAAAGGCGGAATTCATGTCGCTGTTGTCCCACAAGCTTGATGTCACCACTCCGGAAGTGTATACCGAGCAGGGTGTCCCCGTAATCGCGGACGGTGTGGCCATTATCAAGGTGGGCAGTGCGGTAGAGGATGTCGCAACGGCGGCTGAACAGTTCATGGGCAAGCCGATCGAATCGCTCAAGGCTGAGGCCCAGGAGGTGCTGGAAGGGCATCTGCGGGCCATTCTGGGGACGATGACGGTAGAGGAAGTGTACCGCAACCGCGACCGGTTTGCCCAGGAGGTGCAGGGAGTGGCCGCGCGGGACCTTAAGAAAATGGGGCTGCAGATCGTTTCTTTCACCATTAAAGATGTGCGCGACAAGCACGGATATCTGGAAGCGCTCGGCAAGCCGCGGATTGCTGCCGTCAAGCGGGATGCGGAAGTCGCCGAAGCGGAGGCGCTGCGCGACGCAAGAATCCAGAAGGCCAACGCGGAGGAGCAGGGCCAGAAGGCCGAACTGCTGCGCGATACGAATATCGCGGAGGCATCCCGCGACAATCAGCTGCAGATCGCCGCGTTTAAGCGGGATCAGGATACGGCCAAAGCGGACGCCGACCAGGCCTACCATATCCAGGAGGCCCGCGCCAAGCAGACCGCAGTGGAGGAGCAGATGAAAGTAGAGCTTGTCCGCAAGATGCGGGAGATCGACCTTCAGGAGAAGGAAATCCAAATCCGCGAGAAGCAGTATGATGCGGAAGTCAAGAAGAAGGCCGAAGCGGACCGCTACGCGGTGGAACAGGCTGCAGAAGCGGAGAAAGCGCGGAAGATGAGAGAGGCCGACGCGATGCAGTACAGCATCGAGACGCAGGCCAGAGCGACAGCCGAGCAGAAACGTCTCGAAGGGCAGGCCGTCGCCGACGCCGAGCGCGCCAAGGGTACCGCGGATGCTGAAGTCATCCGGCTGCGCGGCCTGGCCGAAGCGGAAGCGAAAGAGAAACTTGCCGAGGCTTTCCAGAAATTCGGTGAGGCTGCGGTGCTGGACATCATCGTGAAAATGCTGCCCGAGCTGGCAGGCCGAATCGCCGATCCGCTATCGTCTATCGATAAGCTGACTGTAGTCGATACAGGCAGCGGTGAGGGAGCCGCCCGGGTGAGCAATTATGTGACCGGACTGATGGCAACCGCGCCGGAAATGCTGAAGAGCGTCTCGGGCATTGATCTGGAACAATTGATCAAAAGTCTGACAAAGACTGGAGCGCCCGGCAAGCAGGAGTCTCCGGCAGCCGTTCCGGTTCAAACTTCCCTTGCCGAATAAATAATTATCCGGTCCATGTTATGTTCAGAGCCGTTTCGCAAGCAAGGTCCTTTCCCCCCGCTCCGGCGGGGGAACATTTCTGGACACAATTGCTTGAAAAATCGGCTCTCTTTTTTACAGATTTCTTGATGTTGAGAGCGTGCCAAAGTATAATTTAACCGTGCCGCTTCCATTTAAGCTGCTGCCAAATGATAGGGTATTCAGAAATAAAAGAGGTGTACACGTGAGCAGCATAACTGTGGCCAAGGTGTTGAATAACAATGTTATTATTGCAGATCATCCCCAATATGCGGAAGTTGTCGTGATTGGAAAAGGAATCGGTTTCAACCGCAAAAGCCGCGATCAGATCAACCTGTCCGCCGTAGAGAAGATGTTCATTCTCCGTAACCAGCAGGAGCAGGAACAATATAAACAGCTTGTGCCACAGGTTGAAGAGAAACTGATCGAAGCGATTCAGGAAATCGTGCTGTATATTGTTCAGCACAGCAATAAGCCAGTCAACGAGCATATCCATATCGCGCTGACCGATCACTTGTCCTTCGCAATACGGCGGTATGAGCAGGATGTCGCCTTTCATAATCCTTTTTTGTACGAGACCAAAGAGATTTACCCCGAGGAATATGCCATGGCCGAATACGCCATCGACAAAATTAACAAGGCCATGAACGTAACGATGCCGGCCGACGAGGTGGGCTTTGTAGCTCTGCACATTCACAGCGCACTAAGTAACAGACATATTTCGGAGCTCAAGCAGCATTCGAAGCTGATCGGAGACTTGGTAAGCATAGTCGAGGACAGTCTCGAATATCGCGTTCCCCGGGATTCGCTGGATTACTCCAGACTGGTTACCCACATGAGGTTCGTGCTGGAACGGCTGCGCCGCGGGGAGGCAGTCAGGGAAACGACCTCGCTTGACGGTTTGATGAAACGCGAGTACCCGGAAATGTATGCGCTCGCTTGGAAGCTGACCAAGGTGATCGAGCAGCGGGTGCACTTGTCCGTATATCCGGCGGAAGTCAGTTATTTGACGGTCCATTTGCAGCGTTTGGCGCAGAAAAAAGAGGACGAGGGCGATTTGAATAAATCGAAATAGCGCAATAGTGTTTTAGTCCATGGTTTTAGACCAATTTTGAGTACGAGCGAACGAATGTTTTTTTAAGATTATGTATTGCAAGAAAACGTATTCAGTGCTACAATTATCAATGTCAATAAGTTGCAAAACAGAATACTAACGTGTAACTGATTCGATCAGGCATGAGTGATTTACGGTAACTTGGTTGTATTTCCCCTTGTCGGGGTAATCTAACTCTAGGGTTAGGGAACAACCGGTAGACTGTTTACGCTCATGCCTTTTTTGTGCTCTGTTTTGCTTGTTGTTCATAATCGTTAAAGGAAGTGACACTTCAATGTTTAAAAAGCTTTTCGGGGTTTTACAGAGAGTCGGTAAAGCGCTAATGCTTCCTGTTGCGATTCTTCCGGCGGCGGGCTTGCTGCTGGGGATTGGCAACATGCTGGTCAACCCGGACTTTCTGCAATATGTGCCGGCGCTTGAGAACCATTCGGTTCAGGCCATTGCTAACGTATTGATGAATTCGGGGCAAATCGTCTTCAGCAACCTGTCGTTGTTGTTCGCCGTCGGGGTGGCGATCGGTCTGGCCGGAGGCGAGGGTGTTGCGGGCCTTGCGGCGATCATCGGATTCCTCGTCATGAATGTGACAATGGGAACGGTGCTCGGAATCAACGATTACGTTCTGAGCAGACAGGATTACGCCTATGCCAGCGTATTGGGGATTCCGACACTTCAGACCGGGGTGTTCGGCGGTATTATCGTCGGTATATTGGCGTCATCCATGTACAAGCGCTTCTTCAATATTGAGCTGCCCTCGTATCTAGGGTTCTTTGCGGGCAAACGCTTTGTGCCGATCATGACGGCCGTTACATCCTTGATCCTGGGTCTTGTTCTGACCATTGTCTGGCCTCCCATCCAGCATGGACTTAACTTCTTGTCCCAGAACATGATCAATACGAATTTGACGCTGTCGGCGTTCATCTTCGGACTGATCGAACGTTCGCTGATTCCGTTCGGCTTGCACCACATTTTCTATGCGCCGTTCTGGTACGAGTTCGGAAGCTATGTCGACAAGGCGGGCGATCTGGTCCGAGGCGACCAGCGGATCTTCATGCAGCAGCTTCGTGACGGCGTTCCGTTTACGGCGGGTACGTTTACAACCGGTAAGTATCCGTTCATGATGTTCGGGCTTCCTGCCGCCGCTCTGGCTATCTACCATGAGTCCAGACCGGAGAACAAAAAGGTTGTCGGCTCCCTGATGGTATCCGCGGCCTTGACTTCATTCCTGACAGGGATTACCGAGCCGCTGGAGTTCTCGTTCCTGTTCGTGGCACCGCTGCTGTTCGCGGTACACGTCGTTTTTGCCGGTCTCTCCTTTATGACAATGCAAATTCTTGGCGTCAAGATCGGTATGACCTTCTCCGGCGGGTTCATCGACTATACGCTGTTCGGGATTATTCCGAACCGCACCGCATGGTGGCTTGTCATTCCAGTCGGTCTTGTGATAGCCGTCATCTACTACTTCGGATTCCGTTTTGTGATCCGCAAGTTCAACCTGAAGACGCCGGGCCGCGAAGATGCGGTCGACAATGACGCCGACGGTACGGCTGCAGACGCGGCGGCGGTTTCTACGGCGGGCGATGATTTGCCGCGCAATATTCTGTCCGCTCTCGGCGGCCAGCAGAACATTGTTCATCTGGACGCCTGCATTACCCGACTGCGGGTTGAAGTTAAAGACAAAGTGAATGTCGACAAGAACCGGCTGAAGAAGCTGGGCGCGTCGGGTGTGCTGGAAGTAGGAAATAACGTACAGGCCATTTTCGGCACCCGTTCCGATACGATCAAGTCGCAAATTCAGGATGTTATTTCAGGCAGAACGCCGGCAGCAGCTCCTGTAGCCCTGGCTCCCGAGCCGGAAGCCGAGCAGCAGGCAGGTGAACAAGGTCTGGCTATTATCCCTGAAGATATCGTTTCGCCGGTTAACGGTGAACTGCTGGATATCACGCAGGTTCCGGACGCCGTGTTCTCCCAGAAGATGACGGGTGACGGCTTCGCGTTCCTGTCCTCCGACGGCAAAATCGCTTCGCCGGTCTACGGTAAAGTGTTCAACGTATTCCCGAGCAAGCATGCAATCGGCATTATGTCCGATGGCGGCAAAGAAGTGCTCGTCCATATCGGCGTCAACACCGTTAAGTTGAAAGGCCAGGGCTTTACCGTACTGGTAGAAGAAGGCGATCTTGTCGCCGCAGGCCAGCCGATTATGGAAGTCGATCTGGAATATGTGAAGGCTCACGCGCCTTCCGTCATTTCGCCGGTAATCTTCTCGAATCTGCCGGAAGGCTCTGCGGTAACGCTGAAGAAGCCGGGCAAGGTGTCCATTGGCGATAAAGACATCATCTCCATCCAGTAAAAGTGCAAACCGGCTGCGCATCCTTTATAATATATGGAAGCGTTAGCCATTACCTTATACACTACAAATTAGAGAAAGCGAGTTGGATAATTATGCAAAAAACATTCAGAATCATCGACGAGGACGGAATTCACGCACGCCCGGCTACTGCCCTGGTAAACACTGCTACAAAGTTCAAAGGCACTGAAGCATTTGCAGAAGCAAAAGGCAAAAAGGTAACTTTGAAATCGATCCTCGGCGTTCTGTCCCTTGGCCTGGAACCAGGCGACACCCTGACGCTGATTACGGAAGGCAGCGAAGAAACTGAAGCATTGAGCGCGCTTCAGGAAGTTATGATCAAAGAAGGGCTGGGAGAGCTGAATGACTAAAATTTCAGGAATCGCGGCTTCGGCAGGTATTGCGGTAGCCAGAGCCTTTATCCTGGAACACCCCGACTATACCATCAAGAAGACCGCTGTAGCAGATGTAGAGGCGGAAGTTGCCAAGCTGGATCAGGCGCTTGAAGTATCGAAAGCGGAGCTCCAGACGATTAAAGAGCGCACTTTGGCGGAGCTGGGCGAGAAGAAGGCGGAGATTTTCGAATCCCACCTGCTTATTCTGGATGATCCTGAGCTGATCAGCCCTGTGAAGGATAAAATCCGCGAGGAATCGGTAAATGCGGATTACGCATTAAACGAAGTGTCTGCCCAATTCATCGCCATGTTCGAGAACATGAAAAGCGCGTACCTTCAGGAACGCGCAGCCGATATGCGCGACGTGACCAAACGTGTAATGAATCATCTGCTGGGCATCCATTATGTGAGCCCTGCGGAAATCAGTGAAGAGGTTGTCGTCATCGCGGAAGACCTGACGCCGTCCGACACGGCTCAGCTGAACCGTCAATATGTCAAAGGCTTTACGACCAATATCGGCGGACGCACCTCCCACTCGGCCATTATGGCCCGCTCCCTGGAGATTCCGGCGGTTGTCGGCACCAAGAATGTGCTGTCCCAAGTAAAAGCCGGTGATCTCGTCATTGTAGACGGCCTGAGCGGCGATGTGCTCATTAACCCGAGCGACGCCGAGGTGGCTGAGTACACCACGAAACAGGAGGCCTATGCTCAGCAAATTGCGGAGTGGAAAAAGCTTCGGGACGAGCCGACGGTATCCGCCGACGGCACGCATGTGGAGCTGGCCGCCAACATCGGTACGCCGAATGATGTGGCGGGCGTAATTGAGAATGGCGGCGAAGCCGTAGGCCTGTACCGTACCGAATTCCTGTATATGGGCCGCGACAAGCTGCCTTCCGAGGAAATTCAGTACAATGCCTACCGGACCGTTCTGGAAAATATGAACGGCAAGCCGGTTGTTGTCCGGACGCTGGACATCGGCGGGGACAAAGAGCTTCCATATCTGGATCTGCCGAAGGAAATGAACCCGTTCCTGGGCTTCCGCGCAGTGCGTCTGTGTTTGGACCGCCAGGATATTTTCCGCACGCAGCTCCGCGCTCTGCTGAGAGCAAGCGTTCACGGCAACCTGCGCATCATGTTCCCGATGATCGCGACGCTTACGGAATTCCGCGCCGCCCGCGATCTGCTGTTTGAAGAGAAAGCCAAGCTTCTGGCCGAAGGCCAGGAAGTTTCGGACAACATTCAGCTCGGCATTATGGTGGAGATTCCGTCCACGGCCGTACTCGCGGATCAGTTCGCCAAAGAAGTTGATTTCTTCAGTATCGGTACGAACGACCTTATTCAATATACAATGGCTGCCGATCGTATGAACGAACGGGTATCCTACCTGTATCAGCCGTACAATCCCGCAATCCTGCGTCTGATCAAGAACGTTATCGACGCGGCTCACGCCCAGGGCAAATGGACGGGAATGTGCGGTGAGATGGCCGGAGACGCAACAGCCATTCCGCTGCTGCTTGGCCTTGGGCTCGACGAGTTCAGTATGAGCGCCACTTCCATTTTGCCGGCACGCAGCCAAATTTCGAAGCTGTCTGTCGATGAAATGAAGACATTGGCCGCTAAAGCGCTGGATCTAGGCACAGCGGAGGAAGTAGTTGCTCTGGTGCGCGGCATCAGCAGCTAATCCGGCTATCGGCCGGGGCATTCCTTCGATTTAACAATCAACCACTTTTCCAACAATGACTCAGCCGGTCCATCGGACCGGCCTTTTTATTTCTGCGGGGAAGCTCCTGAAAAAAGTTAGTTTTTCCAAAAAATAAGGATTTTTAAGGTCTGCGCACTTATTACTTTGTTTTATTTTTCTACGAGAAATGGTACCGTCCTTAAAAGGACGGCGAAGCCGTTTCTTCTTGTTTTGGCGAAAGTTCGTGGCAAAATGGGGATGATGTTCGGAAATCTGCCATATTTCTTGGGCATTTGCATATATTTTCTAGTGAATTGCGTTTTTGTGCAGGTTATAATCATTAAAAATTGAAGATAATTTAGTTATTTATATACAGGAAATAGTCATTTTAACCGATAATAAAAGTAAGAGGTTTCATAAGAAAGCCAAAAACCCAAACCTGTGAACATACTGTTACATATTATATATTGGCAATGAGTTTTATGCCTTTATTATTCATCATTTGCCATGTATAAGGCATCCGGGTTTTGGGTATATCTGGATTTAAAAACTTCCGGCGGCTATAATGCACGGGAGCGATAGGATGGTGGATGCAATGAAAAACTATTATATGAATGCGGAATCCGCAGCTGAAATATATGAGGGCAGAGATTTGGGCTTGAGCTATACTCCGGAAGGCAGCATCTTCAAGGTGTGGGCGCCGACAGCTTCGGCTGTGTCACTTGTGCTGTACAATTCGGGAGGAGAAGAAAGCGGAAATGCTGAGTGGTCGGAAGACGCCCGCTTGACTTATATGCTTCGCCGGGAAGGCGGGGTGTGGCAGACCAGAATTGCCGGGGATCTGAAGGGTAAATTTTACATGTACCGTGTTGTTTATGCGGATGGGACGATCCGGGAGTCGACCGATCCTTATTCATTCTCCGTTTCGGCAAACGGACTTCGATCGGCCATTATCGATATGAGTGAAACGAATCCCGAAGGCTGGGAGCTAGATGCATACCTCCCCTTGGAGCATCCGGTGGATGCGGTGATCTACGAGCTGCACGTACGCGATTTTTCGATTCATGAAACTTCGGGCATCAGCGGAAAGGGAAAATATAAAGCGTTCACAGAGACAGGTCTTCGCGATTCGGAAGGCCATACGCTTGGAATCGATCATTTAAGCGAGCTGGGTATCACGCATGTTCATCTGCTCCCCGTGTTCGATTTTCAGACGGTGGACGAACTGCAGCAGAGAGACGCGGCTCCCGGTGAGAACAACTATAACTGGGGATACGATCCGCAGCACTATAATGCACCGGAAGGCTCATACAGCACGAATGCATCCGACCCCGCCGTACGCATCAGGGAATTTAAAGAGATGGTTCAGGCGCTGCACCGGCAGGGACTTTCGGTCGTTATGGACGTGGTTTACAACCATACGTATTCCGTGGATAAGGGACCTTTCGAAGCGTTCGCGCCGGGTTATTTCTATCGGCATGACTATGCGGGCCGTCTCTCCAATGGATCCGGAGTCGGCAATGAACTGGCCACCGAACGGCCGATGGTGCGTAAATTCATCAAAGACTCTCTCCGGCACTGGGCTGCTGAATATCATATCGACGGTTTTCGTTTTGACCTTATGGGTCTTATCGACACGGCAACCATGCGTGAAATCACCGAGGAACTGCGTCTGGAGATTAACCCGAACCTGATTGTATACGGTGAACCATGGACCGGTGGCGATTCCCCTCTGGTCACCAAGACGCTTAAAGGCGCACAGCGTGGGAAGGGCTTTGCCGTCTTTAACGATAACTTCCGCTCAGCCATTAAGGGCGACAGCGACGGTTGGGGAAGAGGCTTTGTTACAGGTGAGATGGGCAAAGAAGGAGCGGTTGCGGCCGGAATTATCGGAGCCGTTCATGACTTTGCGGATTCTCCGGCAGAGACGGTTAATTATACGACTGCGCATGACAACTTGAATCTGTGGGATAAGATACTGGCGGTGCAGGGAGTGCGTCAGGATTGCCGGTTCCCCGATTTGGATAACGGAAGGCTCAAGAACGGCGGCGGCAGTCTGGAGGAAGCGGTGGCGAAAGCCGACCCGTATATTGGCATTACTGAAGAGAGCCTGCTTGACAATGAGACGGTGCGCCGTTCATTGCTGGCCGGAGGAATTGTATTGACCTCTCAGGGCGTTCCGTTTATGCATGCGGGTGACGAGATGCTTCGCAGCAAATTCGGCGACCATAACAGCTACCGGAGCGGCGACGCCATCAATGCAATCCGCTGGAGCAACAAGGCCAGATTCTTGCCGGTGTTTGAATACTACAAGAGTCTGATCGCACTGCGGAAAAATCACCCGGCCTTCCGGCTGCGCGGACGCCAGGAGATTGAGCGTTCGCTGGAAATTTACCGCTGCGACGGGGGCGTTGTTTCCTACATCCTGAAAAATCACGCCGGCGGCGACGTGTGGAAGAATATCGTCGTTCTGTTCAACGCCAATCCGTGGGAAGTCATGACAGGTCTGCCCACCTGCTCGGAACAATGGAATGTGGTTGTCGACCATACCCGTGCGGGCTCGGAAGCTTTCCGGAAGGTGGAAGGGACAGAAGTGCAGCTTGAAGGACTCTCGATGATGGTGCTCTATGACGAGTGCGGTGAGCCGCGTCCGCGGGCCAAAAGAGTCGAGGTGCACTATGAACGCGCCGACGGAGATTTTAGCGGCTGGAATTTATGGGTGTGGGGCACCGGAATACAGGACGGTCAAATCAATTTCCGGTATATGGAGGACGGCCGGGCTGTCGCCGTGGTCGAGGTGCTGCCGGAGACGCGTTCCTTCGGTTACATTTTGCGGGTAAACGATTGGGAGGCACGGGACGGAAGCACCGACAAGTTCATCGATTGCTCGAAGAGCGACAAGGAGGTCAAGGTGCTGATCAGCGACACCAGCCCTGCCGTTGACAAGAAACTCTCCATGACCAGTTGAAACATTGAAGGACACCGATGCAAAAGGCTGCTGCAATCCGCCGTTCATCCCGGCGCTGCAGCAGCCTTTTTAAATTTGAAAAAAGTTTGCAGGGAAACCGGGCTTTAATGCCTGGTATCCTCTTGCTCCGGGTATTCTTCGTCCATCCCTTTGACATACAGATTGGCTTCATTGCCGCCATGGCTTTTGGAACGGTACATCGCCAGATCGGCTGCCCGCAGCAGTTCGTTAATAGTCTTTCCATGCTGGGGGTAGAGCGCGACGCCGATGCTTGCCGAAGTACGGAAACTCGATCCGTTATTCACCGACCATGACTTGTTGAACAGCTGGAGCAGCCGGTCCAGTATCTCATCCATTTTTTCGGGAGCGGAGCCGAGATGAAGCACGACGGCGAATTCATCGCCTCCAATCCGGAATGCTTGGCCCAAGCCTTTTACGGCCTGCTGAAGCTCGCTGGACAACAGCTGCAAAAATTCATCGCCGGCCAGATGTCCCAAGGTGTCGTTAAGCTGCTTGAACCTGTCGCAATCGAGCAGAGCAAGCGCCAGCTTCTGCCTTCGGTCATCGGGATGGGAAATCAGGTTTTCCATATACATTTTAAAATGGGCCCGATTGGGGATCGACGTCAGATGATCATAGAAAGCCAGCTTGTGCAGCCTTTCCTCATACTGCTTGCGCTGCGTTATTTCCCGGGAAACAAGCATGAACCTCGCCGGAATGGGCAGGCTGCTTTTTACGGGAGAGACCCTCGTTTCCAGCCATATCCAGTGTCCTTCAGAGCTCCTCATTCTCAGTTCCGCCATCTTCGGCGTGGCCTGAACTACACTTTTTAGTTTGGCCCAGGCAATTTCGGGCTCCCGGATGTAGAGGGAGAGGGGATCACCCTTCTGGGGGATATAACCGAACGCTGCAAAATGCGACGGAGACGCATACAGAATCAGGCCGTTGGCATCCGTAAGCAGGATGAAATCGGACATCGTCTCCCCGATAAGCTGGTACAGCGCCTGTTCCTCCCGCATTTCGGTTTGCAGCGAGAGAATTCTTCGGCCCAGATAAATAATAAGGAGAACAAGCATGAACAGGATCAGGGAATAGAGCGCGAATACCGAGCTTTTCCGGCTCTGAAAATCGGCGATTACCTGCTCCGCATAACTGCCAAGCAGCTCTTCCGACCGGTTCAGATTCAGGAGCGCCTGTTTCAGCTGTACGCTGTCCGGAGCGGAAGAGAAGTTCTCCGGGACTTCGCCGCTCTTCGGCCTGCCGGTTAAGAGGAGCGCCTGCGCGTCTGCCCGCCATTCTCCGAAGGGTCCTTCAAAACCAGCAAGCTCCTGCCGGATATCAGCGAGCAGCTTTTCGCTCTTTTTCCCCCTCTGGTAGGGCTCCATCGAGTCCAGCTTCAGTCTAATGTCTTCTACATTCTGCTCGGTACCCATCAGATTATTATCGAATTCCCGCCGGAATTCAGAGCGCTGCGCTTCGGGCAGCGAAGGGTTTAGAACCATCTGCAGAGCGATCGAGGCTTGATTCAAGTCCCGCTCGGCATTCCGAATAAGACCTGTATTCCGGTTGATATCCTCGTAAAGGGTCGCCGAGAACCGGTTAATGGTATGGTTCAGATACAGCAAGGAGCCGATGCTCACGCCTATCAGAAGTATAGTTATAGCAGCGAACATGATGATTAATTTACGGGTTGTTTTAGCTTCGGTGAACCCAGCCACTGTCTTCCTCTCCTCGCAAAGACATTATAAAATCACACGATGAGCGCGCCCCATGACCGCCATAGAAGAAGTCGTTCCCAAAGATTGTCCGAGGCAGGGCAGCCCAGATTGTTGGTTCTGTCATAGACTGATATTCGGTCCGTAAACTATGCTGATTCAAAACAAAAGGAGCGAAAAGCGGCAGAGATTTTCGAAAACCATTTTTGGCATCGGCAGGCGATGGTCCGCAGCCACACCGGCGGGGCAATCGATCCGTTCAGCCGGTTGAGCCGGAGCAAACCTTCATCAAAATAAATGGAACCGATGCTTCTTCTCACAGAATTACGGGATATGTACATACGCTTTCAGCCAGGCAGCATGCCAGGATCATTTGGCAAGGCCGGCGTTATTCAATATGTATTGAACTGGCGGGAAAAACCCTTGAGACTTATTACCCAGCTAAAGCCCGTTCGATACGTCCTTGGAGGAATCTGGCTAGTGTTTATTGTTTATCAGTTTGGGGCTATCGCAAGATGGCTCAAAGCACAGCCCTTTTATCTGACAGAAAATTATATTTCCGTTGACAACTGGGCAAAGGCGGTTTTTATGGTAGCCTGGTGCTGCTGTCATTGATCCTCTGCTGCTAGGGAAAAGAGTTACTTGTCTATATTTATGCCCAATGTCCGTCCTGAATACGATCGGTACCCGGATCGGCCGGATTCTTGGGCTGCCCGGACTAAGACTTAGAGCCGATGTCGTCAAACGCGTGGCAATGTGAATCCGTCTGCCGGAGCGGGGCGGTTTTCAGGCATTTTGGGTGGGCCGCTTGCCAAAATAGCTCGAAAACTCTATAATGAAGAATACTGTAAGAAGGAATAAAATAATGCGACGATGGAGAAGAGTACACAGCATCGGACCCACAGGGAGGATACGCCGTAGATTGAGAGCGTGTCCGGGAATCAGGGCTGTCGAAGTTCGCTCCGGAGCAGTTCTTTGAACATGACGCCCAGGAGGGTGATCATTAAGTAGAGGATACCGGCCACAGACCGTTATTTCTGTTTAAAGTGAGGCAGTATTAGCTGAGCGTTTATTCTTTTAACGGGAAACGTCCGCAGCTGTCTAACAAGGGTGGTACCACGGTCTTTTCGTCCCTTAGCGGGAGAAAAGGCTTTTTTTGTGCATGAATATTGAAGTGAAGGAGGCTGCTAAAGCCATGAAAGAAAAGCTGGAAGCATTGAAGGTTGAAGCGCTTGAGAAGCTGCGGGAGGTTCAGGACCCTCAGACTCTGAATGATCTGCGGGTAAAATATCTCGGCAAGAAGGGCGAGCTGACGGAGGTTCTGCGCGGCATGGGCTCACTCAGCGCGGAGGAGCGCCCGGTCATCGGACAGGTGGCAAATACGGTACGGAGCGCCATTGAGGAGATTATTTCCGCGAAGCAGGAGGCTTTTCAGGAGCAGGAAACGCTGAAGCGTCTGCAAGCAGAGAAAGTCGATGTTACGCTGCCGGGACGCCGTCTGCCCCAGGGTGGTATTCATCCGCTGAACCGGGTGATTCAGGAAATTGAGGATATTTTCATCGGCATGGGCTACCATGTGGCTGAAGGTCCCGAGGTGGAGACGGATCATTACAATTTCGAGGCGCTGAACCTGCCGAAGAACCATCCGGCCCGCGACATGCAGGATTCCTTTTATTTGACGGAAGAGTTGCTGATGCGCACCCAGACATCTCCGGTTCAGGCCCGCACCATGCTGGCAATGGAAGGCGAAGTTCCGGTTAAAATCATCTGCCCGGGCAAAGTGTTCCGGCGCGACGACGACGATGCGACTCACTCCTTCCAGTTCCATCAAATTGAAGGGCTGGTTATCGGGCCGAATATCCGCATGAGCGACCTGAAAGGCACGCTCCAACAGTTCGTTAAGGAGATGTTCGGGCCGTCCACCGGCATTCGCCTTCGTCCGAGCTTCTTCCCTTTCACTGAGCCGAGCGTGGAAGTCGACGTGAGCTGCTTCAAATGCGGCGGACACGGCTGCAGATTGTGCAAACAGACCGGTTGGCTGGAAATTCTGGGAGCCGGCATGGTGCATCCGAAGGTGCTGGAAATGGGCGGTTATGACCCTGAAAAATATAGCGGATTCGCATTTGGCATGGGCGTAGAGCGGATTGCGATGCTGAAATACGGCATTGACGATATCCGCAACTTCTATTTCAACGATATGGGCTTCGTCAAGCAGTTCCGGGGCGTGTGAATTTCCCTTGAGAGCGTAAGAAAATCAACATTAAATAAGGAAGTGAACGGACATGAAAGTATCTACCGGCTGGCTGGCTGATTATATTTCGCTGGATGGCGTGACCGCAGAGGATCTGGCAGATAAAATTACGGACGCGGGCATCGAAATCGACAGCGTGGAGAAACGGAACAAAGGGCTGTCCGGCATCGTAACCGGATATGTTAAATCCAAGGAAAAACATCCCGACGCCGACAAACTGAATGTATGCATTGTCGACGCCGGTCAGGAAGAGGACCTGCAGATCGTCTGCGGAGCGAAGAACGTGGCCGCCGGCCAAAAGGTTCCCGTGGCGCTCGTTGGCGCGAAGCTTCCGGGTCTTGAGATCAAGAAGGCCAAGCTTCGCGGCGTCTTGTCCCAGGGTATGATCTGTTCGGCCAAGGAGCTGGGCCTGAACGACAAGCTGCTGCCGAAGGAGCTTCAGGAAGGCATCCTTGTGCTGCCGGAAGATACGGAAATCGGGCAAGACATTACGAAAGTGCTCGGTTTGAACGACGAGATTCTGGAATTCGATCTGACTCCGAACCGGTCCGACTGTCTGAGCATGATCGGCGCGGCTTATGAGACCAGCGCCATTCTGGGACGCGAGTTGTCTCTGCCGAATCCAGGCCGGGATGTTATTGAGATCGCATTCCCTGCTTCTGAGCAAATAGCCGTTACGATTGAGAACGAGGAGCACTGCAAGCATTATGCAGTCCGGTATATCGCCGGTGTGAAGCCCGCTCCCTCTCCGCTGTGGATGCAGAATCGCCTGATGGCGGCCGGCATCCGTCCGATTAACAATATTGTGGACATCACGAACTATGTCATGCTGGAATACGGACAGCCGCTGCATGCTTTCGATGCCGACCGGCTTGAGGGCGGCGTCATCGGCGTCCGTCTCGCCCGCGAAGGCGAAATCCTCACCACGCTGGACGGCCAGGAGCGCAAGCTGGAGCCGCATATGCTGGTTATCGCGGATGCGGCCAAAGCGGTGGGATTGGCAGGCGTGATGGGCGGCCTGAATTCGGAGGTCACCGATCAGACGGTCAATATCTTACTGGAATCGGCCCGGTTCGACGGCGGAACGGTCCGCAAGACCTCCCGTCAGCTCGGTCTCCGCTCGGAAGCTTCCCTGCGGTTTGAGAAGGAAGTGGACCCGCGCTCCGTTATCCCTGCGCTGGACCGCGCGGCTTCGCTTCTTAGCAGCATTGCCGGCGGCTCCGTGCATGGAGGGATTGTTCAGGCCGGAACCGACGATGTACAGGAGAGAGTCATCAAGCTGTCGCTCGACAAGGTCAACAGCCGCCTCGGCACGGACCTTTCGCTGCTGGAAGTGAAGACGCTGTTTGCGCGGCTGCATTTTTCATTCGGCGATGCGGAAGAAGGAGTGGTTGAGGTCAGCGTGCCTACAAGACGCGGCGATATTACGCTGGACGTGGATCTCCTCGAGGAAGTTGCCCGCCTGTACGGTTATGACAACATTCCGACCACGCCGATTGAAGGACCGACAACACCGGGAGGATTGACCGGGCCGCAGGCGATGCGCCGCAATCTGCGCCGGCTGCTGGCCGACGGCGGGTACCAGGAAGTGCTGGGCTATTCCTTCATTCAGCCCGAGCAGACGACGCTGTTCCCGGCATTGACCGAGGGCGGGCATGCGGTCAAGCTGGCTTTGCCGATGAGCGAGGAGCGCAGCGTGCTGCGGACCAGTCTTTTGCCGCAGCTGCTTGATATCGCGCAGTACAACTTGAACCGCCGCCAGAGCGATCTGGCGCTGTTCGAAATCGGTACTGTCTTTGTTACCGATGAGGAGCAGTTGACCCGTCAGCCTCGGGAGTTCCAGACCCTCGGTCTGCTGCTGACGGGAAGCCGGGCAGCGAAGCAGTGGAATGTCGCAGCCGAACCCGTCGACTTCTTCGATCTGAAAGGCGCGCTGGAATCGGTGTTCGCCTACCTCGGACTAGAGAATGCCGTTGTCTTCGAAGGCGATTCGCCGCAGGGCTATCATCCTGGCCGCTCCGCATCGGTCTACCTGAACGCGGAGGGCGAACGGGTGAAGCTTGGCACCATAGGCCAGATTCATCCGGATCTGCAGCGCAAGCAGGATCTGGAGGATACGTATGCGGCCGAGATTCTGCTGGCGCCGCTCTACGAAGCGGCCCGGACAACGCTGCAGTTCACGGACCTTCCGCGTTTCCCCGGTATGGAACGGGATATTGCGCTCGTCGTCGATTCGGAAGTTCCGGCAAGCCGTCTGCTGGATGTCATCCGCGAACAGGGAGGCAGCCTGCTGCAATCGGCGCAGGTGTTTGACGTCTATACGGGCGGGAAGATGGAAAGCGGCAAGAAGAGCGTCGCCGTTTCCCTGCTGTACCGCCATGCGGAGCATACATTAACCGATGAGGAAGTCTCGGAGGTGCACACCAAGGTGCTGGACGCGCTTCAGCAAAGTTTTGGCGCAAACTTAAGAAAGTAGCAGGAATTGTGCAAAGCCGCAGCGAATCCAATTAGAACCCCGGATTCGCTGCGGCTTTTCTTTTGCATTGGAGAGGCTTTTGCGGCTAATCGCGGCTAATAAGATAAGCGCACATTTTTGCCAAATGCTTGTGGATAACGTTACAATAGAGAGACGAGAGACCAACTTAGAATCCGCATACACATAAAGGAGGGCACAACTGTGGCAATGGACCGGACTCGTGTCGCCGTCGAAATTTACGGTACTTCCTATAAATTGGTTGGAAGCAGCACTGAATATATGAAACAGGTCGCCCAATATGTGGACGAGCATATGCGGGCGATTTCCAAATCCCATAGCCGACTGGATACTCCGCGCATAGCGGTTCTTGCAGCCGTACACATGGCGGAGCAGGCGATCCAGGCGCAGGATCTCAAGAATGAAGTGAATATGCTGACCGGAGAACGCAGCCTGCTTCGCGCTGAGGTTGCCCGTCTGCTCGAGGCCCAAGGGGAGCAGGAGAAGGAGTGGGAACGGCTGAAGGCCTCGGCTCAGGAAGAGAAGCAGCGGCTGATCGCTGAGGCGGAAGAGGAGAAGCAGCAGTTGATTGCCGGAGCCGAAGAGGAGAAGCAGCGGCTGATCGCTGGAGCCGAAGAAGAACGCAAGCGGCATCTGGAGGCCGAGGAGCGGGAACGCAGCGCTCATAGCGAGAGTCTGCGGCAGGCGGAGGAGACCGCAGCGGAGGTCCGGCAGGGCCTTGAGGAAGAGCTGAAGCGTCGGGATCTGGAGCTGCAGGAGCTTCGCGAAGCGCATGCTCGCGAACAGGAAGAGAGCCGGGAGAGCTACCGGCTCCAACTGGAGCAGGCCGAGGCGCTGCGTTTGAGGCAAGTGGAAGCGCTCAGCGCCGGACACCGGGCGGAGCTGGAGGAGCTTCGGGCTTCACACATGTCGGAGCTGACGGAGATCACGGGTCGCCTGGAGCGGGAGCTTGCGGAGACGAAGGCGGCGCTCGGCAGGGAGCTGGAAGAGACGAAGAGCATTTTGACCCTTCAGCGGGAAGAAGCCACCGCGGCGCTGAACAAGGAACTGGGCCAGGAGCGGGAGTCTTTGCAGCGGGAGCTTGCCAAGAACAAGGAGCTTCGGCAGTCCTTGGGCAATCAGGAGAACCGGCACAAGCAAGCTGCGCAGGAGATGGAGAAGCATCTCGGCGAGCTGCGCGGCACGATCAGCCAGCTTCAGGCGAAGCTGCGCTCTGAAGAGGCGGGTCTGAAGGCGGAGCGGGAAGCCCGGTCTGCGCTGCAGACTCAGCATAACGAGGCTCTTCTGCGCGAGCAGAAGCTGAGCGGCGAGCTGGAGGCGGCTACCGGTCTGGGAGACCTGCTGCAACAGGAGCTAGCGGAGCTTCGGCAGGACTACGAGCTGTCGGCGGGCCAGGCGGAAGAACTGCGGAAGTCGCTGGGCGAGACGTCCAAGCAGCTTCACCGCACCGAAGAAGAGCTTTCGCGGATAACGACCGAACACGGCGAGTGGGAGGCGGCGGCGGGCAAGCGGCAGGAGGAGATCGGCGAGCTCGAAGTCAGCCTGCTTGAAGCCGAGGAGAAGCTCGAAGCGGTGCAGGGAGAGCTTTACAGGCTTCGGAGCGAAGCCGAAGAGCTGTCGAAGTCGCTGGAGCGGGAAGCGGCTCTCCGGCGGGAAGCCGAGAGCTCGGCAGAGGCGCTGCGTGTCCGCAGCGAGGAGACCGAGAGCGCTCTGGCCGGTCTGCGTGAGCGACATGAGGAATTGATCATGCAGTACGATGAAGTGCTGCAAAGCGGAGAACGGCTGGAGGAACGCTGCCGTTTGCTTGAGGAGGAAGCAGGGGAAGCATCCCTTCGGCTGGAGGAGCTGTCCGAAGCGGGCAGAGAGGCGGCGGCTGCCGCCGAGCTGCAGCGCGAACAGCTAAGCGAAGCTCGAAGCTACGGCGAATCGTGGAAAGTGAGCTACGAAGAGCTGAAGCAGGCGCAGCAGACGTGGGCCGAGACGGAATCAAAGCTCCGCGAAGAAATCGAAGTCTGGCAGCAGGAGGCCCTGGAGGGCGAGCAGCTGCGTGATTCGCTTAGCCAGGAACGCAGTGACGCGCTTCGGAAGCTTGAAGAGATCGGCGAAAGCTACGAGCTTGTCCAGGGGCAGCTGCGGCTGCTGCAGGCCGAATTCAACATCCGGCAGAACGAGCTGGATCGTGTTGCGCAGGAGCATCAGAAGCTTCAGGCTGAATATGCGAAGCTGCAAAATGAGTATAATGAATGGATTCAGCTCATCGAACAGGATAGTTGAACCTAACCGCACAAGAAGAAACGGCGGACAGCGACCGTGCAGGCCGCGACTGCGTTTCTTGCATTTAAAGGGCAGCCCCGAAAGTTTGGGGCTGCCCTTTACCTTTTTGACGAATCTATTCCACGATGAGATCGGCGCTCATTTGGCTGTGACCGGAGCCGCAAAATACCGAGCAGGTCATCTTGAATGTCCCCGCTTGTTCGGGAACGATTACCTGTGAAAGATGTTTGCCGCTCAATTGAAGCTCAAGCTCCGGAACCAGAATGCCGTGATTGCCGCTTGCGTTCTCGAGTGTAATTTTGACGGGAACCCCTTTTTTCAGATGGTACTCTTTTTGGTCAAAGCGGAAATTGGTTGCCTTGATGACGATTTCCTCCTGCGCCGAAGCCGTGACGGCCGTACTTCCGGTCCCGCTGTCCGCGGTGTTCCCGCCGTTGCCCGATTTCCCGCAGCCACTGACGAGAGTAAGCAAAAGAGTGATGGATGTCAGGTACAATGCCGTTTTTTTCATATGAACCCTCCTAAAAGTTTTGCGAAGATAATGCATCAAGACTGGACTACAGCAAAACTCGCATCGGAAGCATACGCTTAAGTTTTGCGAAGATTATGGTTCAGGGCAAGACTACAGCAAAACTCGCACAAAAAGAGCATATGCCTGATTTTACAATGATAACGCTTCCGGGCAAAGAAAGTGGTACAACCGGCCTCGCAAGCTAAATCAGGAATCTAAAAACCGGATGCAAAAGCGATTCAAATTTATTATAATGAAAAGCATTATACCGCGCATATATTATAATACAAAGGTTAAAAGTAGGGGATTGTCATTAGTGGAGCAGCTGTTTTAATGAACACGGAAGTCTGGCACCGAAAGATATTAAATTTGTATTGGACGCTGATAGCGATTACTTTAGTTGGGCAAATGGTCTATGCGATTGGCGGCTTGAAGCTGGCGCCCGATACCACCGTTCCGGAGCAGATCGGTTATTTTATACTCCCTTGCAGCCTGTTTATGCTGCTGATTATGATCGTGGCGGAAGTGTGGCTGCGGGCCGAATTCAGATTTCAGAAGCAAATAGTGATCGGCTGCGGATTGTTGGTGTCTTATCTGCTGTACTTTATAGTCGAACCGTATATCGACGGCGCCCAGATGGCATTGATGATACCGGTCATGGCCTCGCTTGTGTATTTTGACCTCAGGATGCTGTTTGCGCTTGGAGGGCTTAATCTCTTGATGTACGCCGGCATTTACTTCGGGCTGGAGCGAAGACTGCTGGAGAAACCGCTGCTTGAATTTTTGATGGTGGAAAGTATATTTATTGTGTTTGTCGTGATGGCGCGGGGGGTTATCGTGAGAGCGTACGAAACGAGCCAATACCTGGAGCAAGTGACCAAATCGGAGCAGGGGCTTCTGGTCGAACGGGCGCTTTCGGACAAGCTGCTCAAGATCGATGCGCTTACGGGGCTTTACAATCATAAGACCTTTCATGAATATCTGGATTCACTGCTGGAGCAAAGCGAGAAGAACGGGCTGCAGCTGCAGCTTGCGCTGTTTGATATCGACAATTTCAAGCAGGTGAACGATACCTACGGACACTGGATTGGAGATATTGTGCTGAAAGAGGTCGCGGCGAAGATTGGCGGAACGATCAGCCTCAACGATTTTGCCGCCAGGTACGGAGGCGAGGAGTTCGCGGTCATCTTTACGGATAAAAGCCTGGAGGACGCTTTGGTGCTGGCCGAAGCGCTCCGGTCCGGCATATCGGAAATGGAGCATCCTTATGCGGGAGGCAAACCGATTACTGTTAGCATCGGCCTTTGCCCTTACCGGGCAGGAGACGGTAAAGAGCTGCTGTTTCGCAGAACGGACGAGGCCCTCTACCAGGCTAAGCGCAGCGGTAAAAACCGGGTAATCACCGCCGGTGAACATCGGCTTGTGCCGGTCTGATTCATAACCTAAGATAGCCGTCCCTTCACTAATGTGCAGGGGACGGCTTCTTTGTGGAAATATCAGAAAGGATAAGCTTCGCGCTTATCCTTAACCTGATATTTTTACGAGAAACGGATGCCTTCCTCTTCCAGAGGACGGCGGCGAAGCCGTTTCTTCTTAGCTGCGCGGCTTCCTGTTATTTGCCGGCTTCGAACGGCGTCGAGACAGGCAGGAACAGGTCAATAATCCCGATGACCAGTGCCGCGAGGATTGCGCCGATGATGGACACGCTAACTCCGGCGACAATGAACTGCGCAAGCCAGATGACCAGGGCGCTCACCAGAAACCCTACAATACCGCGCCCGAACGGCGTTGTTTTGCGCCCGAAGATGCCTTCGGCGATCCACCCCAGCAGAGCGATCACCAAAGCAAGCATAAGGGCGCTCCAGAATCCGCCGATGCTGAAGTTTGGCACAATCCAGCCAACCACGAGAAGAACCAGCGCGGAAACGATAAAGCGGACTACATGACCTAAAAACCTCACTGTACAAGCCTCCTTTGCTTCAAGCTTAAGGATACGTGCAATCGTTATTGTACACAGAATCATTCTCCGTTATGTTGGAAGGCAGCACCCAAATAGCGGAAATGCTCCATATTCGGTATAATGATTTCTATATGAAGGGAGCTGTGACCGTAATTGGACGACAAGATATTGCATACGCTTGAATATCGAAAGATTTTAAATAAATTGGTGCAGTATACACAAACCCCGATGGGAGAAGCAATGGCTGAAACCCTCAGGCCATCGGGCGATTTTGAAGCCGTCAAGCTGCTGCTGCAGGCAACGGATGAAGGGGCAACGGTCGACCGCTTGAAGGGAATCCCTTCCTTCGGAGGCATTACCGACATTAAATCGGCGCTGAAACGGGCCTTCATCGGCGGAATGCTTGGCACGCACGAGCTTCTGGCCGTCGGCAACACGATTGGCGGCGGGCGCCGGGTCAAGCGCTTCCTTGCGGCCATGCATGAAGAAGAGCAGATTCCGATGCTCTTCGATCTAAGCGATTTGATCTCGGAGCAGAAGCCTGTCGAGGACGCGATTCGCTCTGCCATCGACGAGAATGCGGATGTGCTTGATTCCGCAAGCCCCGAGCTGTCCGCCATCCGCAGAGAATTGCGAAACGGCGAGACCAGAATCCGCGAGAAGCTGGATTCGATGATTCGCTCCTCCTCCGTAGCCAAGATGCTGCAGGACCAGCTCGTTACGATCCGCGGCGACCGGTTCGTTATTCCGGTTAAGGCGGAATACCGCTCGCACTTCGGCGGCATCGTTCACGACCAGTCGGGCTCGGGGGCGACGCTGTTCATCGAGCCGGAATCAATTGTCGCGATGAACAACAAGCTTCGAGAGACGAGACTGCGAGAGGAGCGGGAAATCGAAATCATCCTGCGTAAGCTGACCGCCCTTGTCGGAGAAATTGCCGAGGAGACCGCTTATGATGTCGATATTCTCGGCCAGCTTGACTTTATATTCGCCAAAGCCCGTCTGGCCAGAGAAATGAAAGCGTCCAGGCCGCGGATGAACGACCGCGGCTACTTGAAGCTGCGCAAAGGAAGACATCCGCTGATTCCGGCGGAGTCCGTCGTTCCTCTGGATGCGGAGCTTGGCAATCAGTACAGCTCCATTATTGTGACTGGCCCGAATACGGGCGGCAAGACCGTTACACTGAAGACCATTGGGCTGCTCAGCCTGATGTCGATGTCCGGACTCTTTATTCCGGCCGAAGAAGGCAGCCAAATGTGCGTGTTCGACGGCATATTCGCTGACATCGGAGATGAACAGAGCATAGAGCAGAGTCTGAGCACATTCTCGAGCCATATGACCAATATTATATCCATCCTCAAGCGGATGACTACCAAAAGCCTGGTTCTACTCGACGAAGTCGGCGCGGGTACGGACCCGGCGGAAGGCTCCGCACTGGCCATTGCCATATTGGAGCATATCCACCGGACGGGCTGCCGGATGGTGGCGACGACGCACTACAGCGAGCTTAAAGCTTACGCCTACGAACGTAACGGCGTCATCAACGCCAGCATGGAATTTGACGTGCAGAGCCTTCGTCCGACGTACCGCCTGCTGATCGGCGTTCCCGGCCGAAGCAACGCCTTCGCAATTGCCGAGCGCCTGGGACTGCCGGAGGCCATTCTGGAGCATGCTCGGGGCGAGGTCAAGGAAGAGGATCTGCGCGTCGAGCATATGATCGCCTCCCTGGAAGAGAACCGGCTAGGCGCGGAGAACGAGCGCGAACGGGCCGAGATGCTGCGGCGCGAAGCGGAAGAGCTGCGCGGCAGACAGCGCCAGGAGCTGGAGAAGCTTGAGAACCAGCGGGACAAATGGCTGGATAAGGCAGAGAAGGAAGCCGCAGCGATTGTCGACAAGGCCCGTAAGGAAGCCGAACAGATTATCGGCGATTTGCGGCGCCTGGCTCTGGAGGAAGGGGCGTCGGTCAAGGAGCATAAGCTGATTGAAGCCCGGCGGCGGCTCGATGAAGCGCAGCCTTCGCCGCGTAAGAAGGAGCCTGCGCGCAGCACGAAGAACAAGCCGGCGCGACAAATCGGCCCTGGAGATGAAGTGGCTGTAAACAGCCTGAATCAGAAGGGACATGTCGTCGAGCTGAGCGGAAGCAAAGAAGCCGTCGTACAGCTCGGCATTATGAAAATGAAGGTGCGGCTGGACGACCTGGAGCTGCTGTCTTCCGCGAAGCCTTCTGCGCCCCAGCCGCTTCGCCAGGCCACGACCTTGAAGCGCACCCGGGATGAAAATACCCGCAGCGAGCTCGATTTGCGGGGAGCGAATCTGGAGGAGGCGCTGATCGACACGGACCGTTTCATTGATGAAGCGTTCCTTGGCAACCTTGGACAAATTTATATCATCCACGGCAAAGGAACCGGTGTCCTGCGTTCGGGAATCCAGGAATATTTGCGCAAACACAAGCATGTTAAGAGCTACCGTCTCGGCAACTACAATGAAGGCGGAGCGGGCGTAACGGTTGCCGAGCTGAAATAGCGGCGTTTCCGGCGGAAAGAAGGAGGAACCCATGGAACACACAATCGATGCTTTGCTGAATCATCCGCTGGGAAGCGTGCTCGGCTACTTTGCGGTCGCCATACTGGAGCTGGTTGTCTTTTTGTCCATATTTGAAATGGTGACGAAATACAACTGCTGGGAAGAAATCCGAAAGGGCAACGTGGCGGCTTCAATGGCAACCGGCGGCAAAATATTCGGCATCTGCAATGTGCTCCGCTTCAGCATTCAGGCGCAGGCCTCGATTTATGACACGATGAAATGGTCCCTCATCGGTTTCGTTCTCCTTCTGCTCGCCTATTTTATGTTTGAATTTCTGACGCCCGTCTTCTCGATTGACAAGGAGATTGCGGCGGATAACCGGGCGGTTGGACTTACGGCGATGCTTATTTCCGTGTCGTTGTCCTATGTCATCGGGGCCTCGATTTTGTAAAGAACGATTCAGGCGCGAGAAGGAGACTTGAGGGCGGCATGAAAATTCTGGTGCGCGTACTGTTTGTTTCGGCGGTTCTTTTTTTGGCGGCCGGAATTATCTACTTAATGATGAAATGATGAAGGAGACTGGAGAGATGGATACAACTGTGTGCCCTTGGTGCCATACGGAAATCGTATGGGATGAGGAACTTGGACCGGAGAAAACCTGCCCGCATTGCGGCAACGAACTGAGCGCTTACCGAACGGTCAACATCAGCGGCGAGGATCTGGAGGATGAGGAAGACGACGACGAGCATGAGCATGAACATGGGGACGGGGATTTATGGGGAGAAGACGGACAGGACGGCATTGTTCCCGTCTACAACCTGCTTGACAGCTATCGTGACGCCTACGATCTGGAGCGCTATGACAGCACTGTGGCAGCCATTCTGGATGAGCAGTCCGAGGTACCGGAATGTCCGCAGTGCCATGAGTATATGCTGCTGGCCGGTACCACTCTGGTAAAAGAGTTCAACGCTGCGGTGCCCGCAGCTGTCGGCGTACCGCTGCTAAAGGCACCTTTTTCCCTGAATATGTACGTCTGTCCGTCATGCTTCCAGGTTCAGCACAGCCTGGCGGAAGAAGACCGCAAGCAGTGGGTCCGGGGTATCGGCGGCCTCCGGAAATAAATTCCCGCCGGTAAGAATCCCTTCGTTTGGGGCATGCTATCAAAGGCATGTCTCAAAGGGTAAGGGGGGAGCATCATGAATGAATCGCTGCGGGGACAACCGCGGCTGCTCTTGGCGGTGAACGGGTTATTCGTGCTGTCGGGGGCGCTTGCGGGAACTTTTTTAAATGTATACTTATGGAAAAGCCGCCAGGACTATATCATGATTGGCTGGTTTACGGTGGCTCAGCAAATTGCTCTGGGCCTCAGCTTTTGGCTGGGCGGCAAATGGGTGAAGGAGTTCAATAAAATGAATGCCCTGCGGCTTGGCATCGCCGTTTCGGGCCTTTTTTATCTATTGGTGCTGTGGCTGGAGAGCCGGGTGGTTGATTATGTCTGGCCGCTCGGCGTTCTGTTGGGAGTTGCTCTGGGGCTGTTTTGGCTTGCCTTCAACATCGTTTTTTTTGAGACCACGGACCCCGGTAACCGGAATGCTTTCAACGGTTGGGTTGGACTACTTGGCTCCTTGGCCGGTATCGTCGGTCCCTGGCTGTCCGGGTGGCTGATCTCCTCGATGAACGGAAACCGTGGGTATCGGGTAGTGTTCATCATCTCGCTTTGCATTTACGGGGTGGCGGCGGTGCTGAGCTTCTTTCTGAAAAAGCGAAAAACTCCCGGCGAGTATCAATGGCTCGAGCCCTGGCATGAGCTTCATTCCGAAGATAGAGATTGGCGCGTAATGGGAGCGGGACTTGTATTTCAGGGGCTTCGGGAAGGCGTATTTTCCTTTTTGATCGGCCTGCTCGTATACATAGCGTCTAAAGAGGAAAGCAAGCTGGGGCAGTTTACGCTGATTACCTCGGCGGTATCGCTTGTCTGTTACTGGGCGGCAGGGAAATGGCTTAAACCGAAATATCGGTCGGCCGGGATGTTCTGGGGCTCGCTGCTGCTGGTGGCGGTTATCTTCCCCTTGTTGTGGAAGGTTAACTACGGCACTCTACTGATTATGGGGATCGGAACGTCGCTGTTCATTCCGCTGTATATGCTCCCGATGGTTTCGAGCAGCTTTGATCTGATGGGCGAGAGCAAGGAGAGCGCGGGGATGCGGGTTGAACTAATTGTGCTGCGCGAGCTGTGTCTGATGACCGGGAGGCTTGCGGGGACATTTATTTTTATCGGCGTTCTGTCGGCCAGCGCCGCCCCACGCACCGTTACTCTGCTGATGCTGGGCCTTGGCGTTGCTCCCCTCGGAAGCTGGCTGTGTCTGCGCCGAATGCTGCGGAAAAATATAGTGCCCGAGCGGTAGACGATGCGTTAAATCGAAACCCAACCGGTGCTGGCCTGTTACGCACCCTATTGAAAAGCCGTTTCCCTTGCCCAATGCGGGCAGGAGAGACGGCTTTTGGCATTGTTTTGCTTCAAGATACGTTAGGGCACTATTTGTTCTTCAGCAGATCGCGGATTTCCGTCAGCAGCACCTCTTCGCGCGTCGGCGCGGGCTCGGTTTTGGGGGCTTCCTCTCTTTTGCGTTTAAACTTTCCGGCAATCCGGACCAGCAGAAACAGAGAGAAGGCGATAATAAAGAAGTCGATCACGCTTTGGAGAAAGACCCCGTATTTCAGCACGGCGCTGCCGTGTGTATACTGCAGCCCTTCCAGACTAATCCCGCCGATCAAGAGTCCGATCAATGGCGTAATAATGTCGCCTACCAGCGAGGTTACGATTTTGCCGAAGGCGGCCCCGATCACGACAGCGAATGCGAGGTCAAGCACATTTCCCTTCAGCGCGAAGTTTTTGAAATCTTTCCACATAATGTGAGCTCCACCCTTCCCGGTTTTATACCTAACCCATTATCACAAATAGAAAGAAATGCTGCAACAAAAGTTACCGGCCGCCTGGATTTTCAGGAGAAGGCTTTTGCTTGCGAAATTAAGCACATAAATGGCGGAAGGAAAGGCATACTAAGATCGGTTGAACCATCCCAAGAAAGGAATGAATGCAATGCAATCCACTCAAATGCAACCGCTCAGCAGCAAAGAATTGGATTATATTTCCGACTCCATTTCCAATGAGGAAATGCTTATCAAGCAGTACGCCGCCACGGCCGGAGTGACACAAAATCAAGCCGTTCGCCAAATTTGCGAGCAGCATATCCAAAATCACAACCACCATATGGAAATACTGATCCAGCTTCTTCAGCAGCACCAGCAGTACGCTCCTTCCCAGCCGCAATAACTTTGGTCCGTTCCTGACCGATCACAAAACTTAAGTCGATGCTTCCGAAGCCAGTTTAGTTGAAGTTTTTCTCTTAAGCTGCTCAGCACAAAACTTTTAGGAGGTCACTTACGTGTACGCACAAAACACAAATGCTTTTATGCAAGAAGAGGATTTGCTCAACATCATTTTGGCGGATTTGAAACGGACGGTTCGCGAATACGCGACAGCCGCAACGGAGTCCAATTGTCAGACGGTTCGCCGCGCCTTTAATGACTTGACGATGAATACGCTCCGCATTCAGGGCGAGCTCTACATGCAAATGTCGCAGCTGAACATGTACCAGGCGCCTTCCAAGGCGCTCCGCCAGGAGCTGGACAAACAAATTCAAAGCGCACAGCAGACTCAGCAAAAAAGCCGGCAGTTCATTCAGCAAAAAATGGGCGGACAAGGCATGTATGCCCAGACACCGAACGTGTCCCAGCATCAACCCAACGTGAGTAACCCTTACTATATGTAAATCGGCCATACCCGGGTGACGCATCGTCCCCGGCCTTGCGGCCGCTCCGGCGGTGTCATAAGAAGCGTCCGTTCTTCGCGGGTATCCGTGAAAGGGCGGACGCTTTTTTTAAGATTGGAATCCTTTGGTTCTTAGGAGAGGAAGGTGACGCTTCTCCATGCCGCTCGCTTTAAGCAAGGGACAGCGCAGGATTGATTTTCCCGGGCCGGGCCGTCATTTTTGTTTGCAGACACAACCTTTTCATGTCATATTATTAATAAACTCTTATGTAACCAATTCTTTCGCGGGAGGCGCCGGCAGCGGCGAACCGTCCCTTGCGAAGATTCCGGAGGGAAGTCATGGAACAAATGAATGAGTTGAAGAGAAAAGTGCTGGAGCTGTTAAAAGAAGATGCGAGAAGAACTCCGGCGCTTATGGCAACGCTGCTCGGGGCCGAAGAAGAAGACGTGAAGACGGCGATCGCACAAATGGAGCAGGAGCACGTAATCGTGAAATACGCGACCGTGGTCAATTGGGATAAAGTTGACGACGAACGGGTAACAGCGCTGATCGAAGTGCAGATTACGCCCGAGCGTGGACGCGGATTTGAAGGCATCGCCGAACGGATTTATCTGTATCCGCAGGTGAAATCGGTCTATTTGATGTCCGGTGCCTACGATTTACTGGTGGAAGTGGAGGGCCGGAATTTGCGCGAGGTTGCCAATTTCGTTTCCGAGAAGCTGTCTCCCATTGATTCCGTACTGTCGACCAAGACAAATTTCACGCTGAAAAAATATAAACAGGACGGGATTATTTTTGAAGATCATGAAGAAGATAACCGTCTGATGATCTCCCCGTAAAGGAAGAGATGAACTGATATGATTACGAACAAAACACAGTTGGCCGGAGAACAAAGCAAGTCAATGACATCCTATCTGTCCCCGCTGGTTCAGCAAATTCAGCCCTCGGGCATCCGCAGATTTTTTGACATGGCCGCGGGAAGCAAGGACATCATTTCTCTTGGGGTCGGCGAGCCGGATTTCAAGACGCCTTGGCATGTCCGGGAAGCCTGCGTCTATTCGCTGGAGCGCGGCTTTACGGGATATACCTCGAATGCGGGGATGCCGGAGCTCCGTGAGGGTATTGCAAATTACCTTCATACCCGATTTAATCTGGACTATGATCCTGCGAATCAAATTATCGCGACCATTGGCGGCAGCGAAGCGATTGATCTGGCGCTACGGGCGCTGATATCGCCGGGAGACGAGATTCTCATTCCGGAGCCTTGCTATATTTCCTATTCACCGATCACCTCGATCGGCGGCGGGGTTCCGGTTGGCATCGAGACGTTCGGCAAGGATCGTTTCAAGCTGACGGCCGAAGGGCTGGAAGCGAAAATAACGCCGCGGTCCAAAATTCTGATCCTGTGCTATCCCAGCAATCCAACGGGAGCGATCATGAGCCGGGAAGACTGGGAGCCTATCGCCAAAGTGGTGGAGAAGCATGACCTGATCGTCATTTCCGACGAAATTTATGCCGAGCTTACCTACGGCAGCAATCATGTCAGCTTTGCCTCTTTGCCGGGTATGATGGACCGGACGATACTCGTCAGCGGATTTTCCAAAGCTTTCGCGATGACGGGCTGGCGGCTGGGCTATGCCTGCGGACATCCCGATCTGATCGCGGCCATGCTCAAAATTCACCAGTACACCGTGATGTGCGCGCCCTCCATGGGCCAGGTGGCGGCGCTTGAAGCGCTGACGAACGGCATGGAGGAGAAGGACCGGATGGTGGATTCCTATAATCAGCGCCGCCGTCTGATTGTCAAGGGGCTGCGTGATGCGGGACTGGAATGCCATGAGCCGCAAGGGGCGTTCTATGCCTTCCCAAGCATAGCCGGTACGGGTCTGACCTCCGACGAATTCGCCCAGCGCCTGCTGCGGGAGTTTCGGGTGGCGGCCGTTCCGGGCAGCGTATTCGGGCTGGGCGGCGAAGGCTATCTGCGCTGCTCCTACGCCACATCGGTGAGCCAATTAAACGAAGCGCTGGAACGGATTGGCGCGTTTGTTGCTCTTTTGAAGAAAGAGAAAGAAATTAAGGCTTAATACGGCAAAAAACTGATAAAAATCACAAAAATTGACGTAAAAGTTGAAAAAGTTATAGCAAATCATCCAGTTTCATGGTATAATTTTACTCTGAATACAGATTATTTATATGTTCCTTAATCTAATTATACATTGATAATCTGGATGATCCGACTCCGCGCATTGTTTTGCTGTTGATTCAGGCGAGTCAGACCATTACGATGACGGAAGCAGTGGAGTTACGCTCCGTACAGTTCTTAGGGGGGATGATGTTGCTTTATAGCGATTACTACCTGTGGTCCTTTGGCGGGAACCGGTTCCCGGAAAGCGGGAAAGCTTCCGCGAGGGATGATGTAACCTCGCGCAGCCTCTCCCTGGAAGAGGAGATCCGCATACTCCGCAATCGAATGGAGCAATTGTTTTTGCAAGAGAAATCATTCACCTCTGATAACGTGGTGGAAATCAGCAGCAAGCTGGATTTGAAGATCAACGAATATATGAAGAGGCGTTCCCGCAAGAATTAGCGGGAGTGCCTTGGTGGGGGTCCTTGGGGCCCTCTTTTTGTTTGTGCGGCTCCTATATTTGCGGCCCTGCTGGAAACAACCGATGGCCTTGCAAGCCGAAGTTAATATGTTAAAGTATGATTATGCCGGATGAGATGCCGGAAGGACGGTCGCTTGTTAGTAAAGAATTCCACAAAAAGAAGCGGAGGGTTGGACCATGTCGATTTATACACGAACGGGGGACCAGGGCGAGACCTCGGTTATCGGCGGCCGGGTCTCCAAAGATGATATCCGGGTTGAGGCCTACGGCGCGATTGACGAGCTGAACGGTTTTGTCGGGCAGGCGCGCAGCATGATGGATGACGAACTATTCGCCGATGTCCGGGAGCAGCTGCTTGAAATTCAGCACGAGCTGTTCGACTGCGGCTCCGATCTGGCGTATGCGAAGCTGGACGAAGGCAAGATGAAAGTAACCGGCGACATGACGGAGCGGCTGGAGCGGTGGATTGATGTTCTTCAGGCCGGAAATCCGCCGATTGAACGGTTTATTTTGCCGGGAGGAACCGGGCTTGCTTCGGTCCTGCATGTCTGCCGGACCGTATGCCGCCGTGCCGAACGCCGGACCGTTACGCTCGGGCGCAGCCAAGAGATTAACGGCGAGACCGTGGCTTATCTGAACAGGCTGTCGGATTATTTCTTCGCGCTTGCCCGCACGGCCAATACGCGGCTCGGGGTGACGGACGTTGAATATATCCGCGGCGCCAAGGTGTTTCGGGACTAAAGATGACGACTTACTATCCGCCCATCACCTACACCGTTCCTGCCGAAGAGGACGGCATGCTGCTCAAGACGATTCTGCAAAAGCGGATGGATGTCTCGCGCAAGCTGCTGTCCCGTCTCAAACTGACCGAGCGGGGAATTACCCTGAACGGGGAAAGGGTCTATATCAGCGTGCACGTCCGTGCCGGCGATCTCGTGGAAATCCGGATGGAGACGGAGACCTCGGAGGATATTTTGCCGCAGCCGATCCCGTTCCCTATCCTGTATGAAGACGAGCACCTGCTGGTCGTCAGCAAGCCCGCGGGCATGATCGTGCATCCCACCCACGGCCACTATACCGATACGTTGGCTAACGGAGTCGTCCATTATTGGGCGCAAAAAAACGAGCGTTACCGCTTTCGACCCGTCCACCGGCTGGATCAGGAGACGTCCGGCGTCCTTGCCATCGCGAAGAATCCGTACAGCCACCAGCACATCTCGGAGCAGATGCTGGCAGGCACCGTGGACAAACGCTATATTGCGCTTGTCCACGGTATTCCGGAGCCGGAAAAGGGCGACATCGACGGTCCGATCGACCGCGATCCGGGCGAACCGCACCGTCGGATTGTGACGCCGGACGGTTATCCGTCGCTGACCCGCTACGAGGTCAAGGATCGGTACGCTTATGCTTCCAAAGTGGAACTGAAGCTGCTCACCGGGCGGACGCATCAAATCCGTGTGCATATGACCTCCATCGGCAAGCCGCTGATTGGAGACCGGATGTACCGGCATCCGGTATATGAAGGGGCTGATCCGGGCGCGGCGCCCGCAGGGGCCGCGGAGCTTACCCGGGTGGCTGAGCTGGACGCCGCCATCGGCCGACAGGCGCTGCATGCGGCGCGGCTGTCCTTCACGCATCCGATTTTTCGCCGCGAGATGACGTTTGAAGCGCCGCTTCCTCCGGATATGTTGGAACTGGAAGCAATACTGAGGACTGGAACAAGAGACGTCGCAGACATTAACGAAACGGATATGAAATAAGGAGAATCGCACACAATGAGTCAATTGATCGTATACCATTATCCGAAGTGCGGCACCTGCCGTTCGGCGGTAAAATGGCTGAAAGAACAGGGACATGAGCTGGAGCTGCGCCATATCGTGGAGCAGACGCCGGGAGTGGACGAACTGTCTTCTCTGGCCAAGGCAAGCGGCCTTGAGCTCAAGAAGTTTTTCAATACAAGCGGCGAGGTCTACAAACGGGAAAACCTGAAGGAGAAGCTGCCAAGCCTCGATGATCGCGAGAAGCTGGAGATGCTGGCCGGGAACGGCATGCTGATCAAACGCCCCATCGTTGTCTCGGGGGACAAGGTAACGGTCGGGTTCAAGGAAGAGGATTACCGCAAAGCCTGGGGAAATGAGTAAAGGAGGAGAACGGCGATGAGTGGAGAAGGAAGAAGCCGCGTAATGATTGTGGACGGCATGGCGCTGCTGTTCCGGGCCTATTATGCCACTGCATACGGAGGCTATATTCGCAAGACAAGCGCCGGACTGCCGACCAATGGCGTATACGGGTTTTTGCAGTATTTTTTCGACGCGGTGTCAACCTTTGAGCCTTCCCACGTTGTATGCTGCTGGGATATGGGCAAGAGTACGTTCCGCACCGAGAAATTTGATGCTTATAAATCGAACCGCGCGGAGCCCCCGTTGGAGCTGATTCCGCAGTTCGACCTGGTCAAAGAGGTGGTCGCCGAGCTCGGCGTTCCGAATGTGGGCATTCCCGGATTCGAAGCCGACGACTGCATCGGTACCCTGGCTTCCAGCTTCGGCGGGGAGTCCGAGGTGTATATTTTGACCGGAGACCATGACATGCTTCAGCTGGTGAATGATCAGGTCCGGGTTGTTATTATGAAAAAGGGCCGTTCCAACTACAAAGTGTACGATCCGGGTTCGCTGCTGGAGGAAAAAGGGCTGACCCCTTCCCAGGTCATTGACCTGAAGGGATTCATGGGCGATACGAGTGATAATTACCCTGGTGTCCGGGGAATCGGTGAGAAGACGGCGCTCAAGCTGCTGGCTGAATACCGGACAGTGGAGGGCGTAATCGAGAATCTCCATCTGCTGCCCAAAGGGGTACGGAGCAAGATCGAAGCGGATCTGGACATGCTCCATCTGTCCCGGGATCTGGCGGAAATTCGCTGCGACGTTCCGCTTGTCTGCACGCTGACCGAGTGTCTCTGGGAACTGCAGCGGGAATCGGCTGCGCGCAAGTTCAAGGAGCTTGAGTTCGGCAGCCTGATGTATCTCATTGCGGCGGCAGAGGAAGAGCAGCGGGAGGAAGGAATCGTGGAGATTGTGCTTCCGGACCGGCAGAGCCGCTCTACCGGAGCTGGGGCCATAAAGGCTGACCCGTTTGCCTGATCGGATGGTCGGCGGAATCTGATAAAGACTGTTTCACTGGAGCGCGTACAAGGCGTCCTGTGGAGCAGTCTTTATTCGTAAGGCGAAAAGCGCAGCGGTCGTTCGGTCCTATTGTGTCCGAATGTTTCCAGTCGGCGAATGGCCGGGATTTGCTTGTTATTCTTTTGGCACGCAAAGTATAATAAATATCGGATATGCGCTTGTGGATTGAAAGCGTATGCAAGAGTAGAGGGGAGACAGGCCTGTGAGAGTACTTGGTGCAATTGAAGCGGGAGGAACAAAATTTGTATGCGGGATTGGGCATGAGGACGGCAGCATTATCGACCGGGTCAGCTTCCCGACGACCCGTCCGGAAGAGACGATGGCAGAGGTGTACCGCTATTTTGAAGGTAAAAATGTCGAAGCGATCGGCATTGGCTCGTTCGGGCCGATCGATCCGATTCCCGGCAGCCCGACATACGGCTATGTAACGACGACGCCCAAGCCGTATTGGGGCCAATTTAATCTGGTCGGCGCGGTCCGGGACAAAATCGACGTGCCAATTGGATTCGATACCGATGTAAATGGCGCCGCGCTCGGCGAATACACCTGGGGCGCAGCACGGGGGCTGGACAGCTGCCTTTACATCACGGTAGGAACCGGCATCGGAGCCGGAGCCGTTGTGGGTGGCAGATTGATCCACGGGCTGTCCCATCCGGAAATGGGACATATTTATGTCCGCCGCCATCCGGATGATGCTTTTGCGGGGACATGCCCTTACCACGGGGACTGCCTGGAGGGGCTGGCCGCAGGCCCCGCGCTTGGACAGCGCTGGCAGGTGCCGGGAGCGGAGCTCGGCCCGGATCATCCGGCTTGGGAGATAGAGGCCCATTATCTGGCCCATGCTCTGATGAGCTATGTGCTGATTCTGTCGCCGCAGAAAATTGTTATGGGCGGCGGCGTCATGAAGCAGAGCCATCTCTTCCCGCTGATCCGCGCCAAACTTCAGGATCTGCTGAAGGGCTACGTGCAGCATGCTTCGCTGACGGCTGATATCGACAGCTTTGTGGTGCCTCCAGGGCTCGGGGACAATGCAGGCCTGGCCGGTGCGATCGGGCTGGCAGCAATGGCTCTCGCCCAGGAATAATAGACTTTCTTGATCCGGCTCTGATCCGTCTTTTGAGCAAAAGGGATTGACTGTTCGGAAATATATGGTATTGTATGAATTAACAGTATAGCCGTTCGGGAGGAAGCGCCTCTTTCACGTTACCGTGGGAGAGGCGCTTTTTTGTGTTCGACCGAGGGGCTTCCGCCTGGAAGCCGAAGACACGTGCCTTTACGGCGCGGAATTCCGCATACTGACCATTAAAAAAGTAAAGGCAGGGAAGCAACATGCAAATCGTATTCATGAACCGGTTATCCAAACAATCGGGGGATTCCGCCGGGGAATTCGCCCAGCTGTGGATTGGTGAGGAGGAGGGGAATTGGCGTCTGGGCTGGCGTGAATTCGGCGAAAATCAGGAAAGCGCCGATTCTTTATGGTATGAGGGAACCTCCTGGAACGAAATGCTCGGTGTGTACAGGCATGAGCTGGCGGTCAAAATGGGGGAGGGCTACCGGCCGCTTATTGACGGTGTCTTCCACGAAGAGGAGAGCCTGGCGGGACGGAATCAGGAGCAGCTGAAGCTTCAGTATTACAGCGAACAGCATGCAAATGAGTCTGTATACGAAGAATTATGCGCATGGCGGCGGCGGAAAGCCGCTTCAGAACGCAAAGCGCCGTATTTGCTCGCAAGCAATCGCCTGCTGCGTTTATTGGGCACCTTCCTGCCCAAGACCGAGGAAGAGCTTCTGCAAATTCCAGGTGTGGGAGAGACCAAGGCCGCGCAGTACGGCCTGGAGATACTGGCCATTACCTCCGCGGCGGAGCGCAGTCATTCCTTTCCGCTGAGCTGGGTTAGCGCCGAGATCGATGAGGAGTCCTTTACCTCCTGGCTGTACAAGCAGAAAGAGATCAAATACAAGAAGCAGCTGGAGCGCCTCCGTCTGCGGCGTGTGCTCCTTGAGGGCATTGCGGACGGCTGCGGGATGGAGGAGCTCAAAGAGCGAAGCGCCTCTTCGCGAAGAGAGATTCTGGAAGCCGTTGAGGAGCTCGAAAAGGACGGCTATATTGTCGATTCGTTGATCGACAGGGAACTGGCAAGCATGTCCGGCGCGGAGCAGGAAGCGGTTTGGAACGCTTACCAAGAGCTTGGGGATACGCTCCTGAAGCCGGTGCTGCATAAAGTCTACGGCGAAGAGATCACGTCCGCGGGCAGCCTGGATCTGTATTACGAGCGCCTGCGGCTGATCAGGCTCCGGTTCCGCAGAGAGAACGAGGGTACGCCAGGATTGGCACCTCACCCGCAGGAGCAGGCATAGGCCCGGTCAAGCCAAAAGAAGGTCTCCTTAGCGCCTAAGGCGTCAGGGAGACCTTCTCTGTATAACGAAAATTGCGGGACGGCTGTTCACAGCCACTCTTTTTTGCGGAACACGTACAGCATCCCGCATCCCAGCGTTACCATAACGCCGATGACGCCATAGTAACCGTATCTCGTATGAATTTCGGGAATGTTGTCAAAGTTCATCCCATAGATACCTGTGATCACGGTCAGCGGCATGAATATGGTCGTAATCGCCGTAAACACCCGCATGATTTCATTGGCGCGGTTGGCGATACTGGACTGATAAGCTTCTCGCAAGTTGCCCATCAGATCGCGGTACGTTTCGAATGTCTCGGAAATTTTGACGGCGTTTTCGTAGATGTCGCTGAAATATTTCTGCAGCTGGTCGTCGATCAGCCGGAGATCTTTTTTGTTCAGGGTGTTGACGACTTCCTTCTGCGGGCCAAGCATTTTCTTCAGCCACAGAATTTCGCCCCGCAGACCGATAATCTCGCTGAGGTGCGATTTCTTGGTATGCATCAGTATATCTTCTTCCAGCTTCTCGATCTTGACTTCGATCCGGTCGCCGACGGCGAAATAATTGTCCACGACAAGGTCTACCAAAAGGTAAAGGAAGCGGTCCGGAGAACTGACCTCCTGCTCCCACAAGATAGGCTTCAGGGTGCGCAGCTCGTTAATTTTCTGCTTCGTGACGGTAATAATATAATGCCGCCCGAGAAAAACGTTAAGGGCCCGGAGGAAGATTTCCTCGTCATCAAAACGGATGCTGTTAACTACAATAAAATAATGGCTCTCGTAAATTTCAATTTTGGGACGCTGCTCCTCATCGCTGAGACAGTCCTCTACTGCCAGATCATGAAGATTAAATACAGGCTGCAGCAGTGCCAAATCCTCCACGTCTGCATCAATCCAATAGAACCCTTCTGCCGGAGGGGCGAGGGTCAGCTCAATATCGTCGACAGGTGTAAAAATGCCTGCGTTAACCAGCCGGATTTTCATCTGATTCACTCCTTCTCTCCCTAGCTTGCCCAGGGAATATGCTTATGAAAGCACAGGAAATCAAATCAGCTTGGCCGGCTGTTTGTGACGATAGGGCCGCTTATTTTCCGAAGGCATGAAGAAGAAGCGCTCCCGCCGCCGGCAAGCTGATGTTGATCCTGTACGGTTGTTCCTGATCAGCGCTGTGCTGGGTACTCGGGTCGCCTTCCATTCTTCTTCTCACCTCTTTATTCATTAAATTAGGTTTTGGGATTTCCTCTCGCAAAGCGCCCGCCATAGGCTCGGAAGCCAAGGCTTCGCTTATATCGATCTTCGGAAAACACTTGTCTAGTATAACGCCGGGTATGGGCTCTTTCAAGCTAAATTGTTGTCATAATCGGGACTCTAAAAATAGTATATGGACTTGACGAAAGTTAGGTTCATTGATTATAGTGATCTATAAGAATTTAAAATTGAATATGACCAAATCTTATCAAGAGCAGGTGGAGGGACTGGCCCAATGAAACCCGGCAACCGGCGTATAACGCACGGTGCTAATTCTTGCAGAGACGCGTAGGTGTAATGATCTGCGGCGCGTTGTCTGACAGATGAGAGAGTATCATATGTGTATAAATATGACCTTTCTCGTGCTGCGGGAAAGGTTTTTATTTGTTCTATTTTAACTTAGACCGCAGTCCGCGGTTTGCATTTTAATGAAGGAGTGAGACACAATGCCAATCAAGATTCCCGACAGTTTGCCCGCCAAGGAGGTGCTTTCAGGGGAAAATATTTTCGTAATGGATGAAAGCCAGGCCTTTCACCAGGATATCCGCCCTCTCCGAATCGCTATTCTGAACTTGATGCCTACAAAAGAGACCACGGAAACGCAGCTGCTGCGTCTGGTAGGCAACTCGCCGCTTCAGGTTGATGTCACGCTGCTTCATCCGAGCTCCCATACGTCGAAGAATACGTCCGCGGAGCATCTCAAGAGCTTCTACAAAACCTTTGACGAAATCAGCCACCGCCGGCTGGACGGCATGATTGTGACCGGCGCTCCGGTGGAGCAGATGGACTTCGAGGACGTGAATTACTGGGATGAGATGAAAAAGATTTTTGAGTGGAGCAAGGACAACGTCACTTCGACGATGCATATATGCTGGGCGGCGCAGGCTGGTTTGTATTATCACTACGGGGTTCGTAAAGTCGGGCTTCCCGAGAAGTGCTTCGGCGTATTCCCGCACTGCACTACTGCGCCGAATACGAAGCTGCTTAGGGGCTTTGACGAGCTGTTCTATGTGCCCCACTCCCGTCATACGGACATTTCCCGCGAGGATGTCGAGAATACGCCGGATTTGCAGATATTGGCGGAATCGGAGGAAGCCGGCGTTTATCTCGTCGCCACTCAGGACGGCCGGCAGATTTTTGTAACGGGCCATTCCGAGTACGATCCGTTCTCCCTGAAATGGGAGTATGAGCGCGATATCGCCAAGGGGATGGACGTCGCGCTGCCGAAGCATTACTACCCGAATGATGATCCGGGCCGAACACCGCCGGCTGTATGGCGCGCCCATGCGAATCTGCTGTTCTCCAACTGGCTTAACTATTACGTCTACCAGGAAACGCCATACGATATCGGACCTACGATATGATTGCCTTCCGGATTGGACAAGCTTAACTTTGAAGGCCGGGATGTTGCCGGCAACAGCTCCGCAGATATAACGGAAGCCGAAAAGGCTCCGTCAGCAAATAGGGAGGCAAATCCCGTACTAACTTTCTGGAGGTAAATCATGAACGACAAACTCAGGATTGAAAGCAGGCTGGCCCAAATCGGCTCTCAGGAGGACCCGGCGACGGGCGCAGTGAATTACCCGATCTACCAATCGACCGCATTCCGTCATCCCCGGCTGGGACAAAGCACAGGCTTTGATTACATTCGCACCAAAAATCCTACGCGTTCCGTGCTGGAGCGCGCGGCAGCCGAGCTGGAATCCGGTGACGCGGGCTTTGCCTGCAGCTCCGGGATGGCCGCGCTGCAGACCATTTTCGCTCTGTTCGCGCAGGGGGATCACCTGATCGTTTCGCTGGACTTGTACGGCGGCACTTACCGGATGCTGGAGCGGATTATGTCCAAGTTCGGCGTCTCCGCTTCCTATGTGGATACGAACGATCTGGACGCTCTGGAATCGGCCTGCAGAGAGAACACGAAGGCCGTCTTTATTGAGACACCGACCAATCCGCTGATGATGATTACCGATATTCAGGCCGTGTGTACGTGGGCCCGCCGTCACGACATGCTGACGATCGTGGACAACACGCTGCTGACGCCGTATTTCCAGCGGCCGCTGGAGCTGGGCGCCGACATCATCATCCACAGCGCGACCAAATATTTGGGCGGGCATAACGACGTGCTGGCAGGCCTGATTGTGACGAAGGGCAAGGAACTGTCCGAGGAGATGGCGATGCTCCATAATTCGATCGGAGCCGTCCTGAGTCCAAGCGACAGCTATCAGCTGATGAGAGGCATGAAGACGCTGGCGCTGCGCATGGAACGCCATGAGAGCAACTCGCTGGCGATTGCCCAGCATCTGCAGGAGCATCCGGCGATTGCGGAGGTCTTCCATCCGGGCCTTCCGGGTCATCCCGGATTTGACATTCAGCAGCGGCAGTCCAGCGGCAACACTGGCATTTTCTCCTTCAAGGTGAAGGATGCAAAATATGTGGAGCCCCTACTGCGCCATGTCAAGCTGATCGCGTTCGCGGAAAGTCTTGGCGGCGTCGAGTCGCTGATGACCTACCCGGCGGTGCAGACCCATGCCGACATCCCGGTTGAAATCCGCGATGCGGTCGGCGTCGACGACCGGCTGCTGCGTTTCTCGGTCGGCATCGAGCATGTCGACGATCTGATCGCCGACCTGAATCAGGCGCTGGAGGCCGCGCGGACAGAGCTTGAAGCGAATAACGTCCAAGCTTAGGCAGCCGATTTAAGAAAAGCACATTTGCCGCAGTTGCCATGAGGCATGCCTCTTTAGTGCAATATACGATGAACTGTTTAAAAAATGACATCAGGGTAAGGAGTAACGAAGGGGAAGTTTGGAACTGTAGGAGCGATAGCGATCGCCTTTGTCTTCGGATTTCATCCACGAAGAGCGGGTTAAATCGAGAAATCTGAAGATGGGCAGCGACCGGAAGTCCAAACGTTCCTCGTAGTTATGACTGATATCTGATGAGAAAATCTTAAGTTCGGCTTATATAGCAAGCAATAAGAGAACGGAGAGACATGAATAGAGACGGCGCCGCCCCAGGTAGGCGGGCCGTTTTTTTTGTTTGATTGATGAAACTTTTTCACGAATCCCCTCGAAATTTCCAACAATAATGCGAATTATTAGCGTATTTTATCGCTTTTTTTGCAGCTAATAGGGTATGAAAAGAAAAAAGACGTTTTTCAAGCACAGCGGATTATGTTACGATGAATGAACGAATATATTCCTTTGTCATATAAATTTTATGGATTGATTAGGATGGTTGTAAAAGGAGGCTGCGACAATGGGTACGATTGATCGCATTTTGGATAAAGCGCTCCAGGGTGAACGCCTTGGGCTTGAAGATACGGTAAGACTGTTTGAGAGCAACGAAATCGAGAAAATGGGCGCCGCGGCGGATGTGATTATGAAAAGATGGCACCCCGAGCCAGTCACGACGTTCGTTATTGGCCGCAACATTAACTATACGAATATATGCGATGTGTACTGCCGTTTTTGCGCATTCTACCGCAGACCCGGTTCGAAAGAGGGCTATGTTCTGCCGGATGAGACGATTTTTGAGAAAATCAGGGAGACCCAGGCCGTTGACGGAACCGAGATTCTGATGCAGGGCGGCACGAATCCCGATCTGCCGTTTGATTATTATACGAACCTGCTGCGGAACATCAAGGAGCGTTTCCCCGGAATCACGATGCATTCCTTCTCCCCTGCGGAAATCATGAAAATGAAGGAGCTCTCGGGATTGCCTCTGGAAGAGACGCTTCGCCAGATTCATGCAGCCGGTCTGGACTCGCTTCCGGGAGGCGGCGCGGAAATTCTGGACGACCGCACGCGGCGCAAGATCAGCCGGCTCAAGGGCTCATGGCATGACTGGATGGACGTGATGCGGACGGCGCACCGGATCGGCATGAATACGACCGCGACAATGGTCATCGGTCTTGGCGAGAGCATGGAGGAACGCGCGCTGCACCTTCTCCGGGTGCGTGAAGCCCAAGACGAGTGTATTGAGCATAATTACAACACGGAAGGGTTCCTCGCCTTTATCTCCTGGACGTTCCAGCCGGATAATACCAACCTGAAGCTGGCAAGACAGACACCCGAGGAATACCTCAAGACCGTTGCGATCAGCCGGCTTGTGCTGGACAACATCAAGAACTTCCAATCCTCCTGGGTCACGATGGGACCGGAGGTAGGCAAGCTGTCGCTGCAGTACGGCTGCAACGATTTCGGCAGCACGATGATCGAGGAGAATGTCGTGTCTTCCGCGGGTGCCACATACAAGGTCAACATCGAATCGATTCTGCAAATCATCCGCGAGGCGGGCAAAATCCCGGCGCAGCGCAATACGCAGTACGATATTCTGAGAGTGTTCGACGACGTATCTTCAGGAGTACGGCGCGATTTTGTGATGCAGAATTAAATAGGGCAATCTTAAGAGCCCGAGGCCGCTGAGGCTTCGGGCTCTTTGTGCTGCGCACGAAAAGCTGGAGCCGGGTATGGCGTGAAGGCTCCGGCGCATCAGCCGGACAGGGCAGCTTACGTTCATGAGCGGCAAAGGCTGCCTTATCCGGTTCGATAGGACTGTATCTGAACTGGAGTCTATTCGGCGGCTTCCCATTTGCAACGAATTGGGGAGACGATCGCTTTTTCCTTTTTAAGCTCGTTAAATGCCTTGTCAATCTCCTTCCGGTCCAGACCGGACAGCTTCTCTACCTCGCCCGCACTTACCGGCTTGCCTGCGGATTTAATTGTTTCCAGCACCTGCTCCTTAACGCTCATTCTTCATTCACCTCCCCGTTTTTAGTCACTTAATCCAAAGCTTGTCTATCAAATTTATAGTAATGGAAAATCCGGAGGTATATCTGTGATCTTTTTCTGAAGTGCGATCCGCCCTGAAAACATAGATTTACAACAATATCCAAAAGTGATATCATATAAATATCAAATACATATCCTTTTGGAGGTGCCTCATGAAAGAGAAAATACTTCAGCCCGTCAGCGGATTTTGGATCATCGCTTTTATCGTTGTTTTTGCTGCCGGGGGAGTTTACGGTGCCAATCAGGGCTACGATGCTGCGGCTGCCATTTTGTTTGTGCTAGCGGCGGTTCTGATGACAAGTATCACGGTAGTTCAGCCCAACAAGTCAGTCGTGGTCACTTTCTTCGGCCAATACGTTGGAACGATTTCGAAAAGCGGCCTGTGGGCCGTCATTCCGTTCAGCGTGCGCAAGACCGTTTCCCTGCGGGTCCGCAATTTCAACAGCGTCAAGCTTAAGGTCAACGATGTCGAGGGCAATCCGATCGAAATCGCAGCCGTTGTCGTGTTCAAGGTCATCAACTCGGCCAAAGCGCTCTTCGATGTGGACAAATACATGGAATTTGTTGAAATCCAGAGTGAAACTGCGCTGCGCCACGTAGCCAGCAAGTATCCGTACGACAGCTTCAGCGGAACCGGGATGTCCCTGCGGGCCAACGCCGACGAAATTGCGAAGGAATTGGCCGGCGAGCTTCAGGACCGGCTGTCTCTGTCCGGGGTTGAAGTGCTGGAGGCTCGCCTGACGCATCTGGCCTATTCCACCGAAATCGCAAGCACCATGCTTCAGCGGCAGCAGGCATCCGCCGTTTTGTCCGCCCGGCAGATTATTGTAGAAGGCGCGGTCGGCATGGTGGATATGGCGATCAAGCAGCTGAAGGAGAGCGGCGTGGTGGAGCTGGACGAAGAACGAAAGGCCGCGATGATCAACAATCTGATGGTGGCCATCGTATCCGAGCGCGGAGCGAGTCCGGTCATCAACGCCGGCTCGTTGTATTAAGGCGGTCCAATCATGGCGGCCAAGAAGAACTTTCCGCTGCGGATCGATCCCGCGCTGTACGAAGCGCTGGAGCGCTGGGCGGGGGAGGAGTTCCGCAGTGTGAACGGGCATATCGAGTTTTTGCTGCGGGAGAGCCTGAGACGCGCCGGCCGCTTGCCGGATCGAAAGACAGGCGAAGATCGGCCCTGAACGGTTCTTGGGCGTTTCTGCTTGAGCTTACAGGGTTGACGAAAGCGGCCGCCGGAATTATAATTTACACATTATTCACGCGAACAGCATTGACAAAGACATGAATCGACTTTCTGGACCGTACAGAGAGAGGAAACACCTGGGCTGCAATTTCCTCCGGAATCCGGTATTTGGTTTACCCCTTTGTAGCTGCGGTTATGAACTTTCCATTGCAAGGCGCATCGTTTGATCCGTTAAGCACCGGAATCAGTAAGAACCGCCGGTTCATGGCCGTTATTCCCATGCTGAACAAGGATTCTGCCGTCGCCCGATCTTTTTTGAAGTCCGGGGGTATGACGCAGAATTGAATTTGGGTGGAACCACGGGTATAGCACTCGTCCCTGCGCGGGACGGGTGTTTTTTGTATGCGTGGATATATCCGTTCCGCAAGATCGGTATGCGGCTGACGGCCGCTGGAATTAGTTTACTTGACTACCCGAGGAGGAAATGAAAATGGCAGTAAGTATCAAATTACCGGACGGCTCGGTCCGGGAATACGCAGAAGGCAGCAGCATCGAAGATGTAGCGTCTTCCATCAGCAGCGGGCTGCGCAAGAACGCCGCCGCCGGCAAGCTGAACGGGGTAATCGTCGATTTGTCCGCCAAGCTTGGCGACGGTGATCTGGTGGAGATCGTAACGCTGGATTCCCCGGACGGGCTGGAGGTTATACGGCACAGCACCGCCCATTTGATGGCGCAGGCTGTCAAGCGCCTGTTCGGCGCCAAAGAGGTGAAGCTTGGTGTAGGACCGACGATTGAGGACGGATTCTACTATGACATGGATCTGGAGTATCCGCTGAATCCGGAGGACCTGCAGAAGATCGAGAAGGAAATGGAGCGCATCGTATCGGAGAATCTGCCGATTGTCCGCAAGGAAGTCAGCCGCAAGGAAGCGCTGGACCTGTTCGGGGAGCTTGGCGATCCGTACAAAATCGAGCTTATCGAGGCGCTGCCCGAGGACAGCGTGATCACTATATACGAGCAGGGTGAATTCTTTGATCTGTGCCGCGGGCCGCATCTCCCTTCGACCGGCAAAATTAAAGTGTTCAAGCTGATGAACGTGGCGGGAGCGTACTGGCGCGGAGACGCCAAGAACAAAATGCTGCAGCGCGTTTATGGCACCGCCTGGGTCAAGAAGGCACAGCTTGACGAGTATCTCCGGCTGCTCGAGGAAGCGAAGAAGCGCGACCACCGTAAGCTTGGCAAGGAACTGGAAATTTTCACATTCAATCAGCTGGTCGGGCAGGGACTTCCGATTTGGCTGCCGAAGGGCGCCAAGCTGCGCAGCATTCTGGAACGCTATATCGTCGATCTGGAAGCGAGCCTAGGTTACCAGCATGTCTATACTCCGGTGCTCGGCAATGTCGATCTGTACAAGACCTCCGGCCACTGGGAGCATTATCAGGAAGACATGTTCCCGAAGATGACCATCGACACCGAGGAATTCGTGCTGCGTCCGATGAACTGTCCGCATCATATGATGGTGTACAAGAGCAGCATGCACAGCTACCGCGATCTGCCGATCCGGATCGCCGAGCTTGGAACGATGCACCGTTACGAAATGTCCGGCGCGCTGACCGGCCTGCACCGCGTCCGCTCCATGACCTTGAACGATTCGCATATTTTCTGCCGCCTGGATCAGATCAAGGGCGAATTTAAACGGGTGCTTGAACTGGTCAAGCAGGTATACAGCGACTTTGGCATCAACGATTACCGTTTCCGGCTGTCCTACCGCGATCCGGCCGATACCGAGAAGTACTTCCAGGACGACAATATGTGGGAGACCGCTCAGCGGATGCTGCGCGAGGTAGTCGAGGATGAGGGTCTGCCGTTCTACGAAGCGGAGGGAGAAGCCGCGTTCTACGGGCCGAAGCTCGATGTTCAAATTAAGACCGCGCTCGGCAAGGAAGAGACGCTGTCAACCGTGCAGATCGACTTCCTGCTGCCGGAACGCTTTGAGCTGGAATATGTCGGCGACGACGGGCAGAAACACCGTCCGGTTGTGCTGCACCGAGGCGTCCTGAGTACCATGGAGCGTTTCGTCGCCTTCCTGCTGGAGAACTTTGCCGGCTCGCTGCCGCTCTGGCTGTCTCCGCAGCAGGTAAAGGTGATTCCTGTCTCCAGCGCTTTTGACGACTATGCTGGTGAAGTTGTTGACAAGCTGCGCCTTCGCGGCCTGAGAGCCGAGGCCGACCTTCGCAACGAGAAGCTGGGCTACAAGATCCGCGAAGCCCAACTCGAGAAGCTGCCGTATATGTTCATCGTCGGCGAGAACGAGAAGAATGGCGGGTCCGTCTCCGTCCGCAAACGCGGCGAAGGCGATATTGGGGCGAAGCTGCTTGACGAGGTGATCGATAGCCTCGCTGCCGAAGTTTCGAACAAGTCCATTTTCTAAAATAAATGAATTTGCTGCGCAAGACCTCTGCCAATACTCCGTGGGACGGTATATCCGGCTCATGTATAAAATTTTGGGAATCGGGAAACCTTCGCTAATAAGGGGGAGGATTTCATGATGAACAAAATGGGTGTTTGGCAGAGGTCTTGGTGTATATTGGTTACATTTGCATTTTTGTTGGCTCTGTCCTTGATATATACGAAAGCGGGCCGCGAGGCCGACCGGGAACTTCGGTTTCCTCCGGTTCAGCCGAAGGCGGCGTCCGCGCCGAACCTGGAGGCCGGTTCCTCGGCGCTTGCCTATGAGGGCGGCGGACACCGGCCCAGAATTAGGCTGATCCGTGCAACGGTATTTCCGCATCAATCGACGGAGAGTGACGCGGTGTTCGAGCCGTCCGAGGCCGTAATAACCCGGGCCCAAGCGCCGAAGCCAGGAAATAAATCATCCATACCCGTTGCCGCTCCGGCGCCGGAACAGATCATCCGGACACTCAAGGTAACGGCCACGGGCTATACCGCGGGATTTGAATCGACCGGCAAGCGCCCGAACCATCCGGAATACGGAATTACCTACTCCGGCGTCAAGGTTCGGCGGGACAAGAACGCCATATCAACCATTGCCGCCGATCCGAAGGTGCTGCCGCTGGGGAGCATTTTGTATGTGCCTGGATACGGCTATGCGGTGGTTGCGGATACCGGGTCGGCGATCAAGGGCCATAAGGTCGATCTGTATTTTGCAACGACAAGACAGGTATATAAGGAATGGGGTAAACGAACGGTTGAGGTTCAACTGATCAAACACGGCAGCGGCAAATGTACGGAAGCGATGCTCAAAAATATCGGCAGAGCCATCCGGGCCTACGACACCGTGCCTCAGGAAATGCTTGAGGAATTAATCTAAAGGGAAAGTCATGAACTTAATTTCACATGCGGTTTGAATAATCGACCGCCTGCCTAGCCATAATACGGACTGGGGCACAGCAGTTAGCCTCTATTCGTCCTCTGTGCGGCGCTTCCATGCACGCGCGAAGGAGCAAAGGGAGGTGACCAACGTGGCTAAAAAACCGAAGGTTCAAGAAAACTACAAGACACCGAACGAAAAATTCAACGCTGAGTTCGCTGCCGAGAACAACGTAGCGTCGAACGTAGCGTCGAAGCAAGGCGGCATCGCCAAACCGGTCCAAAAACCGCAAGTGTAACCGTCAAATAAGTAAATAAAGTGTCGGCCGCAGGCCGAGCGATGTCCCGTCTTCTTTAGAAGGCGGGGCATTTTTTTGGCGGGACATTGGATGTTTTCGTATTTTAGGGTCAAAAACTTCCACTTCCTCCGTCCGCAGACCGATAAGGTTTTCATTCCGCCGCCGCTGTTATCCGGACGAAGCCTGTTGTAAACTTAGTCCATAAGGAAAAGTGTTAGACTAAGCTAAAGGGGAAATGACAGATGAGAAGACGAATAGCCAGTCAGGTATTCGGCGGTCTAATTCTGATCGGAATCGGCGTGCTGTTTCTGCTCAGGCAGATGGGATATACAGAGATTGATATCGGCTACCTGTTCTCCAATTTCTGGCCGGTAATTCTGATTATTATAGGCTTTCAGCGGCTGCTGGGAGGAGGACGTAACGGCAGAGGATTTGCTTCTGTCGGAGCCCTGTTCCTTCTGGCTATGGGCGTTTATTTTCTGGGGCGGAATCTCGAATGGTTCGAATTTTCCCCCGGAGATTTCTTCACCATGATTATTCCGGTCGCGCTGATTGGAGGCGGGCTAATGGTCATCTTCAGACCGCACCGCTCCGAACCGCCGGTCCCTCCGGTTCCGCCGCCGGCACCGCCGCGATTCTATCCCGAGGACAAGCGGGGGAGCGATGAACCGCCCCGGCCGCTGAATTCGACATTGGACGAAGAATTCGAGCGGAAATTCGGCAGACCCGAGGAGAACCGCAGCTCCATCGGCATGCATGAGGCCACAGAAGGAATGAGCGGTGAGGAACGTGAACGGCGCCCGGATGAAGATATGGACCTGAATGGTGAGAAGCCTGCAGGCTGGGAGGAGAATCGGGACCGTCATCAGCATAGACGCCAGGAGCGCGAGGAGCGCCACGAACGCAGGAGAGAAGAACGCTGGGAGCGCCACGAGCGTAGAAGAGAAGAGCGCTGGGAGCGTCATGAGCGCAAGCATGGACATGGGCATTATGCCGGGCATGAATGGACCCACGACGGAGACAAGGAGACGACGAACCGATCCACTTTTATCGGTGATATCCATATGGGCCGCGAGCATTTTCAGCTCAAAAACACAAATATATCCCAGTTTATCGGCGATACGGTGCTTGATCTGACTAATGCGCAAATCCCGTACGGTGAGACGAAGATCAATCTTTCGGCGTTTATCGGCGATCTCAAGGTCTACATTCCGGACGATATGGATCTCGGCATTTCCGTCAACAGCAGCTCGTTCATCGGGGACATGGAAGTGCTGGAGCAGTCGCGCAGCGGATTTATGAGCAGTGTGCAGTGTAAGACGCCATATTATAAGGAAGCCGGCAAAAAAATCCGCATCAATGTCAGCGCTTTTATCGGAGATATCAAGGTTAAGACGGTGGGTTGACCGATGGGGACGATTATTAAAAATACGAAATGGGTGCTGCTGCTCTATTTTCTGCTATGCGGAAGCGTAACAGCGGTGCTGATGTATGCCGGGAGCTGTCTGGGCTATATCAAAGTCGAAGATTACCGGATGTGGGTGTACCTGTGCCTTGGCATCGTGCTGTTTACCGCCGTTATCGGCTATATGGCCGTGCAGCGGATTCAGCGGCGGATCGATCATCTGGATCTCAATATGCTGAAGGTAGCCAAAGGCAATCTTTCCGTTCGGATGCCGGGGAGTGACGACCCTTCTTTTGCAAGAGTTTATCATGAGTTCAATCTTATGATGGATGCGGTTGAGAACAAAATGAAACTGCTTCAGCGTCTAGGCGAGCAGGAGGTTGTTGAGAAGGAGAAGGCGGCGGAGAGCGCGGTTCTTGAGGAACGGCGGCGGATGGCCCGGGATTTGCATGATACGGTGAGCCAGCAGCTCTTCGCCATTCACATGTCCGCCTCTTCGCTGCCGAAGGTGCTTGAGCGGAATGAAGAACAAGGGCGAACGGTGATGGACCAGCTGATCACCATGTCGCAGATGGCGCAGAAGCAGATGCGGGCGCTGATTGCCCAGCTTCGGCCGGTGGAGCTGGAAGACCGGGACCTCTCCGAAGCGCTGGAGAAATGGTTCCCGGATTACTGCCGCCAGAACGGGCTGAAGGGAATGAAGGAGCTTGAACTTCAGGGCGGGCTGTCCGAGGCGATCGAGCATCAGCTGTTCCTGATTATCCAGGAAGCGATGGCCAATATCGTCAAGCATTCCGGAGCGCGGCTGGTCAGCCTGTCGCTGCGCGAGGGAGCGAGGCTCGTTGCGCTCAGCATCAGCGACGACGGGCAGGGTTTTGAGCTTGCCCACAGTAAGCAGGGCTCGTACGGATTGACAACGATGCGGGAGCGCGCCGAGAAGCTCGGCGGTCAGGTTGAAATCATCAGCCGCAAGGGGGCGGGAACGACGATCCGCGTACATATCCCCAAGTTTGTTCAGGGGAACGGCGGCCGGATACCAGGCAATGAAGCCGTAGCGTCAGGAAGAGAAGAAGAGGATGAGGAGGCAATCGGCGAATGAACCGAATCAAAATATTGCTGGTGGATGACCACGACATGGTCCGGATGGGGCTCAAAACGTATCTGATGCTGGAGCCGATGTTCGATGTGATCGCCGAGGCGTCAAACGGACGTGAGGCGCTGGAGCTGCTGCGTTCGAGCGGCGAGGAAGGGCTCCCCGATTTGATTCTGATGGATCTCATGATGCCGGTGATGAACGGTGTCGAGACGACCCGGGCGGTACAGTCGGAGTTTCCGGGGATGAAAATTGTCATACTGACCAGCTTCCTCGAAGATGATCTCGTGGTTGACGCAATTGAGGCAGGAGCGGTCAGCTACGTGCTGAAGACGGTATCGGCGGAGGAACTGATTTACGCGCTGCAAGGCGCATACCGCGGTATGCCGGTGATGACAGGCGATGTGTCCCAGGCGCTGACGCGCGGCATCCGCCAGCGCACGGTGCAGGACGATACATCCGGGCTGACCGAACGAGAAAGAGAGGTTCTGCTGCTGATTGCCGAGGGTAAGAGCAACAAGGATATCGGCGAGGAGCTTCATATCAGCATCAAGACAGTCAAGACGCATGTCAGCAATTTGCTGATGAAATGCGAATTGGAGGACCGCACCCAGCTTGCCATCTATGCCCACCGCAAAGGATGGGTTACCCAGGGATAAGCGTCCGATCTGCCTTCTCTTCTTGGGAATGTTGAGCCGCAATCTTAAAGTCTATTATAAGTCCTGTATATGGGACTTTTTTTAATGAGAGGGAAGTCTTTCACAAAAAGCCCGGCGCTGAACGCAGACAGCGCCGGGCTTTTTTTCTGGTCTCATCCGGAAGGTTTTATCTTCGCTTAAATTGTTTTTAATGTCGGTTTAAGGTTTAAAGTACAAAATAAAACCAAGAAAGCAAAATGAATTCTTGTCCTTGAGGGACAGAGCGCGGGAGGGCAAAAACAATGGACGACAATAAAAACAGATTCAACGGCGAAGGCGATGGCCGTTTCGAAGGACAATCTCCGGATCGGGAACAAAACGGTAACGAGCAGTCTCCCGAATCAAATTCTTCCTATTATTATTCATATGGCCCTTTTAAATCTCTTAATCATAATGAGCGTAACAGTGACGGCGTAGAGCATTATAACCGGCGGGAGCCGGAAAGGGTAGAAATTACCCCTCCCCAGCCGGTCAAGCCGGTACCTTACCAGCTGCCGCGCCCTTCGGGTTACGGCGGCGGCTATGGCGGCGGCAACGGTTCGGACGGCGGCAACGGCTGGCAGTATAACCGCAAGCCGAAGAAGCCCTTCAAGACCGCGGTCCTGTCCTTCATTGCCGGTATGCTCGTGCTCTCCGGTTCCATGTTCATGGCCGACAGGGGGAACTGGTTTACGGGAGATCAGGCGGCGTCTTCAACGGCTTTAAGCTCGCAAGGCAAGGCGGCCAATGAGAGCGCCAACGTTACACCGACGACGGCAGCGACAAAGTTTGTGACTGGATCGGAAGGCGTGTCGAGCGTAGTGGATGAGGCGGGTCCTGCAGTTGTCAAGATCGAGACGCTGGTCAAGACAGGTTCACGGAGCCAAGCCAATCCGAACGCCAACGATCCGTTCTATCAATTCTTCTTCGGCGACCAGTTCGGCGGCAATTCTAACGGAGGCTCGCAGCGGAACAACGGAGGCAGCGGTTCCGGCCTGAATTCACAGTTGACGCCTTATGGCATCGGTACCGGATTTATTTACGACAAAGCCGGTTACATCCTGACCAACCAGCACGTAATCGATAATGCCGACGTCATTCAGGTAACCGTCGACGGCAACTCCAAGCCGTATGAAGCGAAGCTGCTCGGCTCCAGCAAGGACTTGGACCTGGCGGTGCTGAAGATTGAAGGCGACAATAATTTCCCAACCGTTCCGCTTGGAGATTCGGACGCGATCAAAGTCGGCTCCGAGGTCGTGGCGATCGGCAACCCGCAGGGATTCGACCATACGGTTACCGCAGGCGTGCTGAGCGCGAAAGGACGCAGCATCGATATTAATGAAGAGGACGGAAGCGGCACCCGTAATTATTCCAACCTGCTTCAAACGGATGCTTCCATTAACCCCGGCAATTCCGGCGGACCGCTTCTTAACGCCGACGGCCAGGTTATCGGGATGAACGTTGCCGTCAGCACGGACTCGCAAGGGATCGGCTTCGCGATTCCGGTGAATCGGATCAAGGAAGTGGTCAGCAAGCTGGAAGCCAACAAGGCTATCCCGAAAGATCCGGTTCCGTTTATCGGCGCTTCGCTGATGACAATTACGGATGAAGTGGCGAAGCAGATGGGAACCAATATCACTGAAGGCTCTGTTGTAGCCGAAATTATTTTCAAATCTCCTGCCTATGTTGCCGATCTTCGTCCATACGATATCATTACCGGCGTTGATGGAACGAAGTATGCAACCAGCCAGGAGTTGATCGACTTCATCAAGAGCAAGAAGGTCGGTGACAAAATTACGCTGAACGTCGTCAGAGACGGCAAGAAGCTGGATCTGCCCGTAACGATCGGCAACAAGAACGACTTCAACACCACGCAGACTGGTCAGCAGTAACCGGGTAACTTAGGAAGCGGGAGGGGCAGCCCTTCCGCTTTTCCCGTATATGTGCGCACAGATGCGTTCACTGTTACAATAGAGATATACAAGAAATCGAACGAAGGGGCGGCTTATGCGACCGAATATTTTGATTATTGACGATGACGAAAAAATCATTTCCATGCTGCGGAGAGGACTCGCATTTGAAGGGTATGACGTAAAGACGGCTTCCAACGGGGCAGACGGCCTGCGAGCCGTATTGAGCGGTGACCCGGATGTCGTCGTTCTCGACGTTATGATGCCGCAGGTGGACGGCTTTGAGGTGTGCCGCAGGCTCAGAGAGGGCGGGAGTACTGTTCCCGTGTTGATGCTGACAGCCAAGGACGAGGTGGAACATCGGGTAAAAGGGCTGGATCTTGGAGCCGACGACTATCTCGTCAAGCCGTTTGCGCTGGAAGAGCTGCTGGCGCGGGTTAGAGCGCTGCTTCGCCGCAAGAGCGAACAGAGCGGAGGCGGCGAGCAGGCCGTCGTCTATAACGATCTAGTGCTGGATGTCGATTCACGCGAGGTGACCCGCGGAGGCAAAAGGCTGGAGCTGACGGCGAAGGAATTCGAGCTGCTGCATCTGTTTATGCAGAATCCGAAGCGGGTGTTGTCCCGCGATCTGATTATGGATAAAATCTGGGGCTACGACTACAGCGGGGAATCCAATGTGCTGGAGGTTTATATCGCCATGCTTCGCCAGAAGACGGAGGAGCACGGAGGTAAACGCCTGATTCAGACGATCCGGGGAGCGGGCTATATCCTAAGAGGTGACAACTAAGATGTCGATCAAGCTGCGGCTGACCGCCTGGTATTCGGGAATATTGGCCGTTATGCTGCTGGCCTTTTCAGCCGCCATTTACGGTTTTTTCTATATTAATACTTATGGAGATATCAAAGATCGGCTTCGGGAACAGGCGAAGGGCGAATCGCTCGACGTTGTCTTTGACAACCGTCTGGAAGCCCAGAATTTATACGGTCAAATGTATTTCTACGACAGCGGTAAGCTTATTCAGAGCTTGACTTTGACAAATATCAGTCTGCGGTTCGATGTTCCACCGAGGGAGAGCCTGAAGGGTGACGGGTTTAAGGATGCCTATTACAAAGGCTATCACTTTTTGATTTTTCAAAAGGCGGTCAATGTTGAAGGCTTCGGTAAAAATCCAGCGGCCGTTCTTCAGATGGCGGCCTATACCGGCGAACAGGATAAGTTGCTCGAGCGCCTGAAGACTATTCTGATCGCCGGCTCCTTCGCCACACTGATCGCCGCCTTTACTTTCGGCCTGTTCCTGGCCCGCAAGGCGATGAGTCCGATTGGCAAGGTGATCGAAGCGGCCGAAGGTATTCAGACCGGCAACGACCTCAGCGTACGGATCGAATATGACGGGCCGCCGGACGAAATCGGAAGGCTGATCCGCACGGTCAACAGCATGATTGGGCGTATGGAAGGGTTTTACAAAAATTTGGAGCAATCGTACGCGGCCCAGCGCCGGTTTGTGTCCGACGCCTCGCATGAGCTTCGTACTCCGCTGACAACGATCCGGGGGAACATTGATCTGCTTCAGAAGGTATGGGAACTTGAGCCTGGGGAAAAACCGGCGATGGATGAGGCGACTATTCGGCAGATGTCGGTGGAGTCGGTGCGCGATATCGCGGATGAGGCGAAGCGCATGAGCAGGCTTGTCGGCGATATGCTGTCTTTGGCCCGGGCCGATACCGGTCGAACCTTTGAGAAGGAGCCGGTTGCGCTGGAGCCGATGATGGTCGAGGTCGCCCGCCGTGCAGCCTTCCTTCCGCGGGAAGCGGAGTGGGTGGTAGGCGATTTGTCAGTGCTTAACGGCAAATATGTGCTGGGCAACAAGGATTATTTGCAGCAGATGCTGTTCATTTTTATTGACAATGCGTTCAAATATACGCCGTCCGGAGAGGTGAGCTTTGACGCGGTCGTATATCAATCCCAAGTGGGCTTGCGGGTTAGAGATACAGGGATCGGCATGGAAAAAGACGAGGTGCCGTATATTTTCGACCGTTTCTACCGGGCAGATGAATCCCGCGGCATTACCGAGGGCATCGGACTGGGGCTGTCCATCGCCAAATGGATCATCGATGAGCACGGCGGCTCGGTCGAGGTCGTTACCCGGCAGGGCGAAGGCACAACGTTTATCATCTGGCTGCCCCTTCTCTTTGCCGCCCCTTTGGAATAGGGTATAATGAAACGGCTTGGCTTAATACATTCAATGACGGCAGAAAGCTGGTGAAGCAATGGAAGTAATCAAAATATCTCCCCGGGGATACTGCTACGGTGTGGTCGATGCCATGGTTATGGCCCGTCAGGCGGCGAAAAATCTCGACCTTCCCCGGCCGGTTTATATACTCGGCATGATTGTCCATAACAGCCACGTCACCCAATCTTTTGAGGACGAGGGCATTATTACTCTGGATGGCAGCAATCGTCTGGATATTCTGGACCAGATCGACAGCGGCACCGTCATCTTCACCGCGCACGGCATTTCGCCGGAGGTTCGCAAGAAAGCGCAGGCCAAGGGGCTGACGACCGTAGACGCCACTTGCCCCGATGTCACGAAGACGCATAATCTCATCCACGAGAAGGTTTCGGAAGGCTGCGAAATTATCTATATCGGCAAGAAGGGCCACCCCGAGCCGGAAGGTGCCGTGGGTATCGCTCCGGGGCATGTGCACCTGATCGAGAAGGAAGAGGAGATCGCTTCGCTTTCGCTCCCGGCAGGCTCCCGGATTGTCATTACCAATCAGACGACGATGAGCCAATGGGACATCAAGCATATTATGAAAAAGCTGCTGGAAACCTTTCCCGGCGCCGAGGTTCATAATGAGATCTGTCTGGCCACACAGGTCCGGCAGGAAGCCGTGGCGGAGCAGGCCGGACAGGCCGACCTCGTCATCGTCGTGGGCGATCCCCGCAGCAACAACTCCAACCGGCTTGCCCAGGTGTCCGAGGAGATCGCAGGCGTTCCGGCTCACCGGATCGCCGACGTTTCGGAACTGAAGCAGGAGTGGCTGAAGGGCGTGTCGAAAGTTGCCGTCACTTCGGGCGCGTCAACACCGACGCCGATCACCAAAGAAGTCATAGCCTACCTGGAGCAGTATGATCATGAAAATCCCGATACCTGGGGAATCAAACGGACGGTCAATATGGCCAAGCTGCTGCCGCCGGTTAAGGCCAAGGCCGGGCAGCCCACGTGACAACTGGTTTAATAATGTGCGAGCGGTTAGCGCTCTGCTTTCTCAGCGGAAGCAGGGCGATATTATTTTTTTGAATAAAGGGTTGACGGATTTGGTATTCTATCATAAAATGACTTTAGTGATTAAAAGCATAAAAGCTTAAAAGCGTCGTAGTAAAATAGCGCTGAACGAATAATCAACCATTATATAATAGAGGTTTGGAAAGGAAGGAATCAGATGATCGTTATTACATCCAATCAAACTCCGGAGGAACAAATCAACGAAATTATCGCAGTAATCGAGAAGGAGGGTCTGCAGGTGCATCTGTCCAAAGGATCGGACCGTACGGTTATCGGCCTGGTGGGCAGCGTGAACCCGAAGCTTGCAGAGCATCTGCGTCAAATGAAAGGTGTTGAGAATGTGGTTAAAATCTCCAAATCCTACAAGCTTGCGAGCAGAGACTTTCATCCGGATGATACGATCATCGAAGTTAAGGGTGTTAAGATCGGCGGAGAGCATCTGGCCATTATGGGCGGACCTTGCGCGGTAGAATCGCCGGAGCAGATCGACGAAATCGCAAGACTTGTCAAAGCGTCGGGAGCGCAGATTCTTCGCGGCGGAGCATTCAAGCCCCGTACCGGTCCTTACAGCTTCCAGGGAATCGGCGTGGAAGGGCTGAAGATGATGGCTGAAGCCGGTGAACGCCACGGACTGCTGACCATCACTGAAGTTATGACGCCGGAGTATGTTGATGTGTGCGCGGAATACGCCGATATTCTCCAAGTGGGCACGCGGAATATGCAGAACTTTGACCTGCTGCGCGCGCTTGGCACCTGCGGCCGTCCCGTGCTGCTGAAACGCGGTTTCAGCGCAACGTACGACGAGCTCCTGAATGCGGCCGAGTACATTCTGGCCGGCGGCAACCGGGACGTTATGCTCTGCGAGCGCGGTATCCGTACGTTCGAGACCTACACCCGCAACACGCTTGATCTCTCGGCTATTCCTGTTCTTCAAGGACTGAGTCATCTGCCTGTCATTTCCGACCCGAGCCACGGTACGGGACGCCGCGAACTGGTAGAGCCTATGGCCAAAGCATCCGTAGCGGCCGGCGCCAACGGTCTGATTATCGAAATGCACACCGACCCGGACAACTCCATGACAGGTGACGGCGTTCAATCTCTGTTCCCGGACCAGTTCGACAACCTGCTGCGTGATCTGGAGAAGCTGGCTCCGCTGGTTGGCAAGAAACTCTCCAGCCAAGTGGCCGTACCGGTCGTTTAAGGAATATAAAGAACCCGGTCTGTGCTCTGTATAAACAAGGCGCAGTTTGGGTAGAAAATATTTAGTATAAATGTTAAATGACGGGTATAATGTTAGAGAAGCAGACAGCCTTTTCCCCTCGAAAAATGAGGTGGCGGAAGGGCTGTTTGCCGCGTTTTTCCAAGTATAAATGCCGGTTGCGAAATAATTCACTAAAGCGTAAGAATATCTTACATTACCTTAAAAAATACCTCACATAAGCATTGACGATGTCAGGTTTGAGTTTTATAATGACGACAGTTAAAATTAATACGAGAACATTTGCATTGTGGGTTCGGCTTAATGTTCAAACTTGAGGAGGAAAATTTTCATGTCGGTTGAAAAAGTGCTGCAAACGATTAAAGAGAACAACATTGAATGGGTAGATTTCCGCTTTGTTGATTTGGGTGGACGGGCCCATCATATTGCCTTGCCGGCTGCTGCCGTTGACGAAGAGACTTTTGTAAATGGCGTAGCTTTTGACGGATCTTCCATTGCCGGTTTCCGCGGAATTGAAGAGTCTGACATGGTTATGATTCCGGATCCAAGCACTACATATATTGATCCGTTCACTGCTCACCCTACGATCAACATTATGTGCGACATTTTCACTCCTGATGGCGAGCGTTATGAGCGTGACCCGCGCGGTATCGCTGTTAAAGCGGAAGAATACCTGCAAAAGAGCGGCGTAGGTACCGCAGCATTCTTCGCACCTGAATCCGAGTTCTTCATTTTTGACGACGTTCGTTACGAGAGCGGAATGAACAGCTCTTCTTACTTCGTGGATTCCGAAGAAGCAGCCTGGAACACCAACCGTAAGGATGAAGGCGGCAACCTCGGCTTCAAAGTTGGCATCAAAGGCGGTTATGTACCGGTTGCTCCGGTTGATACTCAGCAAGATATCCGCAGCGAAATGTGTCGTCTGCTTGCCGAAGCTGGTCTTGTAATCGAGCGCCATCACCATGAAGTTGCTACAGCTGGACAAGCTGAGATCAACTTCCGCTTCGATACATTGAAGAAGACTGCCGATAATCTGTTGACTTACAAATACATCGTGCAAAACACTGCCCGTCAATACGGCAAAGTGGCAACTTTCATGCCTAAACCGCTCTTCGGCGACAACGGCAGCGGTATGCACGTTCACCAATCGATCTTTAACGGCGACAGCCCGTTGTTCTATGAAAAAGGCGGATATGCCAACCTGAGCGAAATGGCTCTGAACTACATCGGCGGTATCCTGTATCATGCTCCGGCACTGATCGCTCTGACCAACCCGAGCACGAACTCCTTCAAACGTCTGGTTCCTGGTTATGAAGCACCAGTTAACCTGGTATTCTCCAAAGGTAACCGTTCCGCTGCAGTTCGTATCCCTGTAGCTGCTGTAACGCCTAAGGGCTGCCGCATCGAGTTCCGTACTCCGGACACCACGGCTAACCCTTACCTGGCCTTCTCCGCAATGCTGCTGGCTGGTCTGGACGGCATCAAGAAGAAGATCAACCCGGTTGAGCTTGGCTATGGCCCGCTCGACAAGAACATTTACGAACTGCCAAATGAAGAAAAAGCGAAAATCCGCAGCGTACCGGGCAGCCTGAACGAAGCGCTTGACGCTCTGGAAGCTGACTATGAGTTCCTGACAGAAGGCGGCGTCTTCACTAAAGACTTCATCGACAACTACATCGAACTGAAACGCGGCGAGGCTCAAGCGGTTGCCATTCGTGTTCATCCGCACGAATACACTCTGTACTTCGATGTATAAGATTTCTTAACCTTTAATAAAAAGGAGCCCCGTTGGCCATGTTAATGGCTAGCGGGGCTCCTTTTTATTTTGTCACAAAAGGTAACAGGGCTGTTGTTATAGGATATGAGGAAAGGGAATGTACGTATAGGCTGCAGCGCGCTGCTGGCCGAAATGACTCAAATATGGGCTTATAGCACACAGCTTGTATAGGCGATCTGCTGACGGGCCGTGGAAACCCCTTAGGCGCCGCGGAAATACGAATGGGTAAGAAGTCCTTTCGTATGAAACGAAGGACTCTTACCTGAAAAGTGGCGGCACTCAATAATAGGGCGGGTCTTTCAGCTTGCTGCCGCAGGTCATTGGTCGTCATTCCGTTCAGTTGATTTTTTAGGTCAAGAGTTGGATTTACTTACTGCCTTTCCCGGATTTTATGTTCAATGCGGTGCATTTATCAAGCCAATGGGAGGAGAAAGTCAATTGCATAATTAATCCGACAGAACCCGCATTCGCTATTTTTCGGCGGCAGCCGGAAAAAACAGCGATTTTTTACCTTATCATCCGTATTATTTGTGAATAATTATACTTGCTGCCATGTTAGATTATTGCTATCATTACGATATTGAAAGAAGAGAAAGGGTGGGAGTATTTTGAGCAAGAGAGCTTATAATTTCAACGCCGGTCCGGCGGCTTTACCTCTTGAGGTACTGGAGCGCGCACAGGCAGAATTCGTCGATTTCCGCGAAACCGGAATGTCGATCATGGAAATGTCGCACCGCGGAGCTGTTTACGAATCCGTTCACAACGAAGCGCAGGAACGTCTGCTTTCGCTTTTGGGCAATCCGTCGGGCTATAAAGTATTATTCATTCAAGGCGGAGCAACGACGCAGTTCGCCATGATTCCGTTGAATTTCCTCTCCGAAGGCAAAGTGGGAAGCTATGTTATGACGGGAAGCTGGGCCGACAAAGCGTTCAAGGAAGCCAAAATCGCCGGCGGAGCGCATGTTGCAGCTACCTCCGAAGACAAGAAATTCCTGGCGATCCCGGATCTTGGTTCGATTAAACCGGCCGACAATGCGGCTTACCTGCACATTACTTCCAATGAGACGATTGAAGGCACCCAGTACAGCGAGTTCCCGGATACCGGTTCGCTTCCGCTGATCGCGGATATGTCGAGCGATATCTTGAGCCGCGCGTTTGACGTTAACAAGTTCGGACTGATCTATGCCGGCGCTCAAAAAAATCTCGGACCTTCGGGCGTGACCGTTGTGATCGCGAAAGAAGAGCTCATTGCCGAATCTCCATCCAACATTCCGACTATTTTGCGTTACAGCACCCACTACAAGAACAACTCTCTTTACAACACGCCGCCATCCTACTCGATCTACATGGTAAACCAGGTTCTGAAATGGATCGAAGAGCAGGGCGGTCTGGCAGGCGTCGAAGCGAAGAACCGCGACAAGGCCGGATTGCTGTACAACACCATCGACGGCAGCGGCGGATTCTACCGCGGTGTAGCCGAGCAGGGCAGCCGGTCGATCATGAACGTGACGTTCCGCATGGAATCCGAAGAGCTGGAGAAGAAATTCATCAAGGCGTCGGAGCAGGAAGGATTCGTCGGTCTTAAAGGACACCGCAGCGTAGGAGGACTTCGCGCTTCCATTTATAACGCTGTTCCTTATGAGAGCATCAAGGCGCTGACCGATTTCATGAGCCACTTCCAGAAGACTAACGGCTAATTGACCATTGCAGCTTAAGCAGAAGACCTTCCGCCTCCGGCGGAGGGTCTTCTAAGCGAATAGGATATTTTTTTCAAGGTTCCCCCAAAGCAAAGGAAGTCTTGCCTCAGGGCAAACCTCTGCTCTTGGGGGTATTTCCATCACTAAGACATTGTTCAGCGATAAGGAGAGACTTAGCACTATGGCCCTTCACATTGTACTGGTAGAGCCGGAGATTCCGGCCAACACGGGGAACATTTCCCGTACCTGCGCGGCTACCGGCACCCATCTGCATTTGGTTCGTCCGCTCGGCTTTCGCACCGATGATGCTACCCTGAAGCGGGCTGGACTGGATTATTGGCACGCCGTTCACATTGAATATCACGATTCTTTCGGAGAAGTGCTGGAGATGTATCCGGAAGGACGTTTCTTTTATGCAACGACCAAGGCGGACAAGCGGTATACGGATTATTCTTTTCGCGACGGCGATTTTTTTGTATTCGGTAAAGAAACGAAAGGTTTGCCTGACAGCATCCTGAGCGCCGGAAGAGAAACGACGATGCGCATGCCGATGACCGGAGATGTAAGATCGCTTAATTTGTCAAATTCAGCGGCCATTATCGTATACGAGGCCCTTCGGCAACTGAACTTTCCGGGGTTAACCTGAAGAAGTTACAGAAATTTATTTTTCATCAGCAGGATTCGACATCTTCACATCGAATAATTCAACGTAATGGAAATTTCATCATATTGATTAATCAGTTGAATAGGAAAGGTGTGCTTTTAGATGAAGCCTGCTGGTGTAGTTCGCAAGGTGGATCAGCTTGGCAGAATTGTTCTGCCCAAATCCCTGCGTAAAAGGTATCAAATGAATGAAGGGGACCCTGTTGAGATTTTGGTTCAGGGCGACCATATTATTTTGGAACGATATCGTCCAAAATGCGTATTTTGCGGTTCGATGGAAGAGGTCAGCGAATATAAGGAACGTTACATTTGCGGCCAATGCCTGGGTGAAATGACCCAACTGCAAAGACACGCTTAAGCAAAATAGAGGACCTTCCCGAAACGCTTCAAGCCGTAGCGTCTTCGCTCGGAAGCCGGGCGCTGCATTTATGCAGCGCTTTTTTCTTCAGCGGATACGTTCTCCTGCTCAACTAAGGCCTCCCATCCTTTCCTCTCACAAAAAAAAGCTCCCTCCATGCAACGGAGGAAGCTCAGCCTTTATAGGCCCTTGGTCTTGTCGTCATTATACGAGGCAGTTAGAATCCCGGTCAGAAACAGCAGAAATACGAGTAAGACAATCCAAAAGGTCAAGGAGAACGACATTCGGGCACCTCCAAAATGGAAATGTTGTTGTCATTACTCTCATTATAACCGGCCTTTAAATAAAAATAAATGTTATGGTGATATGCCGCATAGACATTATTGATGATGCTTTATTTGAAAAATAGAAAGCTTGTCGGCACTGGTCGCAAAGCCCCGTCCGAAGGCCTGTTCACAACCCGCCCGTTAAAGACGAGCGACGAAGACCCCCCGCCATCCAGATTATAGGCATCGCTTACGCCCATATTGAACAGCTTGTCCTGAAGCTCCTCCAGCGTAGCTCCCGAGCTGCCGTTCTCATTGTCTCCCTCGGTTACGATAATTAGCAGCTGATCGTCTTTGTATTTGCCGATTGCGGTACGCGGCGCCCGCCTCGGGGAAACTTCCCATTTCGCGGGTATCACCGTTTTGTAACCGCTCTGCAGCAGCACCGGCACAAAGGAAGCGCCAAAGGCCGGCTTCAGCTTGTCGAGCTGCTCCCGGCTGTAAAACTTCCCACCGATCAGCCGCCCGTCCTTGTTCAGTCCAACGAAGCTTAAATCCTTATAGCTCGGTTCAAAGCCCGTTAAATACCGGCCGCCCACGATTGTGGTGCTAAGCGGGTATCTCTTGCCGTCCTGATCGGCGAAGCCCCCCGCGTTTATGCCGGCGACGGCTCCGTACCTTCTGGCCGCCTGGAGCGTCGTTTCCGAGCTGCCGGGGCCTTCCGCGCCGAGACTCATCGTCATCGCGTTCTTGTCCTTGAGCTTGATCTTCATCGCATAGCCCGTATAAGTCCCGGGATTGACCCGGTATAACTCTATCGCAATCCGGCTGCTGGTAATCGTTTCGTACGGGAAGCCGAGCCTGGCCGTAATCCGCCGGTTGTATATCACACCCGGACGGCCCGCCTGTGTCTTGGCCTTAACCACAATCGAGTTCATGGCAGCGGTCGTCTCCCTGTACAGCTTGGCGCTGTCGCTAACGGCGCGCATGGTATAGTCGGCGGTGCTCCGGGCCTGATCCAGCTGATCCTTGATCCCGGCCGTTAACTGAACAGGACCCTCTGAAGGCGCAAACCGCTGCGTTTCCAAATTCAGCGTAAGCGAGGGCTTATAGAACGCCAGGCACACCAGCAGGCCGATGAATGGAGCGGTAACGAGCATGAAGAAACGGTTCACTCTTTTGACCGGCGTTATCATTTCAGCAGATCCATCTCTTTCTGCAACGCGTCCAGCTGCTTGCGGACTTCGCTCAGCTGGGTGTACAGCTTGTTGCTGTTGTCCGTCTTGGTGCTCGCGTTATCTTTGGTAAAAGTAAGAAGTTCATTGAATGACTGCACTTTATCCTGTAAATCATTCACTTCTTCCGAAAGGACCGACAGTTTCTTCTCGTAATCCGCTTGCACCGCGGCCAATTGTTGACGGTTCTGAGCGGCAAGCTGCAAAAGCATCTGATCCTTCAAATGATTCGTATAGCTGTACACGGCATAGCCGCCGGCGGCGATTACGATTAGCCAGAACAACAGAAACCATTTAACGGAGGAGCCGTTTCTTGTCGCGGCGCGTGAAGGATACGCATCCGGCGATTTCATTGACGGCTGCATGAATAAATCACCTCTAGACCTATTAATGAGACCTTATTCTACCAGAATTACGCCTTTTTCGCAAAAAGAATAGAGGAAGATTCAGGAAAAAAGTAATTGCATCCTTTGAAAGCAGTGCGTTACAATTTCACTAGAATATTCTATGCATAAATGTATCCAGAGCCTAGGAAAAAAGACGGAGTAACCCTCATCATTAATGAGGGCGCCCGAAGACGTTTCTTCTGGTTTGCACCATGCGCATAAACGCGAAACGCGTCTCTTTAATTGGGTAAAATACATAATAGCAGGAGGTTTGGGCTTTAATGAGGAAGGTTTGGCAGGTAGTGATTATGGGCTGTCATCCCACAAGCATGCTGGGAACAAAATTGATACTGGAAGAGGCGGGAAGTCTGATTGTGCTTGGCACCTTCTCCGATTGGGAGCAAGGAGCCGCAATGGTTCGGGAGGAGCGGCCGGAGCTGGTGCTTCTGGACTACTGTGTGCCGGACGAGGTGATCGAGACGATTCTACCCGGGCTGAAAAAGGAGGCTCCTGCGTCCCATTTTGTCGTTATGACCGACAGGGAGGGTAGGGAGCTGCTGCTGCCGCTGTTAAAGCTGGGAGCGAGCGGCATTATTTCCAAAGGAGCATCACCGAGCCAGCTGCTGCAGCTGATCGAAGGACTAAGGGAGGGGTTTCTGTCCATGCCGCTTGACTGGCTGGAGATGGGGATCCTGCCGATCAGCGCAACCGAGGATGGAGACGTTCTTCTGAAGCTTACCCCGACTGAAAGATTTATTATGGAGCGGATTGTCCAGGGAATCACCTACGATAAAATAGCGGCCGAGATTGAAGTAAGCCGCCGATCCATTGACAATTACCTGCGCAAGATTTATGTTAAACTCGAAGTTTCCACGCGGGCGCAGGCCATTGAGAAGTATGCGCTGTATTCGCGTCAGGTCAGACCCGTGTACGCATAGCATCCGGCGGGGCGTCATAACGCGGCTTCCTCCGGAATAATCATTCATGAGAGCATGAAGGGAGGGACGCCGCATGAAATACGATTTTTCCGCCCGGGCGCATACGCTGATGTCTTCGCCATTGCTGAGCATCCGGACGCAGACGCGCAGAGGCTCCGTGATTTCGCTGGCCGAAGAGCTGCCCGCGGAAGAGCTGTTTCCGCTGCCTCTGCTGGCGGAAGCGGCGTCTACCGTCATTTCGGCCGATGCGCAGGCGCTTCAATACGGAGATCCCGAGGGATACGGACCGCTCAGGGAATGGCTGGCCGGGGATTGGCTGAAAGGCAAGGGAGTACATATTCCCGGGGACGGCGTCCTGCTGACCACAGGCAGCCAGCAGGCGGTGGATCTTCTATCCCGGGTATACATCGATCCTGGGGACCGCGTGCTTGTGGAGAATCCGACTTCTCCGGGATTTCTTCAGGCGCTGCGGATGCAGGGAGCGGTCATTATTCCGGTACAGGGAGACCGGGAAGGGCTATTGCCCGAGGATTTGCGGGAGAAGATTATCAGGCACCGGCCCAAAGTGCTGTTTGCCGCACCGAGCTTTACGAATCCGAGCGGCATCCTCTGGAGCCTAAAGCGCCGCAAGGAAGTGCTGGAGGCATGCGTTACGCATGATGTGCTTATTGTGGAAGATGACTCCTACGGAGATCTGCATTTCAAGAGACAGGACCGCAGCGGAAGCAAGTATCCATCTCTATATGCGTTGGAAGACGCGGGCGAGGACGGACATGTGCTGTACATCGGTTCTTTCAGCAAGACGGTGGCTCCTGCGCTTCGGACGGGCTGGGCGGCGGGCAGCCGTGAGCTGATCGGGGTAATGGCCGCTGCCAAGGGAATGGCGGATTGGCAGTCCAGCTCGCTGAACCAGCGTCTGCTGTATCATCTGCTGCATGCGTCCCCGTTCAATTTGCGCGAGCACATTGCGCTGCTGAACCGTGAATACGGCACAAGGCTGAAACTGATGGCAGAGCTGCTCAAGCGCGCCGCCTGGAAGGACAGCACGTATGATCTTCCTGCCGGGGGCATGTTCCTGTGGGTTTCGCTCCCGGAGGGGCTGGACGCAGGAATATTGCTGAAGAACGCCCTTCGCAAGGGCGTCGTTTTCCTGCCGGGGCCGCTCTGTACGGCTGACGACAGCGGAAGCCGGTATATCCGGCTTAATTTCAGCCATCCCGGCCGCGACGAACTGCTGCTTGGGATGAATTTGATGAGCGAAGCCGTATCGGAATTTACGGCCCGCAGTTAATAGGCGTACCTGGCGGAATGTTAACCGAAGAGCCCATTCTCTAGAATGTTCTAGAGAATGGGCTCTTTTTGCAACCGGCATCGCTTCCGTCTTCAGGGTCGAAGTTTCGAGGGGCGAAGAAGGATATATGATGTGATTTATCAGAACAGCTTCACTGGCTGTGTCAAGAGGATTGATGCTCATCCTCCCCGGCGTTAATACGGTCCGCCAGCGACTGGGATACCGACACGGCGGCATACTCCAGCAGCGCGGCGCGTCCGGCCGCCTCAAGCGTATACCGGCCGCGGGCCACCCGCTTGAACCAGCCGTAGTAGTTGTTCTGCAGGATGGCGGCCGCTGCCGGCACCCCGCTGCGCCGGCGCAGCTCTGCCGGCGTCACGCCCTTCGGCGGCGCGCTCCCGGCGGCCGCGCCTCCGGGCACGGCGCCGGGCTTTGGCGCAGCCGTGCCGCTGTCGGGCCCCGCGGCAGAGCGCGGCTCGCCTATGGCCGCGGCCAGGGCGGCCTCGCGCTCCGCCGCTTCCAGCGCGGCGGCTACGCGCAGCGCCTTCTCGCGGTAGGCGGTGACGAGCTTCACCCGCGCGCTGCCGCCGGTGTTGTAGTCGCCGCTGCGCTCGCGGAACTCATAGAGCAGCCGCTCCCGGCGCCGCCCGCCGCCCCGGACCGGTCCGGCGGGCACTGCGGGCTCCGCCAGCACCTCTACAAGCGGTGCCTTCGTCTTGTAGAAGACGACCGTAACGAGCCCGAGGCCGATGCGGCGGCACAGATCGCTAAGCTCGCCCCAGCGCTGGCTCGCAGAGCCCTTTTTCTCCCGGCATCTCTCAACCGCCAAATAGACGACCGGACTCAGCTTCAGCCGCTGGGCCCCCTGCAGCAGCAGGGAGAGGTTGAACGTCTTCTTCATCTCCACAATCAGCGGCGGTTCATCGTCCTCCCGCACGCCGACCAAATCGCAGGAGCGCACCTCGCCCTTGATTTCGTAGCCTTGCTGTTCAAAAAAACTTTTTAAAGGAGCATACAGTTCTGTTTCCCGCTTTACCGCCATAGTTTGTCTCCTTTGTCACGATTAAAGCCGATTCTCTATTATAGCACATCAAAAAAGAGGTCAATATTTCGGGCTTCCCGCATAGGTATGTATTACACTTTTCGAATGCAGACCCCGCTCTTGGCGGCGGAAGCGTCGGAAGGGACGGCGGCAGGCAGGCGGATATTTGTCGAGGGCAACCGGGCAAAGCCCGATGGACATCACGCGAGGGTCACAAGAGCGCAAGGTGAGGAGGCAGCGAGCAATGGACATTTTTGAACGTATAGCATCGTACCGGGCAGAGAACGAGCGTTTGGCATGGAGCGGAACCTTCAAGGAATATATAGAACTGCTAAGAAAAGATCCCACTCCCGCCAAAACAGCACATGCCCGTGTGTATGACATGATCAAATCGCATGGTGTGGAGGAAATTAATGGCCGCAAACGCTACAAGTTTTTCGAGCAGGAGATTTTTGGATTGGACCGGGCCATTGAGAAGCTAGTGGAGGAGTATTTTCATTCGGCTGCGCGGCGGCTGGACGTTCGCAAACGGATTCTGCTGCTGATGGGGCCGGTGAGCGGCGGCAAATCGACGCTGGTTACGCTGTTGAAGCGCGGGCTGGAGCAGTATTCCCGGACGATTCAGGGGGCGGTGTACGCGATTGAAGGCTGCCCGATGCACGAGGAGCCGCTGCATTTGATACCGGGTGAGCTGCGTCCGGAGATTGAGAAGGAGCTCGGGGTGCGCATTGAGGGCAACCTGTGCCCTTCGTGCCAGATGCGGCTGAAAAATGAGTTTGGCGGCGATATTGAAAAAGTGAGGGTCGTGCGGGTGCTTCTGTCCGAAGAAGAGCGCGTCGGCATCGGCACCTTCAGCCCGTCCGACCCGAAATCGCAGGATATCGCCGACCTGACGGGCAGCATCGACTTTTCGACCATCACCGAGTACGGGTCGGAATCCGATCCCCGGGCGTACCGCTTCGACGGCGAGCTGAACAAGGCCAACCGCGGACTGATGGAGTTCCAGGAAATGCTGAAATGCGACGAGAAGTTCCTGTGGAACCTGCTGTCGCTGACGCAGGAGGGCAATTTCAAGGCCGGACGGTTTGCGCTGATCAGCGCCGACGAGCTGATAGTCGCCCATACGAACGAAACGGAGTACAAGGCGTTTATTTCGAATAAAAAGAACGAGGCGCTTCAGTCGCGGATGATTGTCATGCCGGTGCCCTACAATCTGAAGGTCTCGGAAGAGGAGAAGATTTATGCCAAGCTGATCGCCCAGAGCGACATGAAGCATGTGCATATCGCGCCCCACGCGCTGCGAGCCGCCGCGATTTTCTCCGTCCTGACCAGGCTGAGGGAGAGCAAGAAGCAGGGCATGGACCTTATCAAGAAGCTGCGCATGTACGACGGCGAAGAGGTTGAGGGCTACAAGGAAGCCGATCTGAAGGAGATGCAAAATGAATACTTAGACGAAGGCATGTCCGGGATCGATCCCCGGTACGTCATCAACCGTATCTCCAGCGCGCTGATCAAGGGCGATCTGGAATGCATGAACGCGCTTGATGTGCTTCGGGCGATCAAGGACGGGCTGGACCAGCATCCTTCGATTACGAAGGAAGAGCGGGAGCGGTATTTGAACTTCATTTCCATCGCCCGGAAGGAGTACGATACGCTGGCCAAGAACGAAGTGCAGAAGGCGTTCGTCTACTCGTTCGAGGAGTCGGCCAAGACGCTGTTCGAGAACTATCTCGACAACATCGAGGCGTTTTGCAACTGGACCAAAATCCGCGACCCGCTGACCGACGAGGAGCTGGAGCCGGATGAGCGGCTGATGCGTTCCATCGAGGAGCAAATCGGCATCTCCGAAAACGCGAAGAAGGCCTTCCGGGAAGAGATCCTGATCCGGATTTCCGCGTATTCGCGCAAAGGCAAGAAGTTCGAGTACAGCAACCACGACCGTCTTCGGGAGGCGATCGAGAAGAAGCTGTTCACGGATCTGAAGGATATCGTCAAGATCACGACCTCGTCCAAAACGCCGGATGAGAGCCAGCTGAAGCGCATCAACGAGGTGTCCCGCAGGCTGATCGAGGAGCACAACTATTGCCCGATCTGCGCCAACGAGCTGCTACGTTATGTGGGAAGCCTGCTGAACCGGTAAGAAAGTGCCGAATGTATACGGCGAATGCGCGATAGATGTGTTAGAGGGACCGCTGACGGCAGCGGTCCTTTTTCCGTGCGGCAGGGGCGGACTGTGCCCGTTTGCTCTATTTTTCTCAGAAAAAATTCAGACCCCGGAGGGACCAATATCATATATAATAGATTTCAATGCACTATGACAGGGGCGAGAACATGAAAAAACGTCTTTATCTATTACCCTCGATTCTTTTTTTGCTCTTCTTTGCCTATGGGCGTATTCTCTTGTATCTGCAGAAGGATATCTCCGTGGACTTTATCTCAATCTATGCTCCTGCCTTGAAGGATATCGGCATCGGCATTTTGATTCTGCTTTTTTTATATGCGCTTTCAAAGGTCAGTCTCATCGCTTCGTATGTTCTGGCGCTCGTGCTGGGCATTTTTCATTTGGCGAATGTCGAATATATTTACGCGCTGGACCATGTCGTTAATCTGAAAGATATCACGATGGCTTCGGACAAGGAGTTTATTGCGGGCACGCTGTTTCACGTCAGTTTTCCGGTCTATTCCATCCTGCTGATGGCGTCTCTTCTGGCGTCGATTTTTTGTCAGCGCAAGCTGCCGCTGCTCCCGCTAAAGACCAAACGGTACAGTCTGTTCGCCTTCGCCGGGCTGCTGATTCTCTATCTGGCCCTCGCCGTTTACTCGAGCGGAGATTGGAAGAACGGCAATTTCGTCTCGGCCTCGATCCGCAATTCCGTCGCGCTGCTGACCTTCAACGACGAGGATTTGACCGACTACCCTCCGGATATCGAGCGGCAGATTAACACGTCGCAGCAGCTGAAAGAAGGCGAATATTTGCTTGGCAACCACACGGGCAAGAAGAATATTCTGATGGTCGTCATGGAAGGCATTCCCGGCGCCTATTCGCCCGCGAACCAGGAATATTTGAATATCCCGAACGAAATCAAGCTGACGAGTCTGGATAAAATCAAGGCGCACAGCCTCATTCTCCCCAACTACATTACCCATAACAACCAGACCATAAGAGGGATGTACTCGCTCGTCAGCGGAGATTACCCCAAGCTGGACGCGTCCACGCCGAAGGCTTACGAATATTTGCAAAAAGACCCCAGTTACCGCGAAGAGCTTCTGCCCAAGCTGCTGAAGAACCGCGGCTACAACACGGCGTTTATCCAGGGGGCGGTGCTGGAGTACATGTCCAAGGGCGATTTCATGACGGCGGCGGGCTTCGATACGGTAATCGGCGGGGAGAGCTTCAGCAACCCTTACGTCCCCTTCGGATGGGGACCGGATGATAAAGCCTTTTTCGAGCAATCGCAAAAATATATCGACGAGCTGAACAACAAGGGCAAGCCGTGGTTCGCCACGATGCTGACGGTCGGAACGCATCATCCCTACGCGGTGACGGACGATTACGCGAAGAATTATCCGAGCCGCAAGGCGGCGGCGGTCGCTTATCTGAATGAGGCGCTGTCCGGATTTATCGATTATATTGACCATTCGAGCTTTGCCAAAGACACCCTGGTGCTGTTCGTCTCCGACGAATCGCATGGGGTGAACGACCAGCCTTTCGGGTCGAACTGGGGGATTTTTGCGGCGTATTCACCAGATATCAACGGCCAGATTATCAACGACGGCGTATTCGGGCAGAAGGATATTCTGCTCTCGCTGCTGGATTATGCGGACCCTGAGCTGGATGCCTATACGACGGGCCGGAGCGTGTTCCGCAAATACACGGAAGATTCGCCGATTCTGTTCGCTTCCCACTATAACGGCGATGTTTTTTACTCCACGGAGAAGGGGACCGTGTATCAGGTGGATAACAGCGGGCAGCTGTACAGCCTGACCTCGGAGAACGGGGAGCTGTTCAGTGGGAAGTATGAGAGGACATCCTTGTCCGACAGTGCTATGAAAAAGAAGATCCTCACGTATAGAAATTACATCGACAAGTCGTCGGCAGAGGATCAGCGAATCGTCATCACCAAAGACAAGGAAATCCCGCTTGCGGACGGAAGCGAGTCGATCATTACAGACGGACAGTTCATCACGCTGCCTGCGGAATCGTACGTCGATGTTCAGGTGGATTATGCCGCTTCGGCAATGGCCGACCCCGATTGGCTTGTGCTGAAATTTGAGGATTACATCGGCCACAAAAGTGTGCGCATGATCGACAAGCAGAACGGCAGCGGAGCAATCACGTTCCGGTTCTACAATAAGAAGGTGGTCTACGGGTACGCCTTCAATCTGAAGACCGCCCTTCATTCCAATGATTATTCGGGAGCGGACAAGTCCATCCGAATCAACCGGATCACGGCCGAGTTCTCGAAGACCGCTCCTTCGGCTGCACCGACAGCTACCCCGTCGCCCGGGGCAAGCGCCGGATCGTCTGCCGCTCCGTCGCCGACAGCCAGCTCCGGGCCGGAGCATGTGGAGGTCGTCGACATGGATTCGGGTAGCGAGTAGGCGGCACAACAAGCTTCAAGTACAGCAAGGCCCGGGGACGGTGGGTCCTCGGGCCTGCTTTTGAATATGGCGCTATCCGGCGCCGTTTTTACCTAATCTGCTGCATCCCGGCTCCGGCCGAGACTTTAGACGAACTTCCGCAGCACCTTTTTGCCGTCATAGGAGAAGCATGCCTTCTTGTCTTCGACGACAGTCTCCAGATGGACGGTCTTGCCCCACAGCGTGTGAATATGAGGCAGCGTGCGTTCCAGATATTTCAGATCCAGCTCGATGCCTTCATAGCGGTGGATGATGTATAGCTCGCCGTTGCGCTCGAAGTTGCCATCCTGCACGACGAGATAGGGGGCGCCGCCGTTGATGCGGGCCTGCACCAGCTGGTCCCTGACATTTTCCCAGGCTTTGTCGGTGATCTTCCATTCCGGGCCTTTCTTCTCGAAGACATAAAGATCGAGATCCTCGACCAATTCTTTGGTCAGATAGCTGCGGATGAAGGAGATATCGGAGTCGAGCTCCCGGACCTCGAAGATTTTGTCCCGGTCCCAGCGGCGTTCGATATCTTCGAGAATCTTCAGTCCCAGATAATACGGGTTCAGGCTCTGGCGGGAGGGCTGCACCACCGCAGAGTTGAGCTTGGCGTACTCGATGGTCTCCTCCGGCGTCAGGTCCAGCTCCCGCATGATGCGCTGATGCCAGTAAGACGCCCAGCCCTCATTCATTATCTTCGTCTCCATCTGCGGCCAGAAGTAGAGCATTTCATCATGCAGCATCGTCATAATGTCGCGCTGCCAGTTCTCCAGACTGGCGGAGTACTGCTGAATGAACCAGACCAAATCTTTCTCCGGCTCCGTGGGGAACGGCTTATGTCCAGACGCGGGCTGCCGGGAGCCCCCTGTGGCGTCATCGAGCCCCCAAAGATCGTTGTAAGGGTTGGCATCGGCAAGACCCTGCGCCGTTTCCCGGCGTCCTTTCAGCCGCCCTTCCGCGATCCGGCTATTGCCGAGCCTGCCCTGTTGGATCAGGCTAGGGTCGATATGCTCCTGGATGGACAGAACGGCGTCGATGAAACTCTCGACCGTGTCCGTCCCGTACTTGATCGAATATTCGCCGATCCGGTCGGCTGTGGCCGACATGCTCTCCACCATATTCCGGTTCGACTTGGAGAAGCGGACATTGTTCTTGAAGAAGTCGCAGTGCGCGAGCACATGGGCGACGATCAGCTTGTTCTGGACCAGCGAGTTGCCGTCGAGAAGAAAGGCGTAGCACGGATTGGAGTTGATGACCAATTCGTATATTTTGCTCAGCCCGAAATCATATTGGGACTTCATCTTGTGAAACGTCTTGCCGAAGCTCCAGTGGCCAAAACGCGTCGGCATCCCGTAAGCTCCGAAGGTATAGATAATATCGGCAGGGCAAATCTCGTAGCGCATCGGATAGAAATCCAGGCCAAAGCCGGAGGCGATTTCCGTAATCTCGGCTATAGCTTTCTCAAGCGCCTGTATCTCGTCGCTGGGCATGTACCCATCTCCTTTCCAGCTGTCCATCCTGTCAGCGGCAGACCGTTCTTAACATGTATATGGCTAGTTGTGTGCAAATATGAGCCTCCCCAAGCACGAAAGTTAACAAAAAATCCCGTTAAACCTTTGAAAATTTTTGCTATAATAAGCTTAACTTCTGCTCGAATCTACACCAGTAGACTATCTTCGCCTGCCGGATGGCCGGCGGTGCTTATATATTGGATTTCTATCACAGCAATGCAAAGCGGTTTCATGGCAAATTGCCCGTCGCAATGCCTTCTAGAGGAAGGCATTCAGTTCGTTTAGAGAGGAAGTAGACTGTGCATAGGGATAAACTAGCCATATTAAAGCGGTTAATTGCCGAAGAGGGCATATACAAGGCACTGTATGAGCACCATCCGGACTGCGTCTACGTTCTGGATCTTAGAGGGCGCTGCATCGGTGCTAACCGCTCCGCTGAACAGCTGGCTGCACCCGAGGAAGTAAGGGGCATTTGGAGCAAAGCGCTTTTGTTCGGAAGCCGGACGGAAGCCGGGCGTCATTTTGTGCTGGCCTGTGCGGGCAATACAACTTCGTTTCATTTGAAGTTTATTCAAAAATTGGGCATTGTCGCTTCCGCCGAGGTAACATTTATCCCGATTGCAAATAAGGAAGACGTGGTTGGCATATTCGCCATTGTGCGGAACATCACCGCTGAGACGGTGGCGGAGAGCGGCGGGACCGCGCCAAGGGCCGCCTATCCAGAGCTGGACTACGAGCATCAAGACCCGCAGAGCCTGATCCTGGATTCGGTTACGGAAGGGATCTTCGGACTTGACAGGGACGGAGAAATTATCTTCATCAACAAAACCGCGATGTTCATGCTGGGGTACTCCAGTGAGGAAATCATCGGCGTACACAGCCTCTCGCATATCCATCACACCCGGCCTGACGGCTCCCGTTACTGCCCGAAAGAGTGCCCGATTCTTATGACGGTTGAGGACGGGACTTCAAGGACCATGAATGAGGAGATTTTCTGGCGCAAGGACGGCACCAGCTTCTGGGTGAACTACAGAGTGTCGCCCATCATGGAACGCGGCCAGATTGATGGTGCGGTCGTCGCCTTTACCGATATTACGAACGATCGGGAAATTCGCCGGGCGAAGGAGTCTGCCGAGCAGGCCTCCCGGGCGAAATCGGAGTTTCTGGCCATGATCAGCCACGAGATCCGGACCCCGATGAACGGCATGATCGGAATGGCCGATCTGCTGCTGGACAGTGATCTGGGGGAAGAGCAGCGGACGTATGCGGAGATTCTGCGCAGCAGCAGCTACAGTCTGCTGAATATTTTGAACGACATCCTCGATTTCAGCAAAATCGAAGCCGGCAAGATGCCGCTCGAGCCCGAACGGTTCGGCCTCCGGGAGATGCTCTCTGTGATCATCGATTTGTTCACGCCGAAGGCGGAGGAGAAGGGCTTGGCGCTTCGCTGGTGGGCGGATACAAGCGTCCCCGAGACGATTAAGGCCGATCCGAGCCGTCTGCGGCAGATTATCGTCAATCTGGTCGGTAATGCGCTGAAATTCACGGAGAAGGGAAGCGTGACGCTGTCCGTCAAGAACATCCTGCTGCCCGAATCGCCGAACTATCTGCTGGAATTTTCCGTACGGGATACCGGGGTCGGCATCGCCGAGGACAAGCTGGGGCTGCTGTTCCAGTCGTTCTCCCAGCTTCATCCGATGATTAACCGCAAATACGGCGGCACCGGACTGGGGCTGGCGATCTGCAAGCAGCTGGTGGAGCTTATGGGCGGAACGATCTTCGTGGAGAGCGAGGAGGGCCGCGGTTCCATCTTCCGGTTTATGCTGCCCTTTGTCAAAGAAGAGGCGGAAGTTCAAATCTAAGCTCAAATCAAAACGGATACCCCTGGTAATAGGCGGTATCCGTTTCTTCTTGGTATAAGTACTGTACAGCGATCAAGCCGCTGCGAAATCAGTGTAAGTCCGGTTATTCGTTCTTAAGGTACATCATGCCTACGGTACGAGGTCCGCAGTGGCTGCCGATTACGCATCCCGCTTCCATAACGGCAATTTCCTCCGCGCCTGCGCCTTCCAGCGCGTCGCATAAATATCTGGCGTCTTCCTCGGCCTGCGTATGCGCAATGATCACCAGCTCCTTGTCCATCCGTTCGATGTCGGAAAGCGCATGGGAGAGCATTTGCTCGACCGCTTTTTCCTTCTTGCCGCGGACTTTGCTCACGGGAACGATGGAGCCGTCGACCATTCGAAGCACCGGCCGGATCTTGAGCAGGCTGCCGATAAAATTCTGCATGCCAGAGCAGCGACCGCCCATATATAAATAATCCAGCGTATCAATGACGAACTCCGTGTTGAGCCGTTCCCGGTCCCGCTCCAGCATGGAGACGATTTCGCCGGAGCTGCTGCCGCCGAGAGCCGCTTTGGCCGCCTTTACGGCGAGCAGGGCGATTCCGCCGCACACGGTGCAGGAATCCACGACCTGCACGCGTCCGGGAGGAAATTCCTCTGCGGCAAGCCGCGCGTTCTGGTAGGTGGAGGAAAGCGATGAGGAAAGGCTGAGATACACAATATTGTCACCGCTCTCAATTACGGGCGCAAAGGCATGGATGAAGTCGGCAGGCGAAGGGGCGGCTGTCTTCGGCAGCGCACCGGCAGCGGCTACTTTCCGGTACACTTCATCCGGTGTAATATCCACGCCGTCTCTGTATGTAGTATCCTCGAACACGACATACAGCGGGATAACGCCGATATCATAGGTTTCTTTCCAGCCTTGCGGCATATCGGATGTGCTGTCGGTAAAAATTTTGACGTTGGGCATGAAATTCTCCTTCACCGATGAATCGGATCACCTTAAGTCTAAAGCATGTATCGCGTATACGTTCATTATAGCATCTCCATGCTCCCATCGCGATGATCCGTTCCACGGCTTACGGACTCCTTCTGCCTGGCTTACTGTGAATTCCGGGACGCCTTGTCCAGAGCAAACCGGCCGAGCGCACTGAAGCGCCCGGCCGGTTCTTGACGTACATAACCGCTCAATCAGCCTCGCTTAAGACTTCTTCAGAACCGGAATCCATATCTCGCAGCGGTAGTCTTCCGATGCCGGGTCTCCGGGCGGATACAGCTCGAATTCGGGCCCGCCCGAATGCTCGTAGCCGGTGCCCGGGAACCATTCCTGAAAGATCCTTGCCCACACACTCTGAATCGCATGCGGCATGGGGCCAACGGAGGTGAAGACGGCCCAGGTTGCGGCCGGAATGACGGTGGAGGAGTAGCCGTCCGGGGCGGGTTCGCCGCTCTCCACGGCAATCCAATAAGTGAGCGTCTCCTGCTCGTGATTTATATCGGCGCATATCCCGAGCAGATCATGGACGCTGCCGCCCAACTCAAGAAGTTTGTCATAGGTGCCGTCCTTGTTGCATTCGAGCCAGAAAAGCGGGATTTTCCGCAAATTCTCTCCATCGCGGGAGGAGGTCTTCATCGTTTTGCCAACCACGGTAAACGCTTCTTTGTGTACGATACGGTAATCCATTTCTTTGTCTCCCTTCAAGGACAAGTGGAAGGAGAGGCGGGGAAAAGCCTTTAGGACGGTCCCCGGCTCTCGCGCCGCCGAGGGCGTAATGCCGTGCGCCTTGCGGAATGCTTTGGCGAATGCTTCCGGAGAGTCGTAACCGTATTTGAGCGCAACGTCCAGCACCCGGATCGGCGTCATCGCCAATTCCTGCGCGGCCAGCGTCAGCCTCCGCTTGCGGATGTACTCGGCTACGGTCACTCCGGTCAGCAGATTGAACATCCGCTGAAAGTGGAAGGGCGAAGAGCAGGCCGCTTTGGCGATATCATCCATATTCACCGGTTGCGTCATATGCCCTTCCATATAGTCCAAAGCGTCCCTCATGCGGTTCAGCCATTCCATCGCTCGCCATCTCCTTTGCATTTATCCTACCATTCAGCGCTGCCCCGGTCCTGTTCTTCCGTGCTCCCTTGGGACAGTATCCCTCGGTTCATCCACACCAGTATATCGCAGTTACGGAAGCTGCGCTTGCCCCATCGCCTCATTGCGCGTACAGAAGAAAACCGCCCGGCCGAAGGCCAAGCGGTGGAAGCTGCTTTTTATATGATTACAGGTATCCCTTGCGCAGTCACTTCGCCAAGTCCGTTCACCGTGTACTCCTTGTCGTAAATCCGGATGGAAGCCGGGGTTTCGGTTTCGTTGGCGACCGTAACGGTTTGGTCGGTGACAGTTACCTTAAGCCGGGAACTGCGGAACATGATTTTGAACGAATACGACTTCCAGTGGCCCGGGTTGAACGGTTTCAGGATCAGACGGCCATCCTGGACACGCAGTCCGCCGAAGCCGTGGACGATCGACATCCAGGTGCCCGCCATGCTGGTGGTATGGCAGCCGTCCTCGGTGTCGTTGTTGTAATTGTCCAGGTCAAGCCTTGAAGTGCGCAGGTACATCTCGTAGGCCTTCTCCTTGTATCCCAGCTCGCAGGCGAGAACCGAATGGATGCACGGAGAGAGGGAAGACTCGTGAACGGTGATCGGCTCGTAGAAGTCGAAGTTCCGTTTTTTCGTCTCCAGGTCGTAGCGGTCGTTCAGGAAATACAGTCCTTGCAGCACGTCGGCCTGCTTGATATAGCAGGAGCGCAGAATGCGGTCCCAGGACCATTTCTGGTTCAGCGGCAGGTGTTCTTGGCCAAGCTCCCTGACCGGGATGATCTGCTTGTCGAGGAAGCCGTCCTGCTGCAGGAAAATGCCGCGTTCCTCGTCAGCCGGGTAATACATTTTGTCGATGATATCCTGCCACTTCTCCGTCTCGCTCTCCAGCAGATCCAGCTTGTCGACCAGCTCGGTATAGCGCGATTCTTCATTGTCCCGCAAATAGGCGAGCGCTTCGAGGGTATACTCCAGCGTCCAGGCGGCGATCCGGTTCGTGTACCAGTTGTTGTTCACATTATTCTCGTACTCGTTCGGTCCGGTAACGCCGAGCATGACGTATTTGTCTTTATGCGGGGCGTAGTGCACGCGCTCTTCCCAGAAACGGGAGATTTCCGTCAGCACCTCCAGGCCGTATTGTCCGAGATAGGACTTGTCGCCGGTGTAGTTCACATAGTTGTAAATTGCGTAGGCGATCGCTCCGTTACGGTGGATTTCCTCAAAAGTGATCTCCCACTCGTTATGGCATTCCTCGCCGTTCATTGTCACCATCGGATACAGTGCGCCTTTGGTAAAGCCGAGCTTAAGGGCGTTCTCCTTGGCCTTTTCCAGATGCTTGTAACGGTAAATCAGCAGATTGCGGGCAATGGAGGCATCCGCGGTGCTGAGGTAAAAAGGAACGCAGTATGCCTCCGTGTCCCAGTAGGTGCTGCCGCCGTATTTTTCACCGGTGAAGCCCTTGGGTCCGATATTCAGCCGGTCATCCTCGCCGGTATAGGTCTGGTTCAGCTGAAAAATATTAAAGCGGATCGCCTGCTGGGCCGAAGGGTCGCCTTCAATAATAATGTCGCTTTCTTTCCATTTGTCCTTCCAGGCATCCGCCTGCTCCGTCAGCAGGGCTACAAAACCGGCCTCCCTTGCCGACTGGAGAGCACTCTGCGCCGCCTCCACGAGCTGGCCCAGACCGTAGTTGCGCGAAGTCACGCTTGCGGCGTATTTGTAGACGACGACCTGCTCGCCCTGGTGCACCGGAACCTGAATGATATTCGCCACATACTTGTCGCGCAGAACCGGCTCGGCCTCGGCTTCCAGCTTCTCTCCGGCAACGACAATATCATACGCCATGGCGGTGGTCACATGAAAATCGAGCTTCTTCGTCTTCAGGGTCAGATAGCCCCCGCCGGGAAAGCCGTTCTTCTCAACCTCATTCCAGAACTTCTCATCATAATTGGAATCCTTGTTCTTGATGTCCCCGTCCAGGTAGGGGGTTACCGTAATCGTTCCCGCAAAATTGAGCGGGGTGACCGAATAGCGGATCGCACCGATCTCCCGCCGGGTCATGCTTACAATTCGGATGCTTTCCACTTTAACTTCCTTCCCGTCCGCAAGGACGGCGGTGAAGCTGCGGGACAGCGTGCCTTCCTTCATGTTCAGCACCCGCCGAAATTCCGATACGGTGGAAGACGCGAGATCCAACGGAGTGCCGTCAATATCGATGTCGATACCAATCCAGTTGGTGCTGTTCAATACTTTGGCAAAATATTCAGGGTAGCCGTTCTTCCACCAGCCGACCCGGGTCTTGTCGGGATAGTACACGCCGGCCATATAGCTGCCTTGAAGGCTGGGCCCGCTGTACTGTTCTTCAAAATTGGCGCGCCCGCCCATATAGCCGTTGCCCAAACTGAATACGCTTTCGGAAATCTCCTGGGTTTGGGGATCGAATGATTCTTCAACAATGGACCATTCATCGACTTTTAAATATTGTTTCATTGCGGATCGTCTCCTTTGATTAACAATAATCTGAAATAGACCGACCTTTCATTTAAACGGCGGCAAAAGCTTCCTTAAGCCGTGCGACGTTCATCTCCTGCAGGGACGGGATGACAAGGTTCGCGGCTCCAAGCGTCTCCGGCGAACCGATGCCGACGCTCGCCATGCCTCCGCGGATCGCCGCCTCGATTCCGGCCTCGGCGTCTTCGAAGACAACGCATTCGGCGGGAGAGACCCCGAGCGCTTCGGCTCCGAGCAGGAAGACTTCCGGATCGGGCTTGGCCGCGGACGTCTTGGTGCCGTCGATAATCGCGTCGAAATAAGGGGTGAGTCCGGTCTGGTCCAGAATCGTCATCGCGTTCTTGCTGGCGGAGCCGAGGGCGACCCATATTCCCTGACTGCGGCATTCCTTCAGGAAGTTCAGCGCTCCGGGAAGGATTTCGGAGCTGTCCATCTTCGAAATATATTCGACGTAGCGGTTATTCTTGCTCTCGGCAAGCTTGGCTTTTTCAGCCTCGTCCAGCGTAAGTCCTCCGATTTCCAGCAGGATGTTCAGCGAGGCGGTCCGGCTGACGCCTTTCAGCCGCTCGTTATCCTTCTCGGTGAACTCGAAACCGAGGCGGTCCGCCAGCTCTTTCCAGGCGATGTAATGATACTTGGCCGTGTCGACCAGCACGCCGTCGAGATCGAACAGGCAGGCTTTGACTTCTTTCATGTTAACCCTCCTAATAACAGCAGTGTCGCCATTGATCGGCGGTATTGTGCAAACGTTTGTACTAAATGTAAAAAAACAAATGAAGCTTGCGGCGCTTCATTTATTTACATGTTCTCGGCGTCATTTTCCGCCGGGTGAATACATGGAGGATTCTCGAACAATCAAACGATGAGGAATAATATGCCGCTTTGTGCCGCCCGGCTCGTTAACCTGCTTCTGAATCGTCTGAATCAGAATTTGAGAAGCGGTGTAGCCCAGCTGGTAAATTCCGATATCGATGCTGCTGATCGGCGGAGTAGACAGCTCTGACAGCGGAATGTTGTTAAAGCTGACCAGCGCCAGATCCGCGGGAACCGAGTAGTTCAGCTCGCTTAGCCCCCGGAGAACTCCGAAGGAGACGATGTCGTCCACAACAACCAGCGCCGTTGGACGGCTCGGCAGATTCATGAAGAAAGACATGGCCCGGTAGCCGCTCTCCTGCAGAAACTCGCCTTCCACAATCCATTCGGATTTCAGTTCAAGGCCGTTATCCTCCATAGCTGCCCGGTAGCCTTCCAGCCGGTCCCGGGAGACGATCAGGTTCGGAGGCCCGCTGACGAAGCCGATTCGTTTATGCCCCATGGAAATAAGGTGACTTGTGGCATCATAAGCCGCCATCCGGTTGTCGGTATCGACCGACAGGATATCGTCATACTTGTCGCTGCGCCCCACCAGAACAAAGGGGTAGCCCTCTTCTTTGAGAAAATCGATCACGGCGTCGCCTTTGCGCGAGTAGAGCAGGATCGCGCCGTCAACCCGCCGACCTTTCAGCAGCCGTGAGACCGCTTCCAGTTCTTCCTTCTCCGTTGCGCCGGAGCTGATCAGAACATCGTAGCCCGAGCGGCTTGCCTGTGTGACAATCCCGCGAATCAATTCCATAAAGAACAGATTGGAGAACAATTCCTCGGCCGGCTTCGGCAGAATGATGCAGATGCTGTTCGTCGTCCTTGAAACGAGACTCTTGGCCATGATGTTCGGGTGGTAGCCCATTTCTTCCATTATAATCTTGACCTTGCGTGAGGTTTCCGCGCTGATTCTCGGATGGCCCGACAAAACCCGGGAGACCGTGGAAGGGGAGACGCCCGCTCTCTTGGCCACATCCTTGATGGTAACCGTCATAGAAACCCCCTTATGGAAACGTTTGCTTAAGCTTATCTTAATCGAAGTCCAATCAATTGTAAATAGTTGAACTTTGCAGGGCCGGACCATAAAAGGTATTGAAAAATTATAGGTCTGCTGCGCCCAGAACTGTAAAGCCGTAGGCAGGCAGCTTGACGGACAGTACGCCCCGGCTTATGCGAAGCGTTTCCCCGGTGAACAGGTCTTTCCAGCGCTCTATCTCTACATTAAGATGGAAAGATTGCGCCGTATCTTCATTATTAAGAAGCACAATTACCGACTCGTCTCCCAGCCGGCGTTCGTAGGCCAGCTTGCTGCCGTGACGGTTGGCTTCAAGAAAAGCCATTGTGCCGGTCCGGAGCGACGGATGACTCTTCCGGATGTCGATCAGCTTGCGGTAGAAGCCGAACAGCTCGCGGTCCTGCTTGGCCATGTCCCATTCCATACATTTCCGGCAGCCTGGATCTTCACCGCCTTCAAGACCGATCTCATCGCCGTAATAGATGCAGGGAGCGCCCATGAATGTGAATTGAAACAACGCGGCCAGTTTCATTATACGCTTGTCGCCTCCGGCGAGCGTCAGCAGGCGGGCGGTATCATGGCTGTCCAGAAGATTGAAGGTGACTTCGCTGGCTTGAAGCGGATAACGGGATAACTGTTTGCCGATCGCATGGGCAAAGCCTTCCGAATCCAAAGAGCCGCGTATGAAGAAATCGAGTACGGCCTCGGTAAATGGATAGTTCATCACGGCGTCAAATTTGTCTCCCTCCAGCCATGGGGAGGATTCATTCCAAATTTCGCCCAATATATACGCTTCGGGGTTGGCCTGCTTGACGACCTTCCGGAAATCGCGCCAGAAACCGTGATCCACTTCGTTAGCCACGTCCAGACGCCAGCCGTCAATGCCTACTTCCTTGATCCAGTATTCGGCAACGCCCAGGAGATAACGCTTGACGTCCGGATGTTCGGTATTCAGCTTCGGCATTTCTCTCACAAAGCCAAAGGCATCGTACGTGGGAATTCCATTCTCGGAATGAACCGGGAACTTGCGGATATGAAACCAGTCCTTATAAACAGAGTTCTCCCCGTTCCGGACGACGTCGACAAACGGGGCAAAGGTACTGCCCGAGTGATTGAACACAGCGTCGAGCAGCACGCGAATTCCTCTTTCGTGGCAGGCGTCCACAAGCCGCTTCAATGTCTCGGTGTCACCGAAATGCGGATCAACTCTCATGTAGTCCTCTGTGTCATATTTATGATTCGAGGCAGCGGCGAACACAGGCGTAAAGTAAATACCGGTAATGCCGAGTTCAGTCAGGTGGTCCAGATGATCGATCACACCCTGCAGGTCGCCGCCGAAAAAGTTGTCCTGTTTCGGAACGCCGCCCCAAGGCTCAACGTTTTCCGGATCAAGGCCGGGGTCGCCACTCGCGAAACGCTCCGGGAAAATTTGATAAAAGATCGAATCCTTGACCCAGGCCGGAGGAGCGAAGACATCGCCGCGGTTGATATATGGGAATTCAAACAGCCGATAAGGATTCAAGGGACGCTCGGCTTGAAATTCGCTTTCGGTCATCCAGATCCGCTCTTTGCCCTTTTGCAGCAGAAAGCCATATTTCAGCCGGCGGAAAGGCGGAACGGACTCGCATTCCCAATAATCGAACATGTCGTCAGAGGCAAAAACGGTCATTGGAATCAGTTCTTTGGTTTGATCCCAGGCATATTTATCCCCTACCCAGGCGAACACTTCGCTCAAATCGCCTTTTTTGGCGCGAAGCCGCAGATGAATCGTGTTCTCATCGTAAGCATAGGACCAGTTGAGACGAGGGCGATGATAGACAGCTTCCAGTAACATGAACAATACCTCCCAAAATTTTTTTAACGGGACTCTCTTACTTCAAGACACCTTGTTATTTAAGCCACCCCGGTCACGACACAAGGAGATTATGCGCCCTTAAACCAAAGCAAAAAGGCACATCCTAAGCCGGGAAACGACCGAGGATGTACCTGTAACAAGTAGCATTGCCTTTAAATTGGTATCCAGGAAAGCGATTACTTCTGGAATGATTAGGATTATAGCATGAGGCCAAGATTTCAGGCAATAGTTAATTCAAACCTTTGCACACAATTGTTTTTGCTTCGAACAGGCTCAGGGAAGAATAGAGATTTTTTTGCAGTCTTACTCTGCTTAATATGGCTTTCCTGTTTTGCTTGAATATGCATGAATATTGCAGTTCACTAGTAAATGTTTTGAAAAAAAGAAACGAAAACAGGAGATATCATTTGATTTGAGAAGATAATAGGTGATTTACCCAATTAAATTGGACGAAATGACGTAAAATTCTATGTGAAAGCGTTTTTACAAACAAGATACGCTATTGTATGATTGGTTCGAAATGAAGCGCTTCCAAGTTATGGGATTGTCTAATTCGACGAAATAAGATAAGAATTACGGTCCTGTGGCAGCTTTTTTGCAATCGTTTGCGCAAACTGCCGAACTTGATCGCTTCAACTCAAAAATTAAGGGAATTGAACACGAAAGGGGCTAATGAAATTGAAGATGAAAAAGTTTGTCACTCTCGCCGCTGCGTTCACAATGGTTCTCTCCATTACGGCCTGCGGGTCCGGAAATAACGGAGCGAATTCTGCCCAAACGAGTGCACCTACAGAAAGCGCCTCCAATTCTGGAGGTACGAACACGGGATCAGTGTCTTCTCAAATCACTCCTGAAGACGGAGCTGCTTTGACGGTATGGGAGAGTAAAGAAGAAAGGGCGTTCACCGAGCAAATCGCCAAGGAATTTACCCAAAAATATAATGTTCCGGTCAAAATCGAAGAAGTGGCTCCCGCAGATCAAGTGACGAAATTGTCTCAGGACGGTCCTTCGGGATTGGCGGCGGACGTTATCGTTATTCCGCATGACAATCTCGGTAAGGCGGTCGCTGCGAGTCTTGTCCTTCCAAATGATCTGTTTGCCGAGGAAACCAAAAAGAACAACACCGAGGCCGCGATTACCGGAGCCAGCTTTGAGGGCGAACTGTACGGCTACCCGCGTTCCGCCGAGACCTACGCTCTGTATTATAATAAATCGCTGGTGAAGGAAGCGCCGAAGTCTTTTGATGATGTGCTTGCTTTCAGCAAGACGTTCACGGACAAATCGAAGAACAAATACGGGATTATGTGGGAAGTCGGCAACCTGTATTTTAACTATATGTTTATCGCTTCGACAGGCGGTTATGTCTTCGGCGATAGCGGCACTAACAAGGACGATATTGGCCTGAACTCCGATCAAGCCATTGAAGGCTTGAAAGCTTTTGTCAAAATGAAAGAGGCTCTGCCGATCAAGAGCGGGGATATCAACCCGGATATCAAGCGCAGCCTGTTCAATTCCGGAGACGTAGCTATGGATATTAATGGTCCGTGGGAACTGGCCGGCTATAAACAAGCGCTTGGAGACAAGTTGGGTTTGGCGCCGCTGCCGACAGTTGACGGGAAAACGTCGATTTCCTTCTCCGGCATCAAAATCTACGGAGTCAATGCGTATTCGCAGTATCCGAATGCGGCCAAATTGTATGCTGAATTCGCTACCAGCAAAGATGCCCAGCTTCTGCTGAACAAGCTGATTGGTTCCATCCCGACGAACAAGGAAGCATTGGAAGATCCGCAGGTCAAGAATGATCCATATGTGTCGGCCTTTGCCGAACAAGCGAAGAATTCCCAGCCTATGCCGTCCATACCGGAGATGGGCAATGTGTGGAGCCCGGCTAACGCAGCGCTGCCGGAAATTTGGGATAAAAACGCCGATCCGAAGGCGGCAATGGACAAAGCGGTTCAGCAAATCAAGGATTTGAACAATGGAGCCGCAGCTCAATAATGAAACAAATCGCCATCGCCCGCCGCGCCAAGCCTGGCGGGCGATAGCGATTCCCGGGAGAGGAGAGCGGAGAAGGAATGCGAATACAACGCGCAACAGCCACGATACTGTCGACGATTTTTATGGGACTCGGACAAATATACAACCGCCAATTCGTAAAAGGCATTATTTTTTTCTTGATCGAATCAGCGTGTGTCTATTATTTTATCGGAAATTTGGGAAGGGCCTTGTGGGGGATTGCCACTTTGGGAGATACGCCCAACCATTTGGCTAAAGTGAACGGGATCACGAAAATGGTGCCCGGAGACCATTCCATTTATATTTTGATTCAGAGCTTGATTACCTTGTTTGTGCTGATTTTGTTTCTGATCGCCTGGGTTATGAACATCAGGGATGCGTTCCAAACCGCCAGGAAACGGGAAGCCGGAATTCCGGTTAACAACTTTAAACAATCACTCCGCTATGTACGGGATTATAAATTTGCGGAAACCTTCCTGATTCTTCCTGCCGTCGGCATTTTGTTCTTCACCATCATGCCGATTATCTTTATGATCCTGATTGCCTTTACGAACTATTCCGCCCCCTCGCACGTTCCTCCGGCGAAGCTTGTGGATTGGGTCGGCTTCGAAACCTTCCGCAATTTGCTTGCACTGAAGACATGGAGCCATACTTTTTACGGGGTTCTGACCTGGACAATTATTTGGGCGATCTTATCGACGGTTACCACTTATTTCGGAGGTCTGCTGGTAGCGCTGCTGATTAGCCAGCAGGGTATAAGATTTAAAGGTTTCTGGAGAGCGATTCTGATTATTCCGTATGCTGTTCCGCAGCTGATCTCTCTGCTGCTCATGCGCAACCTGTTCAATGGGCAATTCGGCCCGATCAATCAATATCTGAGATATTTTGGACTCGGCGGACTGCCGTGGCTAACCGATCCATTCTGGGCGAAGGTGACCGTTATTATTGTAAATATGTGGGTCGGCATACCGGTATCCATGCTGCTAATTATGGGTGTGCTGACGACAATTCCGCGGGATATGTACGAAGCGGCAGAGGTTGACGGAGCTTCCAACTTTCAAAAATTTCGCATTGTCACTTTACCCATGGTTCTGTTCACCACAGCCCCTACGCTCATAACGCAGTTTGCGGGCAACATTAACAACTTTAACGCGATTTTTCTGCTTACGGGCGGGAATCCGGTGAATGGGAACTATCAATACGCAGGTTCAACGGATTTGCTCGTAACATGGTTGTATAAATTGACGCTTGACCAGAACAAAAACAACATGGCCGCCGCAGTAGGGATCATTATCTTTATCATCATCGCTTCCTTTTCGATATACAACTACCGCCGGACCAATTCTTTCAAACAGGAGGACATGATCCAATGATCGGACGTAAATTCGCCAATATCAGTCGTCTGGCTGTGAGTTATATCATCCTGATTGTCCTGGCGATATCGGCCTTGTATCCGGCGATATGGATTGTTCTCGGATCGCTTCGGCCCGGAAAGTCGCTGTACAGCAAGCATTTTATTCCGGATCAGCTGACGCTTGTCCATTATAAAGAGCTCTTTACCTCACAGGTCTATTTGTTCGGCACTTGGTACATGAATACGTTGAAGATCGCTCTCTGCTCTATGCTGATCGGCGTATTATTGACTCTGCTGACAAGCTATGCGGTATCAAGATTTCGTTTTAAGGGACGTCAGACGGCGTTGTCCACACTGCTGATTCTCGGCATGTTCCCGGGCTTTATGAGTATGATCGCCATTTATTTGCTGCTGAAGGAGTTTCATCTTCTGGATACTCATCTGGCGTTAATTATCGTCTACGCGGCCGGCGCTCCTCTCAGCGGAACATTCATCGCCAAAGGCTTTCTCGATACGATTCCCCGTTCCCTTGACGAGGCCGCGCGGATTGACGGGGCAAGCAACTTCGGCATTTTCTCAAGAATTATTCTGCCATTATCACGACCGATGATTACTTATATGGCGCTGACCCAGTTTGTCGGACCATGGGTTGACTTCATTTTCGCACGGCTGATTCTGCGGACAAAAGAGAACTGGACCGTCGCAGTAGGGATGTGGGACATGGTCAACACCATTCAGAACTCCAACTTCACCCTGTTCTCGGCCGGAGCCGTACTGATTGCTGTGCCGATTATGATCTTGTTCGCCTTCCTCCAGCGCTTGCTGGTAGACGGATTGACAGCGGGAGCCAGCAAAGGGTAAGAGCGTAAAGGGAAATAGCTGCTTAACCCATTTAAAATATTTAAAAGCTTCCCGTTCTTACAACAGGGAAGCTTTTTTAGGTAATAAACGGCCGTTTTTCGTTTTTATATGCTGCTGAAGGTTGTAAGGAGTGAAGTCAAAGAACCGGCTTGTTCCCGTGGCGTCCGGGATTAACGGATTACCGCCCTGCGGGCTCTTTTTTGGCGAAAAAGGTCTTGAGCGCCTGATACACTTCCTTCTTGTCCTTGATGACATAGTACATGAACTGCGGCTGCTTGATATGCTTGTATGCCGACATCAGCGTGCTGCTCCGGTTATACTGGTTGACCTCGCCGTAGCCGAAGATGTTGCTGCGCTTCAGCAGCTCCCCGATCAGCTTGACGCAGCGCTCGTTGTCGGAGCTTAAATTGTCGCCGTCCGAGAAATGGAAAGGATAGATGTTGTACTTGGAAGGCGGATAGCGTTTGTCGATAATATCCAGCGCTTTTTGATAGGCCGACGAACAGATCGTGCCGCCGCTCTCGCCCCGGGTGAAGAAGTCATGCTCGGTGACCTCTTTGGCTTCCGTATGATGGGCCAGAAAGACAATCTCGACCTTCTCGTACTGGCGGCGCAGGAAGCGGGTCATCCAGAAGAAGAAGCTGCGGGCGCAGTATTTTTCAAAGGTTCCCATACTTCCTGAAGTATCCATCATGGCGATGATAACCGCATTGGAATGCGGGATGGTCGTTTCGTCCCATGTTTTGTAGCGCAGATCGTCGGGACTGATGCGGTGAATTTTCGGAATACCGGCTCTGGCGTTGCGGCGCAGGTTCTCAAGCAGGGTGCGCTTTTTGTCGATATTGGACATCATACCTTTTTTGCGGATATCGTTGAAGACGATGGACTGGACCTCAACTTCTTCCTTGTCCTTGGGCTTTAGATGAGGCAGCTCAAATTCCTGAAACAGAATGTCCTCCAGATCCTCCAGATCGACCTCCGCCTCCACCAGGTCCTGACCCGGCTGATCGCCGGCTTTATCTCCCTTGCCCGGACCCGCTTGGGCCGGTTCCCGTCCCAGAACATCTCCAATTTGACTGTCTCCGTCGCCTTGCCCGACATGCTTCTGCTTGCGGTAATTATAAATAATCCGGTACTCATCCAGACTGCGGATCGGCACTTTTACAATTTGCTTGCCATCGGACATGATAATGTTCTCTTCCGTAACGAGATCGGGCAGATTGCTCTTGATGGCTTCCTTGACCTTCTGCTGGTGACGTTCCTGATCCTGATGGCCTTTGCGGTGCAGGGACCAGTCTTCCTTTGAGACGACGAATGAAAAAGGCTGTGACGATTGCGGCAAAGAGGATCACCTCCCATGGAATATAAGAAACGAAAGAATTCGCGGCTTGCGGCGCGGACCGGCATAAGGGGAACAGATCCGGCAAAGCGCCGGGGCGGAGAAGCCGGTAGTTGTAACTAAAGTATATTCACGGGGCTTGGGGATATGTGCGCTGAAAGCGGCGGAGAAGTTAAAGGCCGGTTTCCGGAAAAATTCATTTGCAACCTTAGCACGGGATGGGACGTTAAAAGGGTAAGTGCGCACCGCACGAGAACCTTAAGGAGGCAAAACTGCATGAAACCACAACGTTCCATATCGGCCGCGGCCGCTCTTGCCGTATTCTTGCTCGCTCTGACGGCTTGCACGGGAGATAAGCCTGCCGCAGGCCCATCGGATGCGCCCGTCACGGCCTCGCCGACCATTGCGCCCACGGCCGTTCCCGAACCGAGCACGGCGCCCGAACCATCCGCTTCACCGAGCCAACCGGCAGTCGGGGAGACTCAGGTTATAAAAGGGACCGGGGTCTACAACGGTCAAATCGATAATCATTCCATAGAAATCCAGACGGAGGAAGGTCCGATTGCCTTTGAACTCGGAGCCGGATTGGAGAATGTGCCGGAAACGCTGAATGAAGAGGACAAGATCTCCTTTGAATACGTGGAAAAAGAGGTAGAGGGCGACCCTTCGGTCAAGCAGCGTGTGCTTACCAAGCTGAGCGCTTCGGAAGGGAGCGCGGATAATTCGTCCGAATTGCCGCCAACGAAGCAGCTGGAGCTTACGTTGGAAGGAAGCCGGGAAGTGAAGACGGCGACGCTCGCTCAGGGCAACGGTTATGCGCTGTATGTGTTTGATATTCTCAGCTTCGACCAGGCGAAGGGCCGGCTTTATCTGAAGGTTAATCCCGACTATTACGCCGACATCGAGAAGCTTCCTTCAGACTTTAATCTGGATATTCTGCGGCTTGAAGGCAGCAAGGAGCTGTCCAAAATTGGGGAAGTCAAGGAGCTTAAAGAGGGCGAGAGAGCTCAGGCAATGCCGGACGCCCGGCTGTTCCTGACCGCAACCGGCAAGGACGGGGCGAAAAAATATATCGTCAAGGAGTCGGACGGGCAGGGTTTTATCATTACCATGAATATCCCTTTCGGTGAGGCCACGGAAGGATTTCCACCGCATGCCTTTGCTTCGTTGAATACGCTTGTGAACCGTTAAACGCAGCATAAAAGGCTTCACTGGCTGAGAGACAAAACGGCCCCTCGGGTCTTGTCTTCGGGTAATTACCCGGACAACCCGAGGGGCCGGTTCTGTATTCGAAGCCGCCATTTTGTAAGGGGGCAGCGTCCGTCCCGACTTTACGACAGGGCGCCCACGTCCGCCAGAACCACCACAATGAGCAGCACGAACATCAGCAATATAAGTCCGTTGATGATCGTCCCGATGATTCCGAATACTTTGCGCCTACCGCGCAGGGCAAGGCCGATGATTCCAACCACCAGGCCGATCAAATTAAGCGCCGCAAGCGCAAGCACCGACAAGCCGAGAAACAGAAAACCTTCGCCTCCCCGGTCAGCCAGCGTGATCGTTACATGAACTTCCTGCCCGATTAAGACTGCAGCGACTATGAAGGAGACGATGTATCCCACAATTGTCACCATAGCGATAACAAAGGAGGCGATGCCTGGGCCAGAATGCTTGAGCTTTCGCGGTTCCTCCGGGTAGGGAGAGAAGCCGGGGGCACCGGTATAGGGGTTGTTTTGCTGTGGGTCTTGCTTCGGAAAATCCTGTTCATCCATAGACTGGGTATGCTCCTTTGCCGATTATTTACTATGTATATGCTATAACTATTGTTCACAGGCTAAGCTCCAAATGCAAGGCCCCTGGCAAAAAAGGTGAACACTGGATATGTCTGCTGTGCATCCGTTATGATAGAAGGGATCGAAAAAGCATGCCGTATGTAGCGTATTCTCGGCATAGGATAAGGAGTTGTCAGTCTTTGCAGCGGACATTTATCACTTGGGGAGCGCTGTTCGCCATGCTTGCCGTAGCCGTCGGCGCTTTCGGCGCCCATATCCTTAAAGCCTCGCTCAATGAATCGGCGATGGCGGTCTATGAAACGGGCGTCCATTATCACATGATGCATGCGCTGGGTCTGCTGATCGTCGGCCTTGCCGCCGGACAATGGGGTGAGAGCGGCCGGCTCCGCTGGTCCGGCTGGCTGCTTATTGCCGGCATCATCCTGTTCTCGGGGAGCCTTTATGCGCTGAGCATTTCGGGAATCAAGGTGCTGGGAGCAATTACTCCGTTAGGCGGAGTATGCTTCATTGCCGGCTGGCTGCTGCTTGCTTTGGAGGGCTGGTCCCGGAAAAAAGCCCGCTAGTTCCAAAAGGCGCTCCGCTGGCAGAAGCGCATTGAATCTCGCGGAGCGATCTTATGGCTTTACGCAAGCGAGGGTGCTCTTAGACCGTCTTATGGTCTAAAGGCACCCTCGTTTGCTTTTTACAAAAATTCGTCGATTTCATTTAGCCTGAACGTATATACCTGCTTCTCGTCTACATGATAGACGTTTATGGTGCCTGTCTCTTCGTCAAAATTCAGAATACGGCACGGAAGTGACAACTGCTTGCCCTGGCGGTTGGCCCTTAACCGGACCAGTCGGTTATCCCGGATAAACGTGCGAATCTGTTCGAAGGCGTCTGCGGGACTTTCCGCGGGTGCCTTCGGAGGAGATGCCGCTGCAGAAGGTGAAGCGTGCACGGAAGACTTATAACCCGAGAGCTTCTTAAGCAGAGCGCTTTCCTGCTTGGACAACGTTTTGGGCGGATTCAGCAGGCTGTCGATTTTTTTTCCCAGGGGGAGTTCCGAATTGATTTTAAAATCTCCTACGACCTGGCTGCCGTTCATCAGTTCCAGCAAATATTGCAGAGCAAGCGGATGGGTACGGGCATTAATCAAGATGTCGACGTTAAACAAATAATGATCGTCTTCGCTTAGTGTTTTTTTGTCCATAATGCCCCCAGCTTATCCTTAGAAATGGTTCTATGTAAACAAACTATATCATTAAACGCGAAATAATAATATAGAAGAATTTCGGGGAGATTGGGCCTTTTGTCACCTGGTTCTTCCGTAAAAATCGGGACCATCGTCCACACGTCTGCAACAAGGCAGGCATACACATAGAGCGGGGAAACGATAAGGGAGGTGGCTGTTAATGGTGACTTTGGAGCCTGTAGCGGTCGGCAATCATATTATGCTTGGCGTGGAAGTGAAACTGCCCAAAACGACGCTGCTGACGATCAGCACCGATAAAGGTTATATTATGTGCGGAGCGCTTGATGTCGGACTGCTGAACGAACGTCTTGCAGACCGGGGCATCATTGCCGGAAGGGCTGTGGGGGTACGGACATTGGAACAGCTGCTTGCCGCTCCGCTGGAATCCGTGACATTCGAGGCGGAGAAGCTTGGAATCGTTCCGGGCATGATCGGGTCCGAAGCTTTGCTCAGGATGCTGTAGAGAAATGCGCAGGTGAGATGGGGCCAATCGGCCCCTTTTTTAATGCTAGGCTTTTAACCAAATTGATGTCCATAAATAGAGGTTACGCGTTTGTGTAAAAAACCGGAAGCGGATGGGCAAGCATAAGCGGGAATCCCTTTGAGCATCCTACGGAAGTCGATCCATCCGGTATTTTGACAAAATTATGGAGATTGGGTCATATTGTTTCGCCCGGGTGGACATAGGGGTAAATGGTCAGTAGACAACGGCAGGGCCGGACCATCTTGAGATGCCGGCTACATTTTTGGACAAGGAAGGGATTTAAAATGGCTAAAGCAACAAACAAAGTTGAATCTACCTCAGTCGAGCAAGTATTGAACCGTCAGGTTGCCAATCTGAATGTGCTGTATGTCAAAATACACAATTACCATTGGTATGTAAAAGGCGAGCAGTTCTTCTCGCTTCATGTCAAATTCGAAGAATTATATGATGAGGTTACGGAGAAAATGGACGAGGTGGCAGAGCGTCTCTTGAGCATCAAAGGGCAACCGGCTGCAACCTTGAAGGAGTATCTGGAAATTGCGACCATTCAGGAAGCAACCGGCAAGGAGGATACGCGCGCGATGGTGCAAACACTGATCGAGGATTTCACCACCGTGGCTGAAGAAGTGACGGAAGGCATCGAACTGGCGGAGGAAGGTACGGACCACCCTACGGCCGACTTGTTCATCAAAATCCGCACCGACTTTGAAAAGCATGCCTGGATGCTGCGTTCTTTCCTCGGTTGAGGACCGGACCGTACGTTTGACAGGCAGTGAGGATCTATGAATTAGCGGACAAGCCTCCCCAGGAGGCTTTTTTGCGTTATTCGACAAATTCGTAATGCCTTTTGAAAAAAACTGCTTTGGAAAATATTTCGGGATGATACCGCGGCTGAGGAAGGAAATCTATACACGGCGCGTTTTTTTACGCCATACGGATTCCGGAATACGAGCTTGAATGGTCTTCTTGCGGAAGCTTTTTTAACATCAGCCTGTCGGAATGGAACGAATGCCGTTATAATAGATTCATGAGCAGCTGAAAAATTGGGATTGGAAGGAGGGATAAGCGATGAAACTCAACCCCGTCGCTCTGAAAGAATGGGCTTCGGTCATTGATGTTCTGCTGGAAGGTGATCAGATCCTGCTTATGCGAAAAGGCGGCATCGAGGAGGAAACGAGGCGGTTTGAGCTGAAGAGCCGTTCCTTTTATCTGTTCCCGACCTATGAACACCAGCGGGCCCACCTGATCAAGGACCCCTATCAATCCTTCGTGGAGCGTTCACTTTCGGAATTTGATGCGGGAGCCGCCCATGTGAAGCTTACCGCATATGCCGAGGCAACCGATGATCTTGAAGTGCGTGATTTCGCGCAGCTTGAGCTGCTTTATCCTTATCATATGTGGACGGGAAATTTGGCCGAGGAGCGGCTCAAATGGAAGGCGAAGCAGCCGCTTCATATATTACTGCTCCGGGTATACAAGCTGGAGGAGCCGGTTCTGATCGAGGCGCTTCCGGAATATGGGGGCTGCCGTTCCTGGATTGAGCTTCCGGCGGTGAAGGACGACATCCGGTTAAACCCGGTTTTGAGCGAAGAGTCGTTTGAAGAAAAGCGTGTGAGAATTAAGTCCATATTAGGGCAATAATATGACAATAATGGTGAAACTTCGTTGAAAGATTTTGAAAAAATGAAAATTCGGTTTGTAATGACAGGTTCATTATAATAAAATGAGTGAAAATCATTGATAATCAGTGAGAATCAAATTATAATGATTATAATTTGATAAGCACTCTAAAGCATAATGCTGGGATCAGGGCTAACCTGTTTTAATATAATTCTGATTTCGCAAATCGATCAATGGAGGGAATGAACGTTATGGCAGCAGAATTTGTCATTGAGGGTTTGAAAGCGACAGTTGAGGGGAAAGAGATTCTAAAGGGGTTTAACCTTCAAATGAAGGGCGGCGAGGTTCATGCCATCATGGGGCCGAACGGCACCGGCAAGAGTACACTTGCTTCTTCGCTGATGGGCCATCCGAAATACGAAGTAACGGAAGGAACCGTAACCCTTGAGGGCGAAGACTTGCTGGAAATGGGCGTTGACGAGCGCGCCCGCGCCGGATTGTTCCTTGCAATGCAGTATCCGAGTGAAATCGCCGGCGTAACGAACTCCGACTTTCTCCGCAGCGCGATTAACGCCCGCCGCGAAGAAGGCAGCGAAATTTCGCTGATCAAGTTTATCCGCCAGATGGAAGGCAAAATGAAGGAATTGGAAATGAACCCTGAGTTCATGCACCGCTATTTGAACGAAGGCTTCTCCGGCGGCGAGAAGAAACGCAACGAAATCCTGCAAATGATGTTGCTGGAACCGAAAATCGTCATTCTTGACGAAATTGACTCCGGTCTGGATATCGACGCATTGAGAGTTGTAGCCCAAGGGGTAAACGCTATGCGCAGCGAAGACCGCGGATTCCTGGTTATCACCCACTACCAACGTTTGCTCAACTATATCAAGCCTGACTTTGTTCATATAATGATGCAAGGCAGAATCGTCAAATCCGGCGGTCCGGAGCTGGCGGAACGTCTTGAAGCCGAAGGCTACGAATGGGTGAAGGAAGAACTCGGAATCGAAGATGAAACCGTAGGACAGGAAGCTTAAGAACACCTGGAAGGAGGAGACCATTATGATGACGCAAACCATTCTTCCGGTGGACGCCGGCCGGCTGAGCGAACTGTCGCTGCGAAGCGGAGAGCCGGAATGGCTGAAGGAAAGCCGCCTGAAGGCACTGGAGCTTGCAGCGAAGCTGGAGCTTCCAAAACTGGAGAAGACACGGATTGAGCGCTGGAATATACACGGGTACGGGAGTTATAAAGAAAGCGCGGCGATTGCCGCATTGAACGAAGCCCCCTCCTCCATTGCTGCACTTGCTGGCAGCGCAGGGGAAGGCAGCCTGATCATTCAACGGAATTCGGGAGTAGTCTACACCCGCCTTGCCCCGGAGCTTGCGGAGAAGGGAGTCATCTTCTCCGATCTGCAGACTGCGGCTAAGGAACACAGCGAGCTTGTGCAGCGTTATCTGCACACTGCGGTCAAACCGGAGGAGCATTCGATCGCTGCGCTGCACGCGGCGCTGTGGAACGGAGGCGTGTTCCTGTACATTCCGAAGAATGTCGTAGTCGATACGCCGGTACAGGCCGTATTCCTGACGGACGACGCGGAGGCTGCATTCGCGCCTCACGTCCTGATCGTGGCCGACAGCAACAGCTCGGTGACCTATGTCGACAACTACGTGTCGGGCAAGGAAGAAGCTGGACTTCATAACGGCGCCGTGGAAGTGTTCGTCGGAGCCGGAGCGAAAGTCCGCTACGCTACAGTTCATCAATTCGGAACGGATACAACCGATGTGACTTACCGCCGCGCCATTGTTGAAAATGACGGAGCGGTCGAGTGGATCGTCGGCGAAATGAATGGCGGCGATACGGCCAGCGACACGAAGTCGGTGCTTAAGGGCAACGGGGCAAGCTCCGACGCGAAAGTCATTGCGGTTGGCTCGGGCGCTCAAAAGCTGAACTACACGACGCAGGCTCAGCATTTTGGCAAAAACACGCCAAGCAATATGATTACCCGCGCGGTAATGCGGGAAAGCGCAACGTCGATTATCAACGGGATTACCAAAATCGAGAAAGGCGCTACGCGCGCAGACGGCCAGCAGACGGAAAAAGTGCTTATGCTGAGCCCGAAGGCACGCGGGGACGCCAATCCGATCCTGCTTATTGACGAAGATGACGTGACCGCAGGACACGCAGCTTCCGTCGGTCAGGTCAATCCAGAGCAAATCTACTATCTGATGTCGCGCGGCATTTCGCGCGCCGAAGCAGAGAGACTGGTTATATACGGCTTCCTTGCGCCCGTTGTGTCGCAAATTCCACTAGAGGGACTGCGCGAACAGCTGAAGTCTCTTGTGGAAAGGAAGTTGGGACAATGAACAAGGCCATCCGGGAGCAATTCCCCATCCTGAACCAGAACGTCAACGGTCATCCGCTCGTGTACCTGGACAGCGCTGCTACTTCACAGAAGCCTCGGCAGGTAATTGAAGCAATCAAGGCTTATTATGAACATGATAATTCCAACGTTCACCGCGGCGTCCATACGCTGGGCAGCCGCGCTACCGATGCCTATGAGGGTGCCAGAGAGAAGGTCGCCAAATTTATTAACGCCCGCAGCACCAAGGAAATCGTGTTTACCCGCGGTACGACGACGGCGCTGAATTTGGTTGCTTCCTCCTACGGTCCTTCAGCCGTTGGTGAAGGCGATGAGATCGTAATAACGCTGATGGAGCACCACAGCAACCTGATTCCGTGGCAGCAGCTTGCCAAGAAGACGGGAGCGACGCTGAAGTTCATTCCGCTGCAGAAAGACGGAACCATTCTGCTGGAAGACGCCGAGAAGACGATTACGGACAGAACGAAGATCGTATCCGTAGCCTACGTCTCCAACGTAATGGGCGTTACAAGCCCGGTGAAGGAGCTGGCGGCCATTGCCCACCGGCATGGCGCGGTTATGGTGGTTGACGGCGCGCAGAGCACGCCGCATATGAAGGTCGACGTCCAGGATCTGGACTGTGACTTCTATGCGTTGTCCGGCCACAAGATGTGCGCGCCTACCGGCATCGGCGCCCTTTACGGCAAGAGAGCGCTGCTTGAAGCCATGGAGCCGGTGGAATTCGGCGGGGAAATGATTGATGACGTTGGTCTTTACGAGTCGACCTGGAAGGAGCTACCGTGGAAGTTCGAGGGCGGAACGCCGATCATTGCGGGCGCTGTCGGCCTCGGAGCCGCGATCGATTTTCTTCAGGAGGTCGGTCTCGATGAGATTCACCGGCATGAGATCAAGCTCGCAGCCTATGCCGAGGAGCGGCTTTCCGAAATCGATGGCATCACCATCTACGGACCGCGCAACCGGCAAGTGGGCGTCGTGACCTTTAATCTGGGGGATGTTCACCCGCATGACGTAGCAACTGTGCTCGATGCGGAGGGAATTGCGGTTCGGGCGGGCCATCACTGCTGCCAGCCGCTTATGCGCTGGCTGGAAGCTAGTTCAACGGCACGGGCCAGCTTATATTTATACAACAACGAAGAAGATATCGACCGGCTGGCTTCGGCATTAATCCGTACAAAGGAGTATTTCGCCGATGCAATTGGATGATTTGTACAGACGTGTAATCATGGATCATTATAAGAATCCCCGGAACCGCGGCTTATTTGAAGATGACGCCATGAAGGTGGAGTTGAACAATCCTACCTGCGGAGACCGTATTACACTGCAGCTGAAGGTTGAGGACGGGATCGTTAAAGAGGCTCGGTATGTCGGTGAGGGCTGCTCAATCAGCATGTCCTCCGCCTCGATGATGACCGAAGTCGTTAAAGGTAAAACCGTGGAACAGGCGCTGGACTTGGCCAGCCGCTTCTCCGCACTGATGCAAGGCGAGGACGTGACGTTCGGCGATTATGAAGATATCGAAGCCCTTTCCGGCGTGAACAAATTCCCGGCGCGCATCAAATGCGCGACACTGGCCTGGAATGCGCTGCGCAAAGGCATCGATGAGGAAGAGCGACACCACTAAATGAAATGAAGGAGGCATACCCCCATGGCCAAAAAAGCGCCTGAAATTGAAGAGTACAAATATGGTTTTCGGGACGAGCACAAGGCGGTATTTCAAACGGGTAAAGGGCTGACTCCGGAAATCGTCAAGGAAATTTCGGCTATCAAGAATGAACCGCAGTGGATGCTGGACTTCCGTCTGAAATCGCTCGGTCAATTCGACAAAATGCCGCTGCCGCGTTGGGGCGGAGACCTTGACGAGCTGGACTTCAACGACATTCAGTATTATGTCAGACCCTCTGAGAAGCAGGGAAAGACCTGGGAAGAGGTTCCTTCCGAAATCAAGGAAACCTTCGATAAGCTCGGTATTCCTGAAGCTGAACAAAAGTTCCTCGCGGGTGTATCCGCACAATACGAATCCGAAGTTGTATATCACAGCATGCAGAAGGATCTGGAAGAGCAGGGCGTTATCTTTACGGATACGGACACGGCTCTTCGTGAGTATCCCGAGATTTTCAAGGAATATTTCGGTACCGTTATTCCTCCTGCCGACAACAAGTTCGCTGCGCTGAACAGCGCTGTGTGGTCGGGCGGAAGCTTTATCTATGTTCCAAAGGGCGTTAAATGCGAAGTTCCGCTGCAAGCATACTTCCGCATCAACTCCGAGAACATGGGTCAATTCGAAAGAACGCTGATCATCGCCGACGAGGACAGCTTTGTGCACTACGTGGAAGGCTGTACCGCTCCGGTCTACAGCACGAACTCGCTGCACAGCGCTGTCGTTGAGATCATCTGCAAGAAGAACGCGCGTGTCCGTTATACCACTATCCAGAACTGGGCGCCGAACATCTACAACCTCGTTACGAAACGCGCGGTTGCGGAAGAGAACGCGACGATGGAATGGGTTGACGGCAACATCGGTTCCAAGCTGACGATGAAATACCCAGCTGTTGTTCTGAAAGGACGCGGCGCCAAAGGATCTGTGCTCTCCATCGCGGTGGCCGGCAAAGGCCAGCACCAGGATGCAGGGGCCAAAATGATCCATTTGGCACCGGACACAACGTCCACCATTATTTCCAAATCGATCAGTAAGCACGGCGGCAAGGTTACTTACCGCGGACTTGCTTCCTTCGGCCGTCAGGCGGAAGGCGCGAAATCGAACATCAAGTGCGATACGCTCATTATGGATAACGAGTCCACTTCGGATACGATTCCTTATAATGAGATTATGAACGATAACATTACGCTTGAGCACGAAGCGACGGTCTCGAAGGTATCCGAGGAACAGCTCTTCTACCTCATGAGCCGTGGTCTTTCGGAAGCCGAAGCGACCCAGATGATCGTTATGGGCTTCATCGAGCCGTTCACCAAGGAGCTGCCGATGGAATACGCCGTCGAAATGAACCGTCTCATCAAATTTGAGATGGAGGGAAGCATCGGTTAACCTTGATCCTTCAAGGTTTTTCGGCTTTCGGACGGAGTTTAGCCGTTAATTAAATACCATCTTTGATACGTGTCCGCCAGTGAACTTGACGCTCTTATGCCCAAGACGCTCGGACACGTATTTTATTTAGGTCAACATACTTTAAATTGTGCTGGAAATTAGGGGGAATATCATGAGCTTTGTGTCTATTTTGGGCCGGGAGAATTTTTTAAGCGTGATGAGCGACGGAAAGCTGCTGGGTGAGAACAACGAGGTTTTGCAAGAGGATTATCAAAATTTTATTAATATCGGAAACAGCGCTTTTATTGCTTTCGCGGGCAGTCAAGGGCCTTGTGAAGAGCTGTCGGTCCAGATGCTTCCCTACTTTGATGAAAAAACGGATTTTGCCGCCATTCATCAAGCTTTGGTCGATTTTTTCAAAGTCGATGATCCGAGTCAAAGGGATGTAAAGATAATGATTGCCTTTGGAGGCATCAACCTCGAAGGCCGCATTGAGTTCTATACGATAGATTCAGGAACGAGCACAAGCGAGAGGTACCTCCCGGAGGGTGAAGATATTAAATTCTGTTTCCTGCGCAGCGGAGAGCTCCTTACTGACCTGAATGTAAAGGGGAAAATGATCGAGCTGCTCCGCACTACGGGCGCAGGTACGCCGACCGAGTGCATTTCCGCGCAAAAATTGCTGAATGATTATGCAGCCGACCATGATGCTTCGGTTAATAAGAAGACCACGAGAATGGTCATCAAAAAATAAGGCAAGTCCGACCCGGCCCCGGCCGGGTTATATTTTGGACTAGACACGAACATATGTTCTATGATAACATGGCAGTAGATATTCAAAATCCAAGATTGAAAGGGATGTTGAAGACATGGCTAAACTGACCCCGTACATTTTTTCGGAGGATGCCAAATCTCAGGCTGCATTTTATACCGAGGCGCTTGGCGGAGAAATTCTGGATGTGATGACATTTGCGGATGGTCCCGACCCGAATCCGGAATTTAAAGACAAGGTTATGCATCTGAGTCTGAAGGCGGCCGGTATTTTATTTTACATGTGTGATTCCATGTGGGCGTTCGAGCGTGGTAACGGGATGGCTCTCTCGCTTGAATTTCCGGCGGAAGCAGAGGCTTATGCCGCTTTTGACAAGCTGGCCGAGGGCGGCAAAATCATGGAGCCACTAAAGAAACAATTTTGGGGAGCGCACTTCGGCCAGCTTGAGGACAAGTACGGGATCATTTGGCAAGTCATGACGGAGATGGCGGCGCCCGAGCCCTCCTGATTCCATCCGAAGCTTGCAATCTTAACAAAGGTAATGACAGGGATAACGATGAGCGTTTCCGCGTTGGAGACGCTTTTTATTTTGTTCTCGATTTATCCTAGATAAGGCCAGCATGGAGGAGAGAATAGAAGCATTCTATGAACGCAGGGACCGATTTGGATAGAATAAACGTCAAATTCCAGGATTTAACGCCGAATCAGGCTATTTTTCCACTTTGCTCCATTAATTTAGGAATGATAAACTGCTTAAAGTCGCTAAAAACTGAAAGCGTTAAATTTTGGAAAGGTGTGAAATAAAGGAGGAGAGACATGGATGTTCTTAGGCAACTGCGGGGCTTTTACCGGGAGAGGCTGCATTATCTGATTCTTTCGATTGTATGTTTAGCCGCCGCTACGGCAGTGGGGCTAATTACCCCGAACCTGCTGAGGAAACTGATTGACGATGTGATTGTGCCCATGAAGTTCAATGATGTTCCCCTGCTTGCTCTGACCGTACTGGCTGTGGTGTGCGTGAAGGCGAGTTTGCAGTTCGCACACGGCTTTTTCGGAGGAAGGGTTGGGAATTATCTGGCCTACCGGCTCCGTAACGCCTGTTATGAGAAACTGCAGTTTCTGTCATTCCGTTATTACGACACCGCAAAGACCGGAGATCTCATGTCCCGGCTGACCGGCGATCTCGAGGCGATCCGGCTGTTCATCGGCTTCGGATTCGCGCAGCTGTTGAATGTTTTCTTCATGGTGGTTTTCGGATCGATCATGATGTTCTCGCTCAACTGGAAGCTTACGCTGGTGACGCTCGTCACGATGCCGCTGCTGGCTGCGGTAGCTTTCAAGTTCGAATCCCGCATTCATCCGGCTTTTCAGGAGATGCGTCTTGCGCTCAGCGCGCTGACAACGGCGGTTCAGGAGAATGTGACCGGTGTGAGGACCGTCAAATCTTTTGCCAGAGAGCCGCATGAGGTGGAGAAATTCTCCGGTCGCAATGAGCGGTATAAAAACAATCAAATTTTTGCAGCCGGTCTCTGGAGCAAGTTCTTTCCGATCATGGAGTTTCTGGCTTGCGCCTGTGTGGCTATTCTCCTTGGAGTGGGCGGAACGCTGGTCATTAATCATGGAATGACACTCGGCGAACTGGTCGCTTTTTTCAGTCTGATCTGGTATATTATCGCTCCTGTATGGGGACTTGGCTTTCATATCAACAATTATACCCAGTCGAAGGCTTCCGGAGAAAGAGTGCTGGAGGTGCTGAATCAATGGATCGACGTCCGGGATCAGCCGGATGCGGTGGAAGTGGCTGCGACTGAAGTTGAGGGTAATATCGAGTTTGATCATGTTACCTTTGCGTATGGAAATAAGCTTCCGGCTGTAACGGATATTAACTTTGAGGCAAAAGCCGGCTCGGTCATCGGTTTCCTTGGCGGGACCGGTTCGGGCAAATCAACGATCATCCAGCTGCTCATGCGGGCTTATGATGTTAATGAGGGCAGCATCAGATTGGACGGCACCGACATCAGGGAGCTTGGAGTACGCAGCTTGAGATCTCAGATCGCCACCGTATTTCAGGAGACCTTTCTGTTCTCGTCCTCGATTCGGAACAATATCGCCTACGGGCTGAAGGATGTGACGATGGAGGAGGTAATCCGGGCAGCCAAGCTGGCACAGGCGCATGATTTTATTATGGAGCTGCCGGAAGGGTACGAGACGATTGTCGGTGAGCGCGGCATGGGGCTCTCGGGAGGCCAGAAGCAGCGGGTTGCGATTGCAAGAGCTCTGCTGAAGAACCCGCGGATTCTGATCCTTGACGATGCCACAAGCGCGGTCGATATGGAGACGGAGCATGAAATCCAGGCAGGATTTCAGGAGGTTATGCGCGGCCGGACGACGCTGATTATCGCGCACCGCATTTCTTCGCTCCGGCATGCCGATGAGATCATTGTTCTGAACGAAGGAAAAATCGCGCAGCGCGGTACCCATGAGCAGTTAATTCAGGTTCCAGGCCCCTACCGGGATGTGTACCGGATTCAATACGCCGATTATTTGGTGAAAGCCGCTGGAGGTGAGGTACAGTGAGCCATGTGACGATGAAGACCAAAGAGGAAGCGCCTGGCTCTATGAAGACGGGAACGGAGATATCGAGGCAGGAGAGATTCGTCTACAAGGATGACGATGTCATTGACAAGCCCTTTGACTGGAGGCAATTTCTCCGGCTGTTCGGCTACATGAAGCCATATGCCAGGCAGATGCTGCCGCTTGTTCTGCTAATGATGGTACTGGGCACGATCACCAAGCTTGCGGTACCGTTTCTCACCAGCCAAGCGATCGATAAAGCCATTGCACCGAAGACAGGAATCCCGAATCCGGCCTTGCTCTATCTTCTTACCGCAGGCGTAATCGTACTGTACATCGTGCAGTGGGTTGCCGGTGTCTACCGGATCAAGTACACCAATGTGATTGGGCAGCGCGTCATCTACGATCTCCGTTCCGATCTGTTCAAGCATATTCAGAAGCTCTCATTTAACTTCTTCGACAAACGACCGGCAGGCTCGGTGCTGGTGAGGGTGACCAATGACATCAACTCGCTCCAGGATCTGTTCACGAACGGGGTCGTCAACTCGATTATCGACTGCGTTCAGCTTGCCGGGATTATCGTAATTTTGCTGGCGCTGAACTGGAAGCTGGGCCTCGCCGTTATGGTGACGGTGCCGATCATGTTCTTCGTCTCGACGAAGCTCCGCAAGACGATCCGCGTCGCTTGGCAGGAGGTCCGGATCAAGAACTCGCGGATCAATTCGCATTTGAACGAGTCGATTCAAGGCATACGGGTAACCCAGGCCTACACCCAGGAGCTCGAGAACATGAGCTACTTCGACGCCATGAACATGGACAGCAAGAAGTCCTGGGATAAAGCGTCGGCCATGAACCAGTCCTTCGGACCGATTATCGAGATCACGGGCGGCATCGGAACGCTGATTCTGTTCTGGCTTGGAGCGCATCTGATCCAGACGGGGAATCTGACGGTAGGTGTGCTCGTGGCTTTCAGCACTTATGTGAGCAACTTCTGGGACCCGATCAACCGGCTTGGACAAACCTATAACCAGCTGCTTGTGGCGATGGCATCTTCGGAACGCATTTTTGAATATCTTGATGAAGAGCCGCTCGTCCGGGATCATCCCGGCGCGAAGCCGCTGCCGACGATCCGCGGCGATATCGCCTTTCGGAAGGTCTATTTCGAGTATGAAAAAGGGCGCGCCGCGCTGAAAGGAATCGATCTGGATGTCAAAGCGGGGCAGTCGATTGCGTTAGTCGGCCATACCGGTTCGGGGAAGAGCACCATCATTAATCTGATCGGTCGTTTCTATGATATTACGGGCGGACTAATTACAATAGACGGCCAGGATATCCGCGAGGTCACTCTGAGCAGTCTCCGGAGCCAAATCGGAATCGTGCTGCAGGATACGTTTATTTTCTCCGGGACCATCCGGGATAACATCCGCTTTGGGCGGCTTGACGCGACAGACAAAGAGGTTGAAGAAGCGGCCAAAGCGGTAGATGCCCATGAATTCATTATGAAGCTCCCGGACGGCTATGATACCGAGGTAGAGGAGCGCGGTAGCGCGCTGTCGATGGGGCAGCGTCAGCTGTTGTCATTTGCCCGGGCGCTGCTGGCCGATCCGCGCATTCTGATTCTGGACGAAGCGACGGCCAGCATCGATACCGAGACGGAGCTGAAGATTCAGGAGGCGCTAAAGGTATTGCTCAAAGGCCGGACGTCGTTCATCGTCGCCCACCGGCTGTCAACGATCCGCCATGCAGACCAGATCGTCGTCCTCGATCACGGGGAAATTAAAGAAATGGGGACGCATCGCGAGCTGACGGAACGCGAGGGCATATATAACGGCCTGATTGAAGCGCAGTTCCGGTTTCTGTGACAAATAAATGCCCCGGCAGAGTCCTGAATGTTCAGGCTCCGCCGGGGCATTTATGTACATATATGCAGAGGGTTACAGCTTCTCCACCTTGAATACAAAACGCCATGTGGCCGTGTTTCCGGAATACCGTCCGCGGTTCTCGGTCACGGTGACGTTCAACGTTTTGTTGACGGAGGATTTAAGGGAGGACACTTTAACGGAAGCATTGGCGATTCCGTCTTCAGGAATTTTATCCTGCTCCTGGGCTTCCGCGCGAAGCTTGATGGAACCCGATGAGCTGGCGCTTACAGTCACAGACGATCCTTCCTCAAGCTCCTTGCCGTTGACATAACCGCCCCACCACCACTCATTGCCCACATGCTCGTTCTGAACCAGCTCGGCGCTTACGAAGGTCACTTTAACCTTCACAGTCTTGCCTGCCGCAAAGAGCGGCTGAGCCGAGAGAATAAAGGCCAGCATGAACAAAAGACCCGCTTTTACCGCTTGCTTAACCATTGTGCTGCATCTCCTTGTAAACTATTTTCTTCCAATTATACTACTCTATTTGTACTAGGTATATGGAACTATATGAAAATAATATGTACAAGGCGTATCCGTCTTTTGGCGGGGCATGACGAAAAGTCTTCAACCGGGGATGAGATGCAGGGTCGGTGTAACCTCATAATAAGAGCAGCCCCCCGGGAAGCTTCCCGGAGGGCCAAGTCTGTCACTCCATATAGATTTCTACAATTGAAACCTGCCGTTCCCGGTCCAGATCGATGAAGCGGCCTTCGCTCTGGACGAGAGGCCGAAAGACATCAATTGGGTTATTCATGATGATAATTCCCATGTCGCCGGTGCTGAGCAGCACTCTTTTGCCGATAAAGTTGGGAATTAAATGATGGATAAAGGATTGTACGAATTTGCCGTTCAATTTGCCGAATCCGAGATTATGCAGCTCCCGCAATACACTGATAAACTCCTGCTTGGACTGAAACGCGCGGGTTGTTGTCATTGCGCTGTACACGTCCGCGATTGCGGCGATTTGGGCGTAGGGATGAATTTCGCTTGATTTCAGACGGCCGGGATAACCCGACCCGTCCTCGCGTTCATGATGCTGAAGAGCCACAAGCGCCGTGCTGTGGTCGTTCATGGAATTGCGGATGATTTCATATCCGTATGTAGTGTGCCGTTTGACCTCCTGAAATTCTTCCGGAGTCAGTCTGCCGGGCTTGTTCAGCAAGGAAGTCGGGATACGGCATTTGCCAATGTCGAGCAAGTAACCCGCCCGGGAAATTTCGTAGCATTCCTGCTTGGAATAACCGAGCCAGGTAGCAATATAATAGGTTAGCATACCGACCTGGAGGGAATGGTTATAGGTATATTCATCATCACGATCCAGCAAAAGAAGCAGCGAAACAGTGTCCTTGTGCTGGTCGAGTGAGTGAAGCAGAGGCTTCAGGATATCGTCAACCATGGAACGGTTGAAGCTTCCTCTGGACAGCGCCTCCAGATAGAGGGATTGAAAGCCCTCGATGCTTTGGTCAAAATTCGTGGTAACCGTATGGAAGACACGAGGAATCGAAGCGGGAGTTTGAGGGGGGTCCTCAATATCCACATAGTCCACATCATGCCGAATCAACCTGGAAATATCATCCAACTGGAGCAAAGCTCCCTTGGACAGCACATGAATGCCCCTCTTGCTGAAGGTGTCGTCCTTCAGGCAATCGCCGGGCTTTAAATCAGTGACGTGAACTCTCAAATCCAATGTCTCCCCTGCCAGTTATTTGCTTCAAGCATAACAAGAGCAGGTAAAATTTTCAATGAGAATCAGCGGGGGGAGCAGGCCAATTGTCCCGGGAAGCCGGATCGGCGCCTTTCCACGATTGGGAGGATTCGCCTATGTCTTTCTTCCAGATGGGGACCATGCGTTTCAGCTCTTCAATCGCAAAGCGGCTGGCCTCATAACAGACGGCCCGATGCGGGGAAGATACCGCGATCACAACGCTTGCTTCCTGTACGCCCACAAGTCCGATGCGGTGCGAAATGGCGCAGCGCGCCTGCCAGCGTTCCTTGACTTCCCTGCCGATTTCTTCAAATTTGGAGAGGGCCATCGGAATATAGGCCTCGTAGTACAGGGCGGAGGTGTGCTCGCTGCCCGTCATTTCCCGGGTAGTCCCGACAAAGACAAGCGAAGCGCCGTGATTCCTGTCTAGTACTTTGGCCAGGATGTCCTCCGTACGGAGCGGCTGCTCCGTTACGGTGTACAATCCATCCTGAGTGCTGTTCTCCTCCGGGGAGGGCTCTCCCCCGGAAACCGGAGGAATCAGCGCCACTTCGGAAGATTCGGGAATTACGGTGTCTTCGGGAGCGTATTCGCGGTCAACGGCCACCATGGAAACGGCGATCTGACCGGCGGCTTCCGGATAGGAAGCGGACAGGAGCTCCTTGAGTCTGCCGGCGGTTACAGGAGGCTCGGCAACGTGGAAATTCAAGGTCTGGGAGCCGATAACTTCGGCCAATCCCGCGAAAAGACGAATGGAAAGCTGCATCTGAAGTTCACCTCGCTATGATCGTAATGACTACAATATACCATAATGTCATTTAAAATGTTATGCTAGGCACTATAGACAAACTGCCGGCCGCCCCTTATGGGCGCGGATATACAGGCGGAAGGAGCTTGGACGATGAGGCCTGAAACAGAGCGTCTGACGATTCTACATACCAATGACATTCACAGCCACTTCGAGATGATGAGCCCGCTTGCAGCCGCTATCGCAAGGCAGAAACAAGAGGCCCGAAACAGTCCCGTGCTTCTGTTCGATATCGGAGATCATATGGATCGGGCCGCCCCGGAAACTGAAGGCACCTTGGGACAGGCGAATATCGATATGATCAACCTGACGGGCTACGACGCCGTTACAATCGGTAATAATGAAGGCTTAACTTTTACGCGGGAGATGCTGTCTTCCGTCTTTGCCGGCATTCAGTGTCCGGTCGTATGCTGCAACTTGGTGGAGAGCACAACGGGGAAGCCTCCGCATTGGATGCAGCCCCATGCCATTCTGGAAAGAGAAGGAATACGGATCGGTGTTACAGGAGCAACCGCTCCTTTCACCTCGTTCTATTCCCTGCTCGGATGGGATGTGCTGGAGCCCGAAGAATGCCTTCGGGAACAATGCCGGCTGCTTGCGCAGAAAGCTGATATTGTCATTATCCTTTCGCATCTGGGCCTGCCTGCGGATCAGCGGCTTGCCGAACGCCTGGACGGGGTCCACGCCATTCTCGGCGGCCATACGCATCACGTGCTGGAACAGCCGCTGATCGTAAACGGCACAGCGGTGTGCGGCGCGGGCAAATTCGGGAACTATCTGGGGCGTCTTGAATTCGAGCGCGACGAAGCGTCTGGACGTTTCCATTATGTAACGGGTGAATGCGTGCCAGTCAATCCATCTCTCCTGGAACCTTCACTCTCCTCGGCGGCCGTCCTGCAGCTGGAGCGCGGAAGGGAAGCGCTGAGCGAGAAGGTTGCCATTACCGACCGGCGGCTGGCCCTTGATCTCAGGGGAGAGTCGCCTTTTGCCAATCTGCTGGCGCAGTCGGTAAGACGATTCACAGGGACCCCGCTTTCGCTGGTCAATGCCGGTCAGCTGCTAGGACCGCTTCCCGAAGGGGAGATCACGGCCGGTATGCTGCATGCGCTCTGTCCGTCCCCGATTAACACGTGCATTATGCGGCTGCCCGGACGGGATATCCGCACCGCGCTTCAGCAGAGTCTGTTGTCGGAATTCCGTGAGAAGGTCGTATACGGATACGGCTTTCGGGGTGAACGGCTCGGCGGTCTGGCTGTGGACGGATTAAAAATCTTGTACGATCCTCATGTGATGCCGTATGATACAAATATTGCAGTTTTTGTCGACGGACAGCCGCTTGACGACAGCCGGGACTATACGGTCGGGACGCTCGACATGTTCACTTTTCGCATGGGGTATGAGTCGATAAGCAATGGAGAAGACGTGCGGTACCTGCTGCCTCATTTTCTCCGGGATTTGCTTCGGCTGGAGCTGCAGCGTCCGGGAAGTCTGGACGAGTGTGGAAAGGTCCGCTGGGAGCCGAGAACCCGCTAACGCAGGACCTCCCGCTAACGCAACTCCCGCTCATTACCCTCGAATTTCCAGGGGTTCCCGCAAAAGGGCCTGAACTCTTCTTCGGAGCAGATCGCACACCTGCGGGACTGTCTTACTACTAAATTGCAGAACTGTTAGGAGGCCAAATATGGACACAATTACAGCTATCATTCTCGCTATCGTTGAGGGCATCACCGAATTTATTCCCGTATCCTCCACCGGTCACATGATCCTGACCACCCGGCTTCTCGGATTTGAAGAACAGGACAATTTGATGAAGACGTTCGAGATTGTCATCCAGCTCGGGGCGATTCTCGCAATCGCGCTCATCTACTGGCGGCGTATCCTTAATCTGCTCGGTATCGGCCGCAAGAAGGAGAGAGCTGGCGTCATGCCCCGCTCGCGCCTTAATCTCATTCATGTTCTTCTCGGCATCGTCCCTGCGCTTGCAGTCGCCTTTTTCGCCCGCGATTTCATTAAAAGCCTGTTCGGAGCGAGCACGGTGCTGTGGGCTCTGGTCGCAGGAGGAATTCTGATGATCGTCGCCGAGTGGGTCAACAAGCGCAAAGTGCGGATCACCGCACATGAACTGGATGACCTGTCCTACGGACAAGCTCTGGCGATCGGGTTGTACCAGATTATTTCCGTGCTGTGGCCCGGCTTTTCACGTTCCGGCTCGACGATTTCGGGCGGCATGCTGAGCGGTGTCAGCTACAAGGCATCGGCCGATTTCTCCTTTTTGATCGCTATCCCGATCATGTGCGCGGCGTCAGGCTATGAGCTGCTCGATTCCTACAAGGACATTACCGGCGACACCATCGGAATCTTTGCCATCGGGTTCCTGGTTTCTTTTGTAGTAGCCTATCTCGTCGTGATACTGTTCATGCGTCTGATTCAAAAAATCCGGCTCACCCATTTTGCCATTTACCGCTTTTTGCTAGCCGCCTTCTTCTGGCTGTTCGTTATGCGCTAAGACCCGTTTCTCGCTTTATCGACCCGCTTGCTGGATGTAACGGTAACGGTATAGCTACCCGAGCGATCATGAATATTTTGTATGGCACCCAATTACCGTTAAGGCAGGAGTGAGCCCAAGTTGCGTTTGGTACCAGTCAATCGGCTTCAAGAGGGGATGAAGCTGGGCAAAAAAATATATAACGATGAGGGATTAGTGCTGCTCTCAGACGGTGTGGAGCTTACTGGTCCTCTGATCGGCCGCCTGGCCAGAATGGATATCGGATATGTATACGTACACGATTCCCTGACGGAAGATGTCGATATTCCGACGATGCTGCACGATGAGACCCGCAATCAGGCGCTGAAGACGATACGCACCCAATTCCAGGACATGTCGAACTCGTCAGGCATCAGGAAAGGCTTTTATCATCTGGACAAGAAATTCTCCAATATCATGGATTCCATACTCGACGATATGTCTTCGCAGGAAGATCCGATGATTATGCTTCATGATATGCATACTACGGACAATTACCTGTACGTCCATTCGCTGAATGTATGTCTCTATACGCTGGTACTCGGAATCGCTCACGGTTACAGCAGCTCCGAACTGAAAGTGCTCGGGCTCGGCTCGCTGCTGCACGATATCGGCAAGACGCAGATTCCGATCAAGATCGTGCAGAAGCCGGGCATGCTGAGTGATGAAGAGTTCCGGCACATGCGGGCCCATACCGAGATCGGCTTCAAAATTCTGAAGGACGAACCGAACATTCCTCTTCTCGCCGCACACTGTGCCTATCAGCATCACGAACGGATCAATGGGTCCGGGTACCCGCGCGGCATACGGGGTCCGGAGATTCACGAATATGCCAAATGGATCGGCGTGGCAGATTCCTATGATGCGATGACATCAAACCGCATTTATAAAAAAGCGATGCTGCCGCATCAGGCGGTGGAGGCGCTTTATGTCGGTTCCGGCACACTTTATGAGCAGAATCAGCTTGAGATCTTCCGGGATCGCGTGGCGATCTATCCGATTGGCTTGAACGTCAAACTGAGCACGGGAGAGACCGGCGTTGTCGTTTCAATTGATCCAAGCCTTCCCCACAGGCCCGTTGTCCGGGTCATCGAGGGTCCGGAGGGCGAGAAATTGACTCCCTATGAAATCGATCTGCGTAAGGTCCTGTCGGTGGTCATTTCCGATATGACGGAATAGGCCCTGTATATGCTCGCTAATCTCCTGGGGTTCCGTACGGAACCGGCCGCCATGCAGCGGGAATGGGGACGAAAGGCGCCTCCGGCCGGGGGATGTCTTCGCCTTCTTTCCCGCTGCATTCTTTGTTTTGACCCGTCAAGAGCTTAGGGAAGCGGCTGTGCGAGTTGCGGAACCCTGCGTTTTTTAAAAAGTTCATGGTATGATATAGGATAAGACGGAAGTTTTTCGCGTTTTTTTTGGTTAATAAAGAGAATAAGCAATTGCTATCGAAGGAGTTTCTGCCACATGAACAGGATTCAATCACCGGCATCATTACCCCAGGAGCTGTCGCCCAGCTATGATCCGTGGGACCCGATTTCTTCGCTCAGCCGATACGGCAAGCATGTGCTTACCAGCGTGGAAATGACAGTTACCAATCTGTGCAACATGCGCTGTGAGCACTGTGCGGTCGGCGACAGTCTGACGACTCGGGAAGGAGAGATGCTGCCGCTGGAGATGATGTTGCGCCGGCTGGAGGAAGTAGAGCATCTGGAGACGATCAGCATTACCGGCGGGGAGCCGATGTTCCGCGCAAGTACCGTGGACAACATCATTGTTCCATTACTTCAATATGCTAAGGAGCGCGGGTTGCGCTCGCAGATCAATTCGAATCTGACGATGCCTTATTCCCGGTATGAGAAGCTGCTCCCGTATCTTGACGTCATGCATATCTCGTTCAACTATGTGAACGGCGATGATTTTCATGAGGTCGGGTTTGCGGCTAGTGGCCATTCGGTGGCGAAAGAGACGGCTTACCGGCTGTATGACACGATGCTGGAGAACGCGGAGCGGCTCAGCCGGGAAGGCATGTTCATCTCCGCCGAATCGATGATCAATTACCGGACGCACGGCAAGCTGCCGGAAATTCACCGGCTGATCGGGGAAATGGGCTGCCGCAGACATGAGGTTCATCCGATGTACGCCTCCAATTTCGCATCCTCGCTTCCGGTTCTCTCTCTGAATGAGACGGCGGCAGCCATTCAGGGCCTGCTGGACCAGCGGAATCCCGACATGTGGATGCTGTTCGGCACGCTGCCCTTTTTTGCCTGCAGCTTTCTGGAAGAGGACCGCAAGCTGCTGCACCGCCTGAAGTCCGAGAAGAACGTTACGGTGCGCAACGATCCCGACGGCCGAAACCGCGTCAATGTCAATCTGTTCACCGGCGATGTATTCGTCACGGACTTTGCTGACATTCCAGCCTTCGGGAATATTGCCGAGCGGAAGCTGGATGATATATTTGCGGAATGGCAAAATGAGCATCCTCTGAATCAAACGGTGAACTGCCACTGCGCCGAAGCCGGCTGCTGCGGCCCCAATCTCTTGGTAAAAGACATGTACTATTCGGATATTGATTTTAAATCGAGAAAAGCGATCACTTTGTAGAAATGGGGCGTTGTAATGAACGTGCATACGGAATTTGAGATAGGAAGTTTAATTCTTAACCTTCTGCTTGTTCTGTTGCTCGTCTTTTTGAACGGTGTCTTTGTGGCTGCGGAGTTCTCGCTGGTGAAGGTTCGGCAGTCCCGGCTGACCCAGCTTCAAAGCGAGGGCAACAAACTGGCCGCCTATGCGCTCAAGGTCAACCATCGGCTGGACGCTTACCTGTCCGCCACCCAGTTCGGCATCACGCTGGCTTCGCTGGGTCTTGGCTGGGTGGGGGAGCCGGCGATTTCAGAGCTGCTCGTGGAGCCGCTGATGTTCAAGCTGGGGGTCACCGACCATGGACTGATTTCCACCGTATCAGTCGTTATCGGCTTCTGCATCATCACTTTCCTACATATTGTGCTTGGCGAGCTTGCGCCCAAATCTCTGGCGATCCAGAAGACCGAAGGCTCTGCGCTGCTGCTGTCGGCTCCGTTGATGTTCTTTTACAAGCTGTTCTTTCCGTTCATCTGGGTGCTGAACGCGTCGGCGAACGGGCTGCTGCGTTTCATCGGCGTGGAGCCGGCGAGCGAGGCAGAGGCCGCCCACTCCGAGGAGGAGATCCGCATTCTGATGAATCAGAGCGCGAAGAGCGGCGTTATCGACAAGGACGAGATGAAGCTGATGGACAATATCTTCGAGTTCTCCGACCTGTTGGCCAGGGAAGTCATGCTTCCCCGAACGGATATGGACTGCTTGTACACGAATCTTTCCGTGGAAGAGAATTTGCGGATTGTGATGGAGACCAAGCATTCCAGATATCCCGTGGCGCTGGAAGACAAGGACCGGATTATCGGCTTCGTTCACATTACCGATTTTCTGCTTGCTACCCCGGAGCAGCAGGGCAATCTCGCCAGCCTTGTCCGTCCGATTCTGAATGTGCCGGAATCGATCGAAATCAGCCATGCACTGCGGCTGATGCAGAAGCATCATTCCCAGCTGACGCTGGTTGTGGACGAATACGGCGGCACGGCCGGCCTGCTTACGGCGGAAGAAATTCTCGAAGAGATTGTCGGCGACCTGCATGACGAGTTCGAGGATGAACGCCCCGAGGTGGAGCACAAGGAGAATGGCTATATCTCCGTCTCCGGCCGGCTGCTGATCGAGGATATCAATGATTTGACTGGCATCGAGATCGAGGACGACGAGGTTGACTCCATTGGCGGCTGGCTGTTCAAGGAGCTGGAGGGGAATCCGGCCAAGGGCAAACGCAGAGTCGTCGATCATGTGATATTCGAGGTGGAGGAATCCACCAGACTGCGCATTACCCGGATCAACATTCACCGGGAACCGGGCTTTTCCAAAGCGGAAGAAGAAGAGGAAGCTCAGGATCGAAACGATTAAAGCTCATGACGGCCGCACTCGTTCGAACCCTTAAAGACTCGCCCCGCGCCTTACGGCGCTCTTACGGGGCGGGTTTTTATTTTTTCGGAAAGATCGTCTTAATGGCGGGAGAGCTACATAGATTAGTTACGAAGATAATCCCCGGGAGAGCAGAATTTACGTGTCAGCCGGGGAAAGCGAAGGAGGAATTGCCGTTGACTTCACAAGCGCCGAAGAACTCCGAAGAACGTGTATATTCGGTATACGCAGGGCCGTTCGATCCCTGTCCGCCGGTGACTTGCAAGACGTATGTCGTGCCCCCGCATTTGTTTTTGGGCTTCCAACCTCCCAATCTGCCGCAGTTTAACCTTCCGGAAGCCTTGAGGCTCGGCACGCTGTGGCCCGCGCTGTACAGTCCGTATACGCCTCAAATCAGAGGAGGGAACTAGCACATGGAAGCAACTCCCTGCGATCCCCGCTATTATGAACTGCTGGAGCAGCTTCAGACGCTGGATTTTGCGCTGGTTGAGCTGAATCTGTACCTGGACACTCATCCGACAGACCTCAAAAGCATCCAGCAGTTCAATCAGCTTACCCAGGAACGGACGCGGCTAGCGAAGCAGTTTCAGGAGCTGTACGGTCCGCTGCAAAATTTCGGGCGCGCGTACTCGAAATGTCCCTGGGAATGGAGCGAAAGTCCCTGGCCTTGGCAGGTTTAAGGAAACGATAGAGGCGAAAAGGAGGTCCAGCGCATGTGGGTTTACGAAAAAAAACTGCAATATCCGGTCAGGGTGTGCAAGTGCGACGTCCGGATGGCGAAGTATCTGATCGAGCAGTATGGAGGAGCGGATGGAGAGCTTGCCGCCGCCCTTCGCTACATGAATCAAAGATACACCATCCCGGGCAAGGTGATCGCGGTGCTCAACGATATTTCAACGGAAGAGCTGGCCCATTTGGAAATGATTGCCACGATGGTCTACAAGCTGACCAAGGATGCGACCGTGCAGCAGCTGGAGGAGGCCGGTCTAGGCGCCCATTATGTCAACCATGACTCCGCGCTGTATTACGAGAATGCCGGAGGCGTGCCGTGGACGGCCGCTTATATTCAGGCCAAAGGGGACCCGATTGCCGATCTCTATGAAGACATTGCTGCAGAGGAAAAAGCGCGGGCTACATATCAGTGGCTGATCAATATGACCGATGACGTGGATCTTCAGGACAGCCTCAAATTCCTGAGAGAGCGGGAGATCGTGCATTCGCAGCGGTTCCGGGAAGCTGTTGAGATTCTCAAGCATGACCAGGATTGCAAGAAGATATTCTGAGCAAAAAAATTGGCTGAGCCTGCTCTTGAAGCGGGCATCGGCGAAAAAGCCAATACCCCGCTCTCAATTAGCGGGGTATTGGCTTTGAGGTGCGGGCGGATTCGCCCGATTCCTTCAAAGGATCGGGAATCCGGTTTATATCGGCGGCCCGCCGGCTCGAACGGTGCTTCAGAAGCTCCGATACCGTTACGACGGAATAATTCCGCCTGCGAAGCTCAGGAAGGATGATTTTGAGCGCCTCGACTGTCTGGGTGCTGTTGTATACATAATCATGCATCAGGATGATATCGCCGCTGCGAACATTGCCCAGCACTTTGTTTACGATGCGGCCAACCCCCGGCTTGGCCCAGTCCCAGGTATCCTGATGCCAGGACCACAGCACCATTTGCATCCGGTTTTGTTTGATAATATCCACGACTGCTTCGTTATACCAGCCGCCGGGAGGACGGAACAGGACGGGCTTATGGCGGGTTGCCTGCTGAACAGCATCCTGTGTCCGGCTAATCTCTTCCAGAATCCGGATGGAGGACGCTCCCTGGAACGAGGGGTGATGGAACGTATGATTGCCGATTTCATGGCCTTCATCAAGCTCGGCCCGCAGAATTTCAGGATACCGTATCGCCTTGTCGCCGACGACGAAAAAGGTGGCCTTCGCCCCGTATTGTTTGAGCAGACGGAGGATTTCCGGGGTGAGCCTCCGGTCGGGTCCGTCATCGAAAGTAAGGGCGACGAGCTTCTGCGCAGTCGGCACCTCCCAAACGATTTCACCATGTTTTTCGTAGTATGTTCTGTCTTTGGGCCCCGCAGCCGATGCGGCATTCGCGCTGCCTCCGGCCAGCGCGGCGGACAGCAGCAAGCATAAGGGCAGTCTATAAACCCGCAATTTCGTATACTCCTTTCCAGCGCATCTCCGGCGCAAAACCAACACTTTAATTGTCGCTCTTAGCGTTAGATTTCCTGAAACGGGCTCCGGTTATACCACTCCTCCGGAATGCGGACCGCATTTTCTGTAACTCTCTATTATTTTGCGATCCCCGCTTTAATAGAATGGAATGATATAGTAGAATAGGAGGGATGCTGAAACTTTTTCAATGTAAAGGTTTACATAAAGAGGGGGATTCAGGTTGCGCAGACTTCCGCTATTCTTCATTATAATCTTGCTTGCTCTGTCCATTCCGGCCGGAACCGAAGCATCTGCCGTTAACCGTACAGCGGACGCCGCTTCCGATATCAAGCTGGTGTTCGCCGGTGATATACTGCTTGACGGTTATGTCGGCGACCAGATTGCCAAATACGGAGTGAATTATCCTTTTGTTAAAGTGGCGCCATTGCTTCAGAAGGCGGATGTGGCCTTTGCCAACCTGGAGACGCCTGTTTCGACTAAAGGCCAGGCCGCGAAGAAGACGTTTGTATTCCGGTCAAAGCCGGGCACGCTCGCCGGTCTCCAATATGCCGGAATTGACGGAGTGACCGTGGCGAACAATCATATTCTGGATTACGGGCAAGCAGGCATGCTGGACACCTTGTCCAATCTCGACAAATACGGAATCGGCCGTACGGGTGCGGGAAAGGATGTCGAGGAAGCGTTCAAGCCCTATATTAAGACGGTGAACGGTCAAAAAATCGCGATCCTGGGCGTAAGCCGCGTGCTGTCGGACTCTTCTTGGTACGCGGGGAAGAACAAACCGGGGGCGGCCTCGGCCTACACGCCGGAGCCGCTGCTCGGCAAGATCAAACAGTCGGCCAAAACCAATGATTTCACAGTCGTCTATATCCATTGGAATCAGGAATTCAAGGATTATCCAGAGAAGTATGCGCGCGTGCTGGCCAGGCAGATGATCGACAGCGGAGCCGATTTGATTATCGGAGCGCACAGCCACTGCTTGATGGGAATCGAGTACTATAAGCACAAGCCTATTTTTTATTCTCTCGGGAATTTTGTATTCAACCGTTCTACCCGCGGCGGAGACAAGACGCTGGATTCGATGCTCGCGAATTTCCGGATTGCCGGAAACAAGCTGTCCGCCAGCGTAACGCCGGTCAAAATTGTGCACGGCCAGCCGGTATTTATGGGAGCAAATTACAACAAGAAGATTATTCAATTGCTAAAAGAGCGGTCATTTAATGCTGTTGTAGATTCGAAGGGACAGGTTTCCGAGAGAACCGCAGGCGCATAGTGACTGAATGAGAAGGGCGGCCGCAAGGCCGCTCTTTTTTTAACCGAAATCCCTGCAAAAGCATGTGTAATTAGCACCGGACATAGGAAACTCTAGCGACTCTACTAGAGATCTGTTGGAATAAACTTGCCATTACCCCTGATTTTAGATTAAATTAGTAGTAATCAGACTTTGCTTTGTCGAATTTAGGAGAGTTAATGCGATAAATTTGTCGATTGATATCGGAAGATGTAGAAATATGAATTGACAGGAAACTTGTGACACTTTACAATTCAAGTAAGAGCGTAATCATTTCTATCCGTTAATGGAATTTTTCGCTTTTCTATTCTAAAAGATGGCATAACGGTTATTTCAAGGGAGGATACATTGAATGAAGGCAACTGGAATCGTAAGAAAAGTGGATGAGCTGGGACGTATCGTCATTCCGATCGAGCTTCGCCGCACGATGGGAATCGACATTAAGGACCCGCTTGAAATTTTCGTCGACGGAGAGAAGATTATTCTCAGAAAATATGAACCAACCTGCATTTTTTCCGGAAGCTCGGAGAATCTGATTAACTTCAAGGGGAAAATGGTCAGCAAGGACATTCTCGACGAACTGCTCGAGAGCTTTAACCAGATATAATCCGGCAGACTCAAAAATAATAATACAACGGCAGGAGGGGAGTTCCGAATGGAACGGCCAACCTGCCGTTTTTAATTGCGGGGACCATTTGGTTTCCAATAATATAGGGGTAGTCCAAGGGAAGGGAAGAGTGATTCATGAGCAGAGAAGGTCAAAGTGCGGAACATCAAGACATGCAGAAATTGCTAGTAAAGCCCGAGGCGATGGTGTTCGATATGGACGGAACCCTGCTTCAGACAGAAAGTCTGCTGCTGCCAGCCTACCACAAAATGTTCGATATTCTGCGCGAGGAAGGGCTGTATTCGGGGCCGACGCCTCCCGAGGAGCGGATCCTTGGCTGCCTAGGCATGCTGCTGTCGGATATTTGGAAGAACGTCATGCCGGAAGCCGGGGAAGCGGTTCACCGGCGCGCCAGCGAGCTGCTGCTGAAGCTGGAGATCGAAGGGCTTGAGGCCGGCGGCTCCGTTCTGTACCCGAGCGTTCCGGAGACGCTGCGGAAGTTGAAGGAGAAGGGCATCCGGCTGTTTGTTTGCAGCAACGGTCTGGAGGAATATATTCACAGCATTGTCGTTATACATAAGCTGGAAGATGTGTTCGAAGGCTTGTACAGTGCGGGCGGCCAGGGTACCTCTACGAAGGCCCAGCTGCTGAAGCTTCTTCTGGACAACCACCGCATCGGCACCGCCTGGATGGTAGGAGACCGATCTTCCGACGTTCAGGCGGGAAAAGAGAACGGGCAGACGGTGATCGGCTGCGCCTACGCCGGATTTGGCCGTGAGGACGAGCTTGAAGGCTCGGATGTGATTATCCGTTCCTTTGACCAGCTTCTGGAGCTGTACGAAGGGGCGCAGTAACCAAGAGAGTCAGTAAAGCAAAAACTAACCCCAACGAAGCCATTGTCATCCGCACGGAAGAGGCGGGTTTAGTCAATCGCTTGTTGGGGTTTTTTTCTGCCGGAACGAAGGGTCTCGCCCGTCACTCCTCGACTTTCTTCGAGGAGGAGGGCGCCAGCTTCGTCCGGTAAATCCAGAGCGCGTATTCCAGCGGCCGCCTCAGCGCTTTGCGGTAGGTTTCCTTATCGCCGGCCCTGGAGAACACCTCGCGGGCCGGTTTGGGGTTAACCTCAAGGACATAGATCCTTCCTTCCCGGTCGATGGCCAGATCAAGAGCGAGCTCGCACAGGTCGCTGAAGCTATCTTCCAGATAAGCGGCGGCGTCCGTACCGAGCTTCTCGGCCGTTTGTATCGTTTTTGCCGCTTTCTCTTCGCTGCCGAGCCACTGCTTCAGCAGTATCTCCGCTCTAACCGCATGACCGCCGCCATGCAGATTGGAGGTCACGCTCCTGGCTGCTCCAACCCGGCCGGCGATGCCGGTCATCGCCCAGTTGCCCTGGCTGTTCTTCTGAACGAGCATCCTGTAATCGTGGAACCGGCCGCCCGGAAGGCGCAGCGGGATGCCCTGCTGGACGAGAAAGCGGCCGCCGATGCACCACTGGCGGACGATCGACTCCAGCCGGGATAAGGAAACCCGGCGGGGCTGAATAATCTGGCGGTTAAGACGCCGGCCCTGGATGTCGAACATCCCGCGCTCTCCCTTCAGCCGCTCGATGCGTAGAATCCCTCTTCCGCCTGTGCCGTTAGATGGTTTGATGTAGACCACCGGATTCGCCCTGAGCATTCGGTGCAGGTCTGCCGAAGACTGATACAGCAGAGTATCCGGCAAATGCTGGCGGAAGCGGCCCTTTTGCGAGAACGTCTGGTGAATCGTCCATTTGTTGCGCAGCGGCCGGTTCAGGAAGGTGAGGTGGTTGTAACGCGAGCGGAATTGAAGCAGCTGCTGGAAGCGGACGCTGCGCTGAATGCGACACCGGTCGTATATCATGTCGGGAAAGCTCCGCCATTTACGGCTCCACTCTCCCTTTGCCGGGTCGAACACAAGCGCATAAATGCGCTGCTTCACGTTGTCGACATCCATCGGCGTGAACACGAAGACATCCAGCCCAATCTGCTTGCCTTCCGCGATCATCCGGCGGTACACCTGCTTTTCTTCCAACTGCCGGGCGTTATTCAGATACAGGGTCAGAATTCCCAGAACGGGTTGGCTCACAGAGATTCACCTTCTTGCAGTAAAATGGGACTCCGGTCCCGCTGCGCGTCCGGTTCGGCGGCTTCTGCGAGCAGGAACCCGGCCGGGAAGGAGCGCAGGCGGAGAACCGGCGCGCCGGAGGCGCTCCGGGTCAGCGCCACGGCAGCCAAGCCGGCATTGAAGCACATCTTCAGGCCGGATGCATGATCCGGAGTCACACGGCATTCGAGCGTTCCGAGACGTTTCACCTGCTCCCGCATCAGGGAGGCGCCTATGCCTTTGTTCCGGTACAGCGGGTGAACGGCGATGACACAGGCCTCCTTGCCGTAATCCGTCACCAAGCTAAGGGCGGCAAGCTGGGTGCCGAGCTGATCGCGAAGCGTTGCCGTCAGCAGCGACGTACCTGGCGCGGATAGACGTCCCGGCGTCAGATCCGCCAGCGTTTGCAAGCATTCCGTTGGAATCCGCTGGCCGGCATGGCGGCGGAGAAAGGCGAGAAGTGCGCCCTGCTGCCGGCTCCACTGTATGGAGCCGGCGGCGTAAACAGAAGATATCCGCATGCTGGCTAGTCACATCCTTTGCGGAAAGATTGCGATTTGGCGGTACAAATGTTGGCTGTATTGAATGATCCGTTCGAGTGACAGCCTCCGGATGTCCGGCTCATCGAATTTCATCGGACGGGAATTGGCTTCGAAGAACCAGAGACCGCCTTTTTCGTCGACGCCCAGATCCATGGACATTTCGCCCAGCATATAGCCGGAAGCCCGCTCGATCTGCCGGGCGATCAGCAGGGCCGTTCCGGAAACGCTTTTCAGGATGGATAAGGACCGTTCGGGGCCGAACATGGCTTCGAGCATGCTGGAGGGCTCTTCAACACTTCCGCCTCGGGGAACATGGGTCGTGATGCTGCGGGAGCCGGCCAGTCTGGCACCGATGCCCGTCATGCTCCATCCGCCCTTGCCGTTCTTTTGCACGAGCACGCGCAGGTCGAAAGGTCTTCCTTTGCACGTCGCAAGCTCAATCGCCTGCTGAACGATATAGCGCGAATCGCCCCGTTCCTTTCCGATGCGGGACCAGAGCCGCTCCACTGTCGCCGCCTTGTATGTGACGTTCTTCTTGCCGCTTTGAATCTGCAGCCGGTACGGCAGCTCACCGCCTGCGTGATAAATGACCCGCATGATGCCTTTCCCCGCCTTGCCGGTCTCCGGCTTGAGGTACAGGCTGGTGTGGGTCTTCAGCATGGCCGCCAGCGTTCGCGCGCTTCTGAGCCGCCGGGTAGCAGGCACATGCCGGGCTGTCGCATTTGAGCCTCTCAGCCATTCGAACAGGCTCCATTTGTTGAAAAAGTAAGGATTGTACAGCCGAATGCCCGGATACTCCAGACATTCGGCGAGTTTGCGGGCAACTGCGGGTTTGGCTTCATCCTCGCGGGTCGGAATGCGATTGTATACGACTTCCGGCGGGGGAAGCTGGACGGAGATCCATGATTTGCCCGGACCCGGAACGTAACCGTTAACATAGTGATTCCCCAGCCTTAGTTCTTTCACGGTGATCACATAAACGAGATAGCCGAGTTCCTTGCCGGTTCGAATAATATCGCGAAAGTTCTTATGATTGCCGCGGAATTCCCGGAACTTATCTCTGGTCGTTAGTATGGCGATGACGGGCTTTCTGTCGTCGGGCCGGATGTTCACATATCATCCCTCCTGCGGAACTTGCTGAGGTATAGGCAGTGCTCCAGTATATGCTCGATGGAGGCTTTGCCTTCAGCCCTCAGGGAAGGATGGCGGAAGATGGACCGCCCGGGCTTGGCGTTTGCCTCGAACATCCAGATTTCTTCATTCTGGTCAATGCCAAGATCGAAGCCGATTTCTCCAAGCAGATGGCGATGCTGGGTTTCCAGCGATTCCGCCAGCCGGATAGCCGTTTGCTTCGCCCGCTGCAGCACTTCGTCGGCTTTGGCTCCGAATACGCGTCCGAGCGCCTGCTGCGGGGTAAGGAGGGAGCCTCCGTTTTTCAGATGGGTCGTTACGCTGCCGCGTCCGGCCTTCTTCGCTCCGATTCCAACCACAACCCACTGGTTGCTGCCGTTCTTGTGCATGTGGAACCGGAAGTCGATCGGGCAGCCGTCGATTTCAATCAGCCGGATACCCTGCTGAACGACATAGCTCTGCAGAGAGCGGCCATGACGGGACTGCAGCAGTCGCATCAGGCTCTCAAAGGTTCCAAAACGAAGCAGCACGTTCTTGCCGCCCCGGCGATAGCGGGCGAAATATCCGCGTTTCGGCAGATAAGTCAGCCTGTAAATGCCGTGGCCAAGGCTGCCGGCGGATGGCTTGTAGTAGACGAAATGATGGCGGTCCAGCATATCTCTGATGAGCTCGGTATCGGGGCTGCTGTGCGTTTCGGGCACATGCTGGCTCGCAAAGCTGTCGTTTTCCAGGAGCCGGTAAATGTCGGATTTGTTGAAAAAGCTCCAGTTGAAAAACGGGATTTTCTTGCGGGTGAACCGTTCCCGGAGCTGGTTAATCGCAAGCGACGTCTCCGCCCGCCTGCTGGGCAGCCGGTTGTAGATGACATCGGGCAGCGGTACGATCTTGCGCTCGAACTTGCCGCTTTCCGTCAAAAAGTACCCGTTCACACGTTCCTGCTGCCAATTAATGTCCCGGGGCATGAACGCGAAAATATAGCACATGTTGCTGCCTTCGCGCAGCAGCTGCTTGATGAAGCCCGTTCGTGAACCGAACGGCTGGGTCGGAGAAGACGGGCCGTCGGACAGGACGCCCACGAGCGGGCCGATTTGCACCTCGTCGTTCTGCAGGTTCCTCAGGTAGACGCTGCCCGTTTTGGGCACCTTGATGGCGTTCTGAACGCCCGAAGCGAGAAAAAGATGTTTCCCGGCTCGCTTGATCGGCTTGATCACCGCCGGAATGGCGTCTTTGCCGAGTCGCAGCCGGATGTTCCTCTTCCCGGACAGCTTCAGGCTTTTCATCAGCGACCCCGATATATAGACGACTCTTTGGGGCTGCTTGGTGAAATGGACATTGCAAAATGTGAGACCCATTTATGAATCCTCCTTAAGCACCATTGATATCAATCTTCCGGATCATCCGCTTAAGCTTTCGGCGCTTCGGGGAGAACGTCGCCGTGTCAGCAGCAGGTAGCGGGCGTAGGAAAGAGGGTATTCCGCCGCGCGCCGCGCGGCGTCTTTGTCGCCCGTAATTGTAAATGCGGAGCGGCCCGGCTTGGAGTTGGCCTCGAGCAGCCAGATCCGGCCCCCGGGATCGATGCCGAAATCGAGCCCAAGCTCGCCGAGACGCCCGCAGGCAGCCTCCAGCAGCGGCGGAAGAAAGGCGGCGCTAAGCTCCACCTCACGTAGAATATCATCCGCGGCCCCGCCGTATTGCTTCCGTAAGAAGGAAGCGGGATGGACCGCGGTTCCTCCGCCGTGAAGGTTCGAGGTAAGCGCGCCGCTCGGGCCAAGGCGGGCAGCCATTCCAGAGAGCGTCCAGCGGCCGGCGCCGTCCTTCTGCATGAGTACGCGGACATCGAACGGCTGTCCGCCTCCGGTCAGCCGCAGGAACGGCTGCATGATAAAGCCCTGCTTGCCGATAAAGCGGTCGATCCATTCAAGACCGCTCAGGCGGTCATTAAAGCCGCGGACGATCTCCCGGTTATCTCCGTCCCGGCCCTTTACGAACAGTCCTCCGGATGAAGTTCCCCGGAGCACGGCATGCAGGGTTCGCTTTCCGTGTGTGCCTGCCCGGGGCTTCAGAAAGACCCCGTCCCCCTGTTCGGCGAGCATTCGCTCCAGGCTGCGCCGGCCTGCATACCTTCTCGTCTCGGGCAGCAGGGAGGAAGCCCTGCGGCTGCGCCGCAGAAGTTCATATACCCTCCATTTGTCCGGCAGCCCCCTCGACCATACGAGACTGCGCCCCAGCGCATGCAGAGCCCGGGAGCCGTTTCGTCTTTCCTCCGGATTTTTGCAGAACATCCGGTTATACACAATGTCGGGCGCTTCGGCCGTCGCTTCGCGCCATTCTTCACCTTCGCGAACAAACCCTCTCACTGTCCTGCCGTCGCCTGAAACGCCATCGGGAGTGAAGACGATGACGCGCAGACCGTAGGATGGAGCGGTCCGGCACAGTACGCTGCAGAAGGCGGGTTCGGCCACCGGGGAACCTTTGACGCCCCGGCACGTCAGAATGCCGAGACAGCCCATTTCGGTCACTGGCATGGCGTCCTCCTTACAGTCCGGCCAAGTAGCGGCAGTACTGAATCATTTGCTTCACGGACGGTCTGATTTTGGTGTCGTTCAGCGGAGTGTTATCATTCTTGGACGGCTTCGAATTTACTTCGAGCAGCCAGATCCGGCCGGATTGATCCATACCAAGATCGATGCCCAGCTCTCCGAAATGGGCCGGAATATTGGCCTCCACGCCTTTGGCAATGGCAAGCGCCGCCCGGGGCAGCTGAAGATTTGCGCTTTCTTTGGCACCGGGAGGGATGGAGCTTTTACCGATCGCCTCGCGAACGGTGCTAAGGCTGCCGCCCCGCGCCAGATTCGAGACGAAATGGTTGTTCCCTGCGGTGCGGGCGACGATGGAGGTGACATTCCATTTTCCGGTGCCGTTCTTTTGCACGAGCGCCCGGAAATCAACCGGCCTGCGTCCGATTTCCATCAGCGGCAGCCCCTGCTGAATCTGGAATCGGGTGGTCTTCATCTTCGGCGCAACCGCCTGATACAATTTGGTTAGGGTCGGGTAGCTCTGCTTGCGGGTGCCCAGCGGAGTTGTGGACTGCAGCCGGTAGCCGCCGCCTTCTTCCCGGGAAATCCGCAGAATGCCTTTGCCGAGGCTGCCCCGGACAGGCTTCAGGAACACGACCGGATAATGGCCGCACATTTTCTTGAGAATCGCAAACCCGCCGAGCAAGTGGGACTCCGGCAAATAACGCTGAAGGGAAGGGTCCCGCCGGAGCGCTTCGAACACCTCGCTCTTGTCGAGGAATTTCTCATTGAAAAAATGAGTGCCGTACCTTGATTTTACTTCCGACAAAAAATGCTGTACGCTAGGTTTATTCTCCGCCTTGCGCGTGGTGAGCCTGTTGTTGATGACATCGGCAATGGGCAGCTTCGATTGTTTCCAGCCTTCGTCGTATACCCAGCCCGTAATGGAGGAGCCGGTACTCTCCAGAGCTTCCGGGGTAAAGAAATAGACAAAGGCGCCCTGCGCATGGCAGGCATTCGTTAATTCCCGGCAGAACAAGGTGATTGGACCGAACAACCTTTCAGGCCGCTCGGGATGCTCCCGGCTGACCAGCACGCCGATCAGCGGTCCGAGCCGAAGCGTCCGGCTTCCGGAACTGTAGGAGGCGTTCAGCACATTACGCGCCTTGAATCCGGTCTTCCGCGCCAGACCCTCGCTCACGCGAAGATTGTCGGATCGGGGGACCGGAATGACGGTGACCTCCTGACGGAAAGAACCGAAGGCAAGCAGGATTGGTCCGTGCGCCGGGATTTTGAGTTTTTTGATGAGCCGGTCGCCGAGCATGACGGCGTTCTCCTGCAGGATGCCCGAGTACACCGTATGGACCGGGATCTTTAGCTTTGACATCGTGGATCTCCTTCCGGTAGGCAGCATGATGCCGGCTGTTTCACAGCTGAGGTCTTCATATCATCCATCATATGGAGTCATACGCCCCTTGGTGATTGACCCATCTGCCGAAAGGTCCCTTATTCACAAGGGGGAAGGGGTCTAACAATACTTTTAGGAGGAACCCAAATATGAACATCTACGACAAGGCGCATGAATTGGCCCGTGCAATCAAGGATAGCAGCGAGGTGGCGGATATTTCCGCAGCGCTCAAGCTGGTGGAGGCTGATCCGGGCAGCAAGGAAATGCTGGACAATTTTCGCAGCAGCCAGCATGAGCTTCAGGAACGGATGATGGCTGGGGAAATGCCGGCACAGGAAGAGATGGAGAAGATGGAGAAGCTGTTCGAAGTGCTGAATATGAACCTCAGCATCCGCCGCCTGTTCGAAGCGGAGCGGCGCCTCAGCGTTGTTATCGAGGACGTGAACAAGATTATTACCGGCAGTCTGGAACATCTGTATGGAGCGGACGTTTAAAGGCGCCTCAGGCATTATTTCATCACATAAAAATCAAAGAGGGTGCTTGTTGCCGGTTAGATCCGGCTGACAAGCACCCTCTGTTTGTTCAGGCGATTAACATAACCGGCTTACCCGGCGGTCTCCTGCTTGCCTTCGTCCGGGCCGAGAATGATACGTTCGGCTGCCCTGACCCTATCCTTGCTCTCCGGCATTTTGATAACTCGTCTCATAATTTGGACGGCTTGCTCATAGAGTAGAGTATAGATTCGTTATGAAGGAGCTGTCGGAAGAAATGAGAAAAAGAAACAAGTTCAAGCATGTGGTCTACCTGGTGCTGGCGCTGGTCATGCTCCTGTATGCGCTGCCGGAGTTGTCGTGGGCTGGTTCAACCCCGGTATTCGTGTTCGGGGCGGTATGGGTGGCCTTTGCGCTGCTTGTGATTGCGGCTCATCTGCATTTTATTCTCGGGGTGGACGAGGAGAAGCAGAAACGGCTGGAGGCGGTGCGCAAGGCGAAGCTGGATATGTGGCAAGGAAAATGGAGCGAAGAAGGACGGGCTGCTCAGCGGTTATAGTCCTTTCGTCATACGGTCTGTCCGGAAATGATCCGGCGGGCCGTTTTTTATTTGCGCTTATGAAACAAAGGATTCATTTGACGGCCGTACCCGGTTGCGTCTACAATACAGATACAGTGTAGTACAGTTTTGGCTTCGGAGGTGTAACAGTTGGACAATCAAGGCGATGCAGTCACTAAGCACGAACAGCTGCTGCAGCATATTGAAAACCTGAAGGTGGGCTCCAAAATATCGGTCCGGAAGCTGGCGAAGGAGATGGCTGTCAGCGACGGAACGGCATACCGGGCGGTCAAGGAAGCGGAGAACCTGGGGATTGTCATTACCAAGGAGCGCATAGGAACCGTCCGGGTGGAAAAGAAGCCCAGAGGCATCTCGGAGCAGCTCACGTTCGGTGATGTGGTTGACATTGTCGAGGGACATGTGCTCGGAGGTGCTAACGGACTGGACAAGCCCTTGCATAAATATATCATCGGCGCCATGAAGATCGACGCCATGATCCGCTATATCGATGCGGACAGTCTGCTGATTGTTGGCAACCGCGACGACGTCCATTCGCTGGCGCTGGAACAGGGCGCGGGGGTGCTTGTGACCGGAGGCTTTGGAACTAGCCGGGAGGTCAAGGAGCTGGCGGACAAGCTTGACCTTCCGGTCATTTCTTCGCGCCACGATACCTTTACCGTAGCCTACATGATCAACCGCGCGATTTTTGACCGGTTAATCAAGAAAAAGATTATGCTCGTGGAGGATATTGTCGAACGGAAGCCGCGGATCAACACGCTGAAAATATCCAGCACGGTCGGCGAGCTGCTCAGTCTGTCCAGGGAGAGCGGGGAACAGCGGTTTTCCGTGACCGATGAATGGAACCGCGTTATCGGCATCGTCGGCCGCCGGGATGTGGAGGATCTGCCCGATGATCAGACGATCGAGAAGATGATGATCCGCGGTCCGGTCACAGCCGGATTGCAGACGTCGCTGGCCTCGGCGGCCCAGATCATGATGTGGGAGGGCATCGACTTTCTGCCCATTATCGACCGGAACCGCAAGCTGGTAGGCTCGCTTACCCGGAAGGAAGTGCTGCAGAGCCTAAGGGACGCCCGAAACCAGCCGCAGCTTGGGGAAACCTTCGACCATCTCATCTGGAACGGATTTGCCGAGGAGCGGGACGAGGAGGGCAAGCTGTTCTTCCACGGCTTCATCACCCCGCAGATGGCGACGGATCTGGGCACCATTTCCGAAGGGGTGATTTCGACGCTCATGATGCATTCCGCATTCAAGGCGGCCAAGGATATCACCGGGAACGACCATGTGCTGGACAATATGTCCACTTATTTTGTTCGTCCGGTCCAGATCGAGGACTCCGTTATCGTAACGCCGAGACTGCTGGAGAGCAGCCGCCGGACCTGCAAGCTTGAAATCGAGATCAGCCATCAGGGCACCCTGGTCGCCAAGGCCGTATTGATGCTTCAGTCGATAGACCACGGATAGATCAAGCGGCAAGAGATTCTTAGCAGGAGCCGGACAAAGGCAGCGGACTTCATCGTTCATAAGGCTTCAACAAGGGCTTCGTCAGTTATGACGGAGTCCTTATTTATGCAAATGGCGGATTTCACGTTTCTTCAACCCTCTAAAGGATTATTGAGGCGGTATCTCCTTGGAGGATGCCCTTGGGTCGAAAGTTGACATTTCCTGCATTTTTATTGCAAAGGGAAAATCGATTCTTTAGAATTGGAACAAAGTAAGAGCGGCTTTCAGAAAATTCCCATCAGCTTTTCCTCCACACCTGGAAGAGCCTGTTCGTTGCCGGTTTCGGCTATCTACCTGCGGGAAGGGATGAAGAAATTGAAAAGAATGTTGATCCACGCGTATACCAAATTCAATCTGGGCGATGATCTCTTTGTCAAGCTGCTGTGCGAGAGGTATCCGGACACCCATTTTGTCCTTCCCGCCCGGAGCGAGTACAAGCAGTGCTTCGCATCTTTGTCCAATCTTACCCTGTATCCGATCGAATCCATCTGGGTTCGCGGAATCCGCAAGGTGCTCAAGAAATTGAAACTCGGGAGCATCGATATCCAGAAGGTCCTGCTCAAGAGACTGGCCCGGCGCTGCGACGGTGTCGTTCAGATCGGCGGTTCGGTATTTATGCAGGGAGCCCGGTGGAAAGAGGATTATGCCTGGAAGCTGGACGTGTTCGACAGCAGAAAGCCGTACTTCGTCCTCGGCGCCAACTTCGGACCTTACAAGGACGACACGTTCTACGTCAGGCACAGAGAGCTGTTCTCCACGTACACCGATATCTGTTTCCGGGACCGGTACTCCTACGACCTGTTCAAGGATCTGGGCAACGTCAGGCTGGCACCGGATATCATTTTCCAGCACGCCAAGCCGGATAACCCAAGGAACGGGAAATATGTCGTCATTTCCGTCATCAAACCCTCGGACCGTGAGAGCCTTAAAGACTTCGACGCGATGTATTACAACAAAATCAAAGAGATCGCCGTCGCTTTTGCCGAAGAAGGCTACGGGGTGAAGCTGATGTCGTTCTGCGAGTATGAAGGGGACGAGGAAGCGGTAAAAGCTATCCATTCTTTAATTCCGCAGGTGTATGCCGACCGTGTGAATATGTATTTTTACAAGACCAACCTGGAGGAAGCCGTCGGGCTGCTGGCCTCTTCCGGCATGATTGTCGCGACGCGGTTCCATGCCATGATTCTCGGCTGGGTGTTCGGTAAGCCCGTGTTCCCTATCGCCTACAGCGAGAAGACAACTAACGTTATGAATGACGCCGGCTTTACTGGAGCGTATGCTGATCTCAAAGCGATGGACTCCCTGGATCCGGAAGAGGTTGTCCGCAGCCTGAACACGAACACTCTGAACGTCTCCGTTCTGGCCAGACAGGCCGAGCGGCATTTCGAAAAGCTGGACAACTATCTTGGAAAAAACAATAATGCCAAAGAAGCTTCGGCTGCGTTAAATCCCGGCGTCTTTGCAAGGAGGGGCCATGAAAGCTAAACGGAGTATTCTTAACCTTGTCTTCGGTTTGGGCAGCCAGCTGATTACGATCGTTCTCAGCATTTTCATTCCCCGGCTGATCATGGTTCATTACGGGTCGGAGGCTAACGGGCTTGTGTCCTCCGTCGTCCAGATCATTGCGTATCTGGCGCTGCTGGAAGCGGGCGTAGGCGCGGCATCGTTGCAGGCGCTGTACAAGCCGATCTCGAAGGATGACCGTGAAGGCATTAATTCCATCCTTTCGGCCACCGCCATGTATTACAAAAAAACGGGCTTCTACTACCTGCTCTCCGTAATCGCCATTTCGGTGATTTACCCATTCGCGGTCAAGACGGAGCTGGGCATGTGGCAGGTAATGGGCATCGTGCTTTTCAACGGTATGGGCGGAGCCATCAATTACTATTACCAGGGTAAATTCAGGGTGTACCTGCTAGCCGAAGGCAAGAGCTATGTGGACACCTCAATTGTCACCGTCGGCAACATTATCAACAATCTGGTGCGGATCATCCTGCTGATGCAGAGTGTGGATATCGTGCTGGTGCAGGCTTCGTATTTTGCCGTGACGCTGCTTCAAATGGTTGCTTTTCATATCTATAAGAAACGGCATTATAAATGGCTGGATTTCAACAAAGAGCCGAATCTTGCGGCCATCAGCCAGAAAAATTTCGTGCTCGTTCATGAGCTGTCCTATATGATCTTCCGGAATACCGACGTGCTGGTGCTGACCTTTTTCACCAATCTGAAAATCGTCAGCGTCTACGTGATGTACAACATGATTTTTACCATTATCGACAACATCGTCAATACGGTAAATACAAGCGTCCGCTTCGCCCTGGGGCAAAGCTATCATGAAGGCCGAAGCCGATTCATCAAGCTCTACGACGCGTACGAGCTGTATTTCATGGCCTTTGTGTTTTCGCTGATGACGGTCGCCTATATTCTCATCCTGCCGTTCATCACGCTCTACACAACCGGCGTCAATGACGTCAATTATGTGCTGTACTGGGTTCCGGTCCTGTTCGTCGCCCAAAAGCTGCTGATCAACGCGCGTTCGTCCGCCAACAATGTCATCAATATCGCCGGCCATTTCAAAAATACGCTGAGCCGTACGCTGCTTGAATCGGGCATCAATCTCGGCGCATCGCTGATTCTGGTCCACTTTATGGGCATTTACGGCGTGCTGCTGGGCACGGTGGCCGCGCTGGTATACCGTTCCACGGATATTATTTTTTACGCCAACCGAAGGCTGCTTGATCGAAGCCCCTGGATCACATTCCGAAGATGGGTCATCAATATCGCGGTATTTGCCGGAGTCGTTTATCTGAACAATCTTGTAGGCTATTCGTTCGATTCCTACCTTTCAATTATTTTGGGAGCCTTTGTTCTTGGCATTATCATTTTTCCGCTCTACGTTGCGGTTGCTTCGCTGCTGGAGCGCGAGGTGTTTCTGTATAGTCTCGGGCTGTTCAGGGGTCTGGGCTTAAAGATGAGAGCCAAGTTCGTTCCCGGCAAGGTCAAGGTCAGCGGCTGACATTAGGAAACCAGAAGATATCGCTGTATTACAGATCGCGACTGGAGGGGTGGGAATGGTTCAAAAAGAAGAAATGCGGCAGGTCTGCCGCAGATTTATGGACAGCGTAAGCCGGGAAATCAGCGGCGGTCCGGCAGCGGAAGAAACGGTGTTCGGAACGTGCCAGACACTCGCAACCCTGGAGCAGCCGGAGGCGCAGGAAGCGCTGACGGCGCTGTCGCGGGTAATCGCCCGCCAGGCCGCAGGCAAGGATGCGCCTGAGGTGCTCCGCTTCTACCTGGACAGCCAGTTCGGGGCAGGTGAGTCGGAAGAGACCGACCTGCTGGAGGCCAAGCTTGCGGCGCTGTGCGGCGGCGACGGGGCCGAAGCGGCGGACAGCGCCGCGTCTGGTGCCGAAACCGGCAGCGCACCCAAAATCAGCGTCATCATTACCACCTACAACCGCAAACCGTTCCTGCGACAGGCTGTGGAAAGCATCCTGGCCCAGGATTATCCGAACAAAGAGATTGTCGTCATCGACGACGCTTCGACGGACGGAACGGAGTTGATGATGGAGGAGAGCTTCGGAGACGAGCCGCGAGTCATTTACATGCGGAACGATACTAACCGGGGACCAGGCGCGAACCGGCTTGCAGCCTTTACCGCGCACGGGGACGGAGAGTACATTCTCTTCCTCGACGACGACGATTATTTGATCGACAGCGGATATTTCAGCAGAGCCGTTGCTTTTCACCGGAGCCATCCCGGCCTTTCCTTTGTGGCCGCCAACGTCTTTCTGGAGTATTCCGCGACGCAGCGGCTGCAGCTTCAGGAGATCGGACTTTCGGATGTGACCGACCGGCGCGCCTATTTTCTGAATTTCGAGCGGCCGGGCTACGGGAAGCCGGCTTCCACGCTGACCACGCTGTTCCGGCGGGAAGCGCTGATCGAAATGGATATTCTTCATATGAATATGGTGAACGACGCGTCCATCTACCTGCGCTCCCTGCTCGTCGGCGACGCCGGATTCATCGACGCGGCGGTCGGCGTATACCGGATTCACGGAAATAACATCACCTTCAATCTGTCCCGGGATTTTCTGGTCCGGAATCTGGAAGAGAAGCGCACGATCCGCAACCTGGCCATCGAGCGGTACAATTATAAGAAGAAGGAAATGACCGGCTGGTTCAACAACACCGCCTACGATACGATCGTCTACTACCTTCGGAATTCGGCCAAGACGAAGGAAGATTACACGTACATGTACGAGTGGACGCACAGCAACTGCCCGGAGATCTATGCCAAGGTCAAGCAGGAATTCCGAACGCGGCTTATTAAAAAGCAGATTCTCCAGGTTCCTTTAATCCGCAAGCTGATCGGTCGTTAACTGAACATGTGGAAAGACAAACAGCCTTCTTGTCCCGAAAGGGAGAAGGCTGTTTGAGCTGGCTGTAAGGGCCTGAGCCCGGCCTCGCAGTGGATAACCTCACCGCCGGCTCCGCGAATGATCCTGGCGGCTGTAATAGCCGTAGCTGCGCAGCCCGGAAAACAGATTGAAGGCGCCCAGTACAAGAAAGACCGCTTCGACCGCGACGCTGACGGTGGAGCCGCGAAATAGAAACATCGACATCAGCGCGAGCAGAATGAGCATGCATCCGAGCAGAATATTCATGACCGCCCGTTTCAGCCCCCGCTCGCCGGGATCTAGGGCACGGCGTGAAGCGGCGCTGTAATAAGCGGCTCCGAGGACGGAGAGCGTCAGCAGGAGAAACAGGAGATATTTGATAAACAAGATCATGGTACACCCCTTCGAGCGCCATCTGCCCCCGCAAGCTCTTGTCCGGCAGACAGCGGACTAAAGCGTTTTCTACCTGTATTTTAGCATGCTGTTGGCGGGTCTGCCCATGTTAATCTGCGAGATTTATCTGGGGGGGTTCGGCGTGATCTCCACCCAGATCTGCAGAACGCCTTCCATGACAAGCATCGTTCGGATGCGGACCGCATATTCCTTGTCGCGCACGATGTATACCTTTCCGCTCAGCAGAAGACGGGCCATCTTGCTGTCCTCGTCGATGTCGAAGACGCTGCGGCCGCGCATCGGCGCGAGGTCGCCGCTCATTTTGAGGATTATCTCCTTTACGGTTGCCGGGTCCAGCCCGTTTGCGGCTTCCCTTGATCCGCCGCTTTCGGACCGGATTTTGATTTCCTTGATGACTGTTGAGCTGTTTTTGTATTTTTTCAGGGTCAGAATATCCTTCTCATACTGCTCCACCTGCACACGCAGGTCCTGATTGTCCAGCCAGAGCGCATTGAAGCCCATATGAAAAATCGCATTGTACACCGCGCTGCCGACGATCATCCCGAGCACAAAAATGGCCGACACCTTGGAGAACCGGCGAAACTGCTGAAAGGGCGGAACCCTCATGGCATTACCCCCTGCTGCATACCCATTTCACCAGCTCGCTGCCCATATGCGCGCCCAGAAAAGCAAAGACCAGATATAATATCTGCTTGATGGCCGGGGACAGATTTCCGCCCAGCATATTGCTTTCAATGACCCGCATCGGGTCGATCGTCCCGCCTACGGCGGCAGCCAGCGCCCAGATCTTGATCCTGCCTGCCACATCCAGCATCGTCTGCGTCGGCGGCTGGAGCGATATGACCGCTCCGATGCCCCCGAGCATGGCTCCGCCCAGCACAATGCCGAAGGCTATGAAGAAATCGAGGACGGCTTTGCCCAAAAAAACGTTCATAAAGTCCCCCTTGTCCGGACGCGGCTTCTGTCAAGTGCTTTGCCTGTCCTTGTGCTCTCCCTTCATTCTATGGGCCAATCCCCCTTCAATATGATAAAATAAACGGTATATCGAAAAACCGGAAGGAAGTGGGATCATGAGCCCTTTCGTGCATCTGCATGTGCACAGCGAATACAGTTTATTGGACGGGGCGGCGCGCATTGCCGATCTGGTGCGCCGGGCCGGCGAACACGGCATGAAGTCGCTGGCGCTGACCGATCACGGAGTGATGTACGGGGCGATCCCTTTTTATAAAGCGTGCAAGGAGAACGGCATCAAGCCGATCATCGGCTGCGAGGTGTATCTGACGGCGGGCTCGCGCCGCGAACGCGGCAGCCGCAAGGATCAGCCGATCTATCACCTGATCCTGCTGGCCCGGAACGAAGAAGGCTATCGAAATCTGATGAGGCTCGTTACCATCGGCCAACTGGAAGGCTATCACTATAAGCCGAGAATCGACATAGAAGCCCTTGCCGCGCATGCGGAGGGCCTTATTTGTCTAAGCGCCTGTCTCGGCGGAGAGGTGCCGCAGCATCTGCTCTACGGGCGGGACGGTGAGGCGAAGAAGGCGGCGCTGCGATACAAGGAGATCTTCGGCGGAGACTTCTATCTGGAGCTTCAGGATCACGGAATGTCCGAGCAGAAAAGAGTGAATCCGAAGCTGATCGCCCTCGCCGAAGAAACCGGCATCCCTCTGGTGGCCACCAACGATGTGCATTATCTGTCTCGGGAGGATTCCGAGGTTCAGGACGTGCTGATCTGCATCGGAACGGGGAAGACGGTGGAAGACGAGGACCGGCTGCAAATCGGAACGGATCAGCTTTATCTTAAGAGCGGCGAGGAAATGGCCGCGCTGTTTCCGCATGTCCCGGAGGCTGTTGCCAACACGGCAGTCATCGCTGAACGGTGCAATCTGGAGCTGGAATTTGGCAAGCACATACTGCCCGCCTACTCCCCGCTGCCGGAAGGACTGGATGCCGCCGCCTATTTAAGGCGGCTGTGCGAAGCCGGCCTTGAAGAACGCTACAAAGACACTCCCCGGTGGGAATCGGAGGAGAGCCGGAGGCTTGCAGAAGAGCGGCTGTCCTATGAGCTGGGCGTTATCGAGACGATGGGCTTCTCCGATTATTTTCTGATTGTCTGGGATTTTATCGCCTTCTGCCACAGAGAAGGCATTGCGACAGGACCGGGGAGGGGCTCGTCCGCCGGAAGCCTCACCGCCTACTGCCTGCGCATTACGGATGTCGATCCGCTGAAGTATAATCTGTTGTTCGAACGCTTCCTGAACCCCGAGCGGATTACGATGCCCGATATCGATATCGATTTCAGCGACGAGCGCCGCGACGAGGTCATCTCGTATGTCTCCGGCAAATACGGCGAAGAGCATGTCGCTCAGATCATTACGTTCGGAACCCTGGCGGCTCGGGCGGCGGTCCGAGACGTGGGACGGGCGCTGAACCTTCCCTACGGGGATGTGGACAAAGCGGCGAAGCTGATCCCGGGGACGCTTGGCATCAGCATCGAGCGGGCGCTGGAGAGCAGTCCGGATCTTAAAGCGCTGTACGAGGGCAGCCCGAAGACCCGCGATTTGCTCGACATGGCGATGAAGGTCGAGGGCATGCCGCGTCATGCCTCGACGCATGCCGCCGGGGTCGTTATCTCCCGGGGGCCGCTCACAGATGCGGTTCCGCTGCAGGAGGGCAGCGAAGGGACGGCGTTGACCCAGTATTCGATGGAGCATCTGGAGAGCGTCGGGCTGCTGAAGATGGACTTTCTGGGCCTTAGAACGCTGTCGATTATCGAGCGCTGCATGAACTGGGTCGGAGAGATGACCGGGAGCCGGCCGGATTTCCGGAATATTCCCGACAGCGACGAAGCGACGTATGCGATGCTGGGCCACGGCGAGACGACGGGCGTGTTCCAGCTGGAATCGGCGGGGATGCGCCGCGTGCTCAAGGAACTGAAGCCGACGGTCTTTGAGGATATTATTTCCGTCCTGGCGCTGTACCGCCCGGGTCCGATGGAATTCATACCGAAATATATTCAGAGCAAGCACGGGCTTGCCGAAGTGGAATATCCCCATCCCGATCTGATTCCGATTCTGTCCGACACCTACGGCATCATCGTCTATCAGGAGCAGATCATGCAGATCGCTTCGGCGATGGCGGGCTTCTCGCTCGGCGAAGCGGATCTGCTGCGCAGAGCCGTATCCAAGAAGAAGCGCGAGACGCTGGACCGGGAGCGCGGCCATTTTGTCAGGGGAAGCCTGAAGCAGGGCTATGAAGAGGCGGACGCAAACGCGGTCTACGACATGATCGTCCGCTTTGCCGATTACGGCTTCCCTCGCGCCCATGCCGCGGCTTACGGCGTGCTGGCCTTCCAGACGGCCTACCTCAAGGCGCATTATCCGGTGCCGTTCATGGCTTCGATGCTGACAGCGGTGACGGGCGTCCACCGCAAGGTGGCGGAATATGTGCTGGAATGCCGGCGCATGGACATCGGCGTGCTGTCTCCGGATGTGAACGAGAGCGGCGTGCTGTTCACGCCGGTGGACGGTGCGAGCGGCGCGGGCGGACATATCCGCTTCGGGCTGGCCGCGATCAAGAACGTCGGCACGTTGGCCGTAGAGAGCATTCTGGAAGCCCGGAAGGAGCGTCCTTTCGACAGCCTGCTCGATTTTTGCCGCCGGGTCGACCTCAGAGTCTGCAACAAGCGCGTCGTGGAATCGCTGATCCAGGCGGGGGCCTTCGACAGCCTGCCGGGACACCGGGCGCAGCTGCTTGCCATGCTGGACGAGACGACGGAAGCGGCGGCCAAATGGCGCAAGGAGCGCGAGGAGCTGCAGATCCAGCTCTTCGACGACCTTGTCGAAATGCCGAACTGGGACATCCGGTACCCCGATGTTCCGAAATTTACGGCAGGCCAACAGCTGGAGCTGGAACGAGAGCTGCTGGGCCTGTATTTGTCGGGTCATCCGCTGGACGACTACGCGGAGCTGCTGGAGCAATCCGGTGTGCAGCGCCTGATGGATCTTGGCGAGGCGCCGGATGAGAGCCCGGCGGTTACAGCCGGCATGATCGTATCCGTCAAGGAGATTATGACCAAGGCGGGCAAAGCGATGGCCTTTGCCGAATGGGAGGACCAGATCGAGCGCTGCGAGGTCGTGCTGTTCCCCGAGGTGTGGAAGCGCAGCCGCGCGCTCGTCGACAAGGGCGCGCTGCTTGCCCTGCGCGCCAAGGTCCAGCAGCAGGACGAAGGCTTCAAGCTGCTGGCCGACGAGGTTGCGCAGCTGTCGCCGGACACGCTGCGCGCCCTGCTGCAGCGCCGCGCGGCCGCGGCCGCGCGGCCGCAGGGCCGCCCCGCGCCGGCAGGCTCCGGCGCGCCGAAAGCGGCGGCCGCCCCAGCCGCGGCCGCAGGAACTGCCGCCGGCGGCCGGGGCCCGGCCGGGCCGCCGGGCGGCCTGGCGCCTGCCGCGCGGGCACCGCGGCAGGCTGCTGCGCCGCCGGCGGCGGGCTCCGCCGGCCAGCGCGCGTACATCAAAATCACGGCCGCCGCCGAGGAAGGCGGCCTCCTGCCGCAGCTGAAGGAGCTGCTGCAGAATCATCCCGGGGCTGTCCCGACGCTGCTGTTCTATGAGCGGGAGCAGAGGCTCATCGCGCTAAGCGACAGCTTTCGGGTCAAGCCTTCACCGGAGCTGTTCGGGCTTGTCGAATCGCTGCTGGGCCCTGGAACAATAAGAATAAAATAAGAACATTTCGCCATCTTTTCGCATACATTAGGGAACCACAGGCTTCACTTGCGGAAAGGGGAATGAAGATGTCCTACCAGCTGGCGGTGAACTTACTGGAACGCAGAGGCGTTACAGTCGAGTCGATCGCCAAGATCGTATATACGCTGCAATCGGCTTATTATCCGGATTTGAGCGGGGAGGAGTGTCTGGCGAGCGTCAGTGCCGTTTTGGGCAAACGAGAGGTGCAGTACACACTGATGACAGGCATCGCTCTGGATGAGCTGGCGGAGAAGAAACAGCTGCCGCAGCCGTTTCAGGCCATCATGGAGGCCGATGAATCGCTTTACGGGGCGGACGAGACACTCGCGCTGGGGATTACCGGCGTTTACGGCATGATCGGTCTGACAGGCTTCGGCTATCTGGACAAAATCAAGCTGGGTGTCATCGGGGAGCTGAACAACAGAAAGGACGGAATCAACGTATTTCTCGACGATCTGGTCGCCGGCATCGCCGCCGCAGCTTCGGCCAGAATCGCCCACCGCCATGATGGAGCCAAGGTGTATCCCTACGACGTAAACCCGGCTTGAAGCCATGAATCCGGCGCGGTCTCTCCCGCGTTGCCTCCCTCCCCTTCTGTTGCAGGGAAAAAGAAAACTGTGTTATCATGGTTCCATTATACGGGATACGGCTTTGGAATCGACATGGGGAGGCCTCGTCAGGACATGTGGACGGTCATTTATATTGCGCCTACCGCCAAAGTGGCGGAGATGATTAAGAGCAAGTTGACGGAAGAGGGCTTTCTGGTTAAATGCCGTCCCGTCAATATGTCCAAGCAGCAGTTTGAGATTCTGGTTCCTTCCGGCGAGCTGGATGAAGTGCAGGAAGTGCTTAACCTGATTCTGCATCCCTAGATTGACATCATTGAGAGCAATCATGACAGCGGAACGCTGCATAATGCAAATAAACGGCTGAAGAGGTGCGGATCTTGTTTAAAGACTTGTTTCAGAAGAAAAGGAAATACGCGACAGTTCCTTCCCAGCGGCTGGAGCAGTTAAAAGAACCGGCGGAAGGGGAGCGGCCCAAGCGGGAGATTCCCGAAGGGCTGATGAGCAAGTGTCCCAAATGCGGTTCCATCCAGTACAGCAAGGAGCTGGAGAAGAATCTCAAGGTCTGTTCGGAGTGCGGCCATCATCTGCGCCTGAACGCTCCGGAGAGAATCGCCATGACGCTGGACCCAGGAAGCTTTATCGAGTTCGACGCAGACATGAGGTCGGTGGACCCGCTAGGCTTTCCGGGCTACAGCACGAAGCTGGAGCAGCAGCAGCTGAAGTCGGGCCAGCTTGACGCCGTCATTACGGGGCAGGGCAGCATCGGCGGGAATTCCGTTATTGTGGCGGTTATGAATTTTGAATTTTTCACGGGCAGCATGGGCTCGGTGGTAGGGGAGAAGATCACCCGCGCCATCGAGGAAGCTACTGAAAGAAAGCTGCCGCTGATCATATTTTCGACTTCCGGCGGTGCCCGGATGCAGGAGAGCATCCTGAGTCTGATGCAGATGGCGAAGACCAGCGCCGCGCTGGCCCGCTTCGGGGAGTTGGGCGGATTGTACATATCCGTGATTACCGACCCGACGACGGGAGGCGTGTCCGCGAGCTTCGCTACGCTGGGCGATATCAATATCGCCGAGCCGGGAGCCGTATTCGGCTTTGCCGGACGAATCGTCATTGAGCAGACGATCCGGCAGAAGCTTCCGGATGATTTCCAGACGGCGGAATTCAATTTGCAGCACGGCCAGCTCGATCTGGTGGTGCACCGTAAGGAAATGCGCTCCACGCTAAGCAAAATTCTGGAGCTGCATGACGTGAAAGGGGGATTTTAGAATGGCGGGGGACTTGCCTTTTGAAAAACCTCTCGTTGAAATGCGCAAAAAGATTGATGAGCTGAAGCAATTCGGCCTGGAAAAAGACATCGATTTCACCGATGAAATCTCCCGTCTCGAGGAGCGGTACAAGCTTCTGGAGGAGGAAATTTATTCGAATATTACCCCTTCGCAGAAAATGCATCTGGCCCGCCACCACGGCCGGCCGACCTCGCTCGATCTGATCGGGCTTATCTTTACCGATTTTATCGAGCTGCACGGGGATCGGCTGTTCGGGGACGATCTTGCAGTCGTCGGCGGCATCGGCAAGCTGGAGGGAGTACCGGTCACCGTGATCGGACAGCAGCGGGGTAAAGACACAAAAGACAATATCGCCAGATTTTTCGGCAGCCCGCATCCTGAAGGATTCCGCAAGGCGCTTCGGCTTATGCAGCAGGCGGACAAGTTCCGCCGTCCGATCATTACATTCATCGACACGAAGGGCGCTTATCCGGGCAACACCGCGGAAGAGCGGGGCCAATCGGAGGCGATTGCCCGCAATCTGCGTGAAATGTCAGGCCTTGGCGTGCCGGTCATCTGCGTCGTCATCGGCGAGGGCGGCAGCGGCGGGGCGCTGGCGATGGCTGTTGGCAACCGCGTACTGATGCTGGAGCACGCCATATATTCCGTCATCTCGCCGAACGGCGCCGCTTCGATCCTGTGGAAGGACGCCTCGAAGGCCGATCAGGCGGCGGAAGCGATGAAGATTACCGCGGGCGACCTGCTGGCCATGGAAGTGATCGAGGAGGTCATTCCCGAGCCGAAAGGCGGAGCGCACCGCGATTACGAGAGCACGGCCTCGGCCATCAAGGACGCCATTATCCGTCATCTGCGCGATCTGGCCGGTCTGGGCGCTGACGAGCTTAGGGAAGACCGTTATCTGAAGTTCCGGAAGATCGGTGAGTTCGCGGAAACGCAGGCGGCGGAAGAAGTATTTTCCGAGGAACCCGTGCTGGAGTCCGAAGTAAGCGAAGCCGGTCCGTTGACTCTAAATAACTAGCAATTTGCAACCCCGAAGAGGCTTCGGGGTTATTTTTTTGCAATGCCGTCAATGATGATTTATATGAAAAAAGCCGCGGAAACATTGATTTTGTTATCCAGTTGAAGTAATATTCATAAGGGCGCCGTCCATACTGCATATGACATAGTTCCTATCCAAATGGACGACTTTGTAGTAGATTTTGTAGTTGGAAAAAGTGAGACATAGAGAAAAGAAAAAACGGAGGAAAACCAAATGCGGAAAAGTAAAATTGTATGTACGATTGGTCCAGCAAGTGAATCGTTGGAGAACCTCAAGAAATTGATTCTGGCCGGAATGAATGTGGCACGCCTGAACTTCTCCCACGGTGACTTTGAAGAGCATGGAGCACGGATTAAGAACATCCGTCTGGCATCGAAGGAACTGAACAAGACCGTTGCCATCCTGCTCGATACGAAAGGACCTGAGATTCGTACAGGCAAGCTGGAAGTAGAACCGATTGAACTGGTGCAGGACGAGTACCTGACCCTGACTACGGAAGAGATTCTTGGCGACAAAAATCGCATTTCCGTCACTTACGCTGACCTTCCGAAAGACGTTCAAGTAGGCTCCACCATTCTGATTGACGACGGCCTCATCGGACTTACGGTTGTCGACGTTCAAGGCACAGAAATCAAGACCCGCATTGTCAACGGTGGCACGATCAAGAGCAAGAAGGGTGTTAACGTCCCTGGAGTTGCCATTTCCCTGCCGGGCATTACGGAAAAAGACACCAACGACATCATTTTCGGGATCGAACAGGACATCGATTTTATCGCCGCTTCCTTCGTTCGCAAAGCCAGCGACGTTCAGGAAATTCGCGATTTGCTCGAGAAACATGGTGCAAGCCATATCCAAATCATCTCCAAAATTGAGAACCAGCAGGGTGTCGACAACCTTGATGAAATTCTTGCGGTATCCGACGGCCTGATGGTTGCCCGCGGCGACCTTGGCGTTGAAATTCCGGCGGAAGATGTGCCGCTGGCGCAAAAACTAATGATTCAAAAATGTAACATTGCGGGTAAACCGGTTATCACGGCTACTCAAATGCTGGATTCCATGCAGCGCAACCCGCGTCCGACACGCGCCGAAGCGAGTGACGTAGCTAACGCGATTTTCGACGGAACCGACGCAATCATGCTGTCCGGCGAAACGGCTGCAGGGAAATATCCGGTTGAATCGGTGCTGACGATGTCCCGTATCGCCGAAAAAGCGGAATCCGCACTGAACTACCGTGAGATCTTCCTGAAACAGCAAATCGCCCAAGAAACGACAGTAACTGAGGCAATCAGCCAATCCGTATCCATCTCGGCTCTGGATCTGAACGCGAAAGCGATCATTTCCTCGACAGTCAGCGGACATACGGCACGCGTCGTTTCGAAGTATCGTCCGAAGTCCCCGATTATTGCCGTAACGACGCAAGAAAGAACTATGCGTCAACTGGCGCTTGTATGGGGCATAATTCCGGTACAAGGCTCCCCGGCTTCTTCCACGGATGAGCTTCTGGAAACGGCTGTTAAAGGCGGCAAAGACTCCGGTCTGGTAACAGCCGGCGACCTGGTGGTCATTACAGCAGGCATTCCGCTTGGACATTCCGGTTCGACGAACCTGGTGAAAGTGGAACAAATCACTGAATAATCAAGCATTAGAGATGTTTTGAGATATGCTATAAGATTTGAAATAAAAGCAATGGCATTTTTCGCCATTGCTTTTTCTTCATCCCGATTTGTGATTGGCCCCCTTTTTTTCGTAAGATAGATTATGTGCAGCTTTAGGCGGCGAGGAACAGGCATTTAGTTAACGGACGGAGAGGACATAGGAACAACATGGAGAAATTGCTGAAGCTGCGCGTCTTTTATTTGTTTTTGGGTCTTGGCGGGGGCTTGTTTTCGCCCTTCCTGACCTCGCTGCTCGTCGACAACGGGTTGAACAGCGGGCAGGTGGGGATGCTGATGGCGACCGGGACACTGGTCGCGATCCTTTTTCAGCCGGTATGGGGCATGATTTCCGACCGGTATAACCAGGCCCGTCTGGTGCTCATCTTAAGCGTCGCCGTTCCGGCGGGGCTTGCCGTTTTTTACCGGTCCGAATATTTTATTGTCTTGTTTGCGGTCTATATGATATCCACCGTTTTCTCCTCCACGCAGGCTCCCATTGCCGATTCTTACGCTATTGCCGCCGCGAGAAGAGCGGGCTCGACCTACGGCAGCATCCGGCTGATGCTAAGCTTCGGCGCGGCTACGGGAGGCTACCTCGGCGGTGTGTATGTGTCCGAATATTCCGTCTCGACCATTTGGATACCCTATCTGTTATTCAGCCTGATTACCGTACTTGTCGCGGTTACGCTGCCGAAGGAAGCGGAAGGAAATCCGATCATGACCCAGTCCTTCGCCCAAGGAATCCGGCAGCTGCTGGGAAACAGGATTTTCCTCGCTTTTTTAGGAGGGAGCTTTCTCGTCAATCAGACGATGATGGCATTTGGCTCGTATTTTGTGCTGGCTTTTGAGTCGGTGGGAGGCTCGGCGAAGTATGCCGGAATCGCGCTAATGCTTGCTTCCATCACCAATGTGCCCTCCATGCTGGTGGCGTCGCGCGTTATCGGCAAAATCGGGAGAGAGAGGATGCTGCTGCTCGCCGCCCTCGTCTATGTGCTGCGTTGGGCGATCCAGGTTATCTTCCCGTATCCTGCGGCCATGATCGGCGTTCAGGTGCTGCACGGCCTATCCTTCGGCTTCTTTCTGGTCGCGGCGGTGGAATATGTATCCAAGACGACATCGGCGGATATGCAGGCCACCGGGCAAAGCGTGTTCAATATGGTGTTTTCCGGCCTTTCGGGCATTGTCGGAAATTTGCTTAACGGCTTGCTGCTGAGCCAGGGGGGCGTCCAGCTCATGAACATCTCCTGTATGCTGAGCTCTGCTGCCGGAGCCTTGCTGCTCCTCTATGTGGCCCGAAGCTCCCGCAGACAGCTGTCCTCGGCAACCGAAGGATTAAGTGCCTAAACGGAAGTATAGACCGCATAAGCCAGCTTTTTTTTAAGGGGGTAACACGCATGGAAACTCAAGATTTTCTGTCAGGCTGCTGGCATGCCGCATCGTTTCGGGTCCGTTATCAGGAGAGCGACCAGATGGGCGTGGTCTATCATTCGAATTACTTGAACTGGTTCGAAATCGGGCGGACTGAAATGCTGCGCGAACTCGGCTTTACCTATCTTGATCTGGAGAAAAAGGGGCTGCTGCTTCCCGTTCTCTCGGCAGAGCTGAAGTTCAAACGATCGGCGAAATACGACGATACCGTTACCGTCTATACGCGCATCACGTCATATACACCGCTTCGCCTCGCTTTTGAATATGAGGTTCGCCGTGCGGGGGCTCCGGGAAGCGGTTTGGACGGATCGGAATCCGCCCCTCAAGGCTTTAAGTCCTCGGCGGACGGCGAATTGCTGGTATCCGGCTCCACCGGCCATGCCTGGGTTAACCGGGAGTTTGCGCCCGTGCGGCTTGACAGGACGCTGCCCGAAATTTACGGTGGCATAAGGAACGCGCTGAGGGAAGAAAGGGGGACGATATGATTATCAAAAGAAACGTGCTGTGGGCCGCGTTATTTATTATACCTGCCGTAGAACTGTTCGGCTTTATTCTGGTGTCATCCTGGTTTGGCGTGTCCAAGACGCTGCTGCTGCTGATTTCGACTTCGCTGATCGGGCTGCTGATGATGAGATTCGAAGGCAGTAAGGTGCTCCAGGACAGCAGACAGCAGATGCAGGAAGGACGGATTCCCGGCCGGACAATGCTGGATGGGTTATGTATCTTTTTTGGCGGTCTGCTGCTGATTATTCCGGGCTTTATCACGGATATTATCGGTTTTACCCTTGTTTTTCCCTTGACCCGGCCGTTGTACCGGGGAGTCCTGCTGAAGTGGATCGAGAAAAAAATGAAAAACGGCACGTTTACCTACTACAAGAGGTAAGCGTCCCGCTTGACTGGCAAAAGCGAAGGCTGCGTTATCATCATGCGGCCTTCGCTTTTTGGTGTGCGCCTGCTTCCCCCTTAACGCAGCCTGCCGCTGAGAATATAGGACTGCAGGCTGCGGAAGACCCCCGCCCTCCAAAAGGCGCCAAGCACCACGAGCGCGACCGGACCGAGAATGAGGCCTGCCGCACCGAGCAGCTTCAGACCGGCGAACATGCCGATGAGCATGGCGAGAGGGTCCAGGCCGATGCTGCTGGCCAGTACCTTGGGCTCCAGCACCTGGCGGGTAATCAGAATGACCGCGTACAGCACCGAAAGGCCGATGCCGAGCGCCATATCTCCAGTCATCCAGGAATAGAACGCCCAGGGAATAATCACAATGCCAACGCCAAGATAAGGCAGCAGATCGACAAGTCCGATCATCAGTCCGAGGACGAACGCCGATTTGACGCCCAGTATCAGCAGGCCGAGAATGACCAGGGCTCCCGTAATCGAGATCAGGACGAGCTGCGCCAGCAGGTAACCGAAGAGGGCTCTCCGCAAATCGCTCCAGATGTCCGCCGCGGCGCTGCGTAAACCCTCCGGCAGCCAATCCGACAGCATCCGCCTGCGCTTTTCCCAGCCGGTCGCCAGAAAAAAGGCGGCAAGAATGACGACAATCAGAACCGTCCCGACTGAAGGAAGAGAAGCAATCAGCTTCAGAATCAGATTGAAGATGCCGGTGACAAGCTCGGTTGCGGCGCGCCCGATGGTTTCTGTCGTTTTGCTGAGATGGCTGTCTATTGTGGCGTGATAATCCGGGTTGCTGTTGTAAAACTGATTGATCTGGTTAATGATATATTGAAGTCTGTCATTGCGGCCCCAGGAGAGGAGCAGTTCATGCCACTGCGCGGTGTGAAGGTTGAACGTTTGGGCAAGGACGGCCAGCTCTTTAACCAGACGGGTTATGAGAGCGGTAAGCATAAGACCGGCGGAGCCGATATAAAGCACCAGCGAGAGAATCACAGCCAGCCATGACGGCAGCCTAAACCCCTTCAGAAGCTCCACGACCGGACGTATGCTGTATGCGAGCAGCCATGCGAGGCACAGCGGGTAAAGCAGGGGAACCAGTACATAAAGACAGAACACTACAAGAAAGATGGCGAATACGACCCACAGGCCCCGCAGCACTCGTTGTAACGTCAGCCGGTCCATCCTGATTCTCCTTTCGATCAAGCTTCCAGGAACATAAACATGCTTTTAATTTAGGTATTATGCAAATGCCCAGTTTGGCGGATAGCTCGTCTGATGCTCGCACTAATGTATATTCCTCTAACAGAGAAAACATCCCATTTTCAGCCCTCTAAACGGAAAATACAAAGATGAAACGCCCGGTACTGAAGGATTTTTCTATATCTCCGATAAAATCATTTGATGCGCTGAAAAGCTTCCACTTAGTTCACGTAACCGACAATTTCCGGTATGATAAATAGAGGACTCTGCTCTGCATTCCTGAAATTATTACCGGTGACTGAAAATGGTGGAATGCATAATTATTCATTCTTTAGAATATTTCAAATTGTAAATGTTTTCACGGAAAACCCGCTTTTTAAATATCCAGTGGCAAAGGAGAGAATATATATGACAGTTATCAAAGGACTGGAAGGCATCGTTGCGACTACTTCCTCGATCAGCTCGATTGTGGACGGCGTGCTCACCTATCGCGGCTATGATATCGACGATCTTGCTGAACATGCCAGCTTCGAAGAGACTGCCTTTTTGCTCTGGTTCGGCAGTCTGCCGACCACGGCGGAGCTGGAGAAGCTCAAGCGCGATCTGAGCGATTTCGCCGCCATTCCGGAGCCGCTGATTGAGCAGATGAAGCTGTATCCGAAGGATGCCAACACGATGGCTGCCTTGAGATCCGCCGTATCGAGCCTGGCGCTGTTCGATGAGGAAGCCGACGATATGAGCCGCAGCGCGAACGAGATCAAAGCGGTGAAGCTGCAGGCGAAGATTCCGACGATTGTGGCGGCTCTGGCACGTATCCGCAAAGGGCTTGAGCCCATTGCTCCGAAGCCGGGCTTCTCCATCGCCGAGAACTTTTTATACATGCTCCGGGGCGATCAGCCCGATATGGTGTCGGTCAAAGCGCTTGATACGGGGCTCGTGCTTCACGCCGACCATGAGCTGAACGCTTCAACCTTTGCCGGAAGGGTAACGGTTGCCACTCTATCGGACATTTACTCCGGCGTCACCTCGGCGATCGGCGCCCTCAAAGGGCCTCTGCATGGCGGGGCGAATGAAGCTGTGATGAGAATGCTGGAAGAAATCGGCAGCTTCGAGAATGTGGAGCCTTATATCCGCGGCAAACTGGCGCGCCGGGAGAAGGTAATGGGCTTCGGTCACCGCGTGTACAAGAACGGCGATCCGCGCGCGAAGCATCTGATGAAGATGTCGCGGGAGCTGGGCGCAATGAAGGGTGATACGCGGCTGTACGACATGTCCGTGAAGATCGAGGAGCTGATCACCGGAATTAAAGGTCTCAAGCCGAATGTCGATTTTTACTCCGCCTCCGTGTATACTCAATTAGGCATAGACCGCGAACTGTTTACACCGCTCTTCGCCATTAGCCGGGTATCCGGATGGACCGCTCATATTCTGGAGCAGTATGAAGACAACCGCATTATCCGTCCGCGTGCGGAATACACGGGTCAAGTGGAGCAAAAATACGTTCCGGTCACTGAAAGATAAGCCGTCTCTTTGGCGCGCCTGCCTCTAGCAGGAAAGGTGCCGTCTTCAGATGACGGGTCACTTAAGGGGCGTACGCTTTTTACTGCCGGTTTTTCGGCGGTAGTCAAAGCGGCGAGCGTATGCCCCACATTAACTTTTAAGGAGGAATTACACACCAATGCTGAAACTCGAAAAATATGCTCTGCCGACAGAAGGCGAACAAATTACCATTGACAACGGAAAGCTGCAGGTCCCGAATCATCCGATTATCCCTTTTATCGAGGGTGACGGAACGGGACGCGACATCTGGAAAGCCTCCAAAAGAGTGCTGGACGCAGCGGTCGACAAAGCTTACGGCGGTACCAAGAGCATTGCCTGGTACGAGGTTTTTGCCGGAGAGAAAGCATTCAATACATATGGGGAGTGGCTTCCGAACGATACGCTTGAAGCGATCCGCGAATATATCGTGGCGATCAAAGGGCCGCTTACGACCCCGATTGGCGGAGGCATCCGTTCGTTGAATGTGGCGCTGCGCCAGGAGCTGGATTTATACGTTTGCCTGCGCCCGGTGCGGTATTTTGACGGCGTGCCTTCCCCGGTGAAGCGTCCAGAGCTGGTCGATATGGTCATTTTCCGCGAGAACACCGAAGATATTTACGCTGGCATCGAATACCAGGAAGGCTCGGAGCAGGTCAAGAAAGTGATCGAGTTCCTGCAGCAAGAGATGGGCGTGAACAAAATCCGTTTCCCGGAAACGTCGGGCATCGGCATCAAGCCGGTATCCTCCGAAGGCTCGAAGCGCCTCGTGCGCGCAGCAGTGGAATATGCGATCAAGCATGGCCGCAAGAGCGTCACTCTTGTGCATAAAGGCAACATCATGAAATTCACCGAGGGCGCGTTCAAGAACTGGGGATACGAAGTGGCCGAGCAGGAATTCGGCGACAAGGTGTTCACCTGGAGCCAGTACGACGCCATCAAGGAGGCCGAAGGCGCCGATGCGGCAAACGCGGCCCAGAAGAAGGCTGAGCAGGAAGGCAAGATCATTATCAAGGACGCCATTGCCGACATCGCGCTGCAGCAGGTGCTGACGCGTCCGACGGACTTTGACGTTATTGCCACGCTGAATCTTAACGGTGACTATCTGTCCGACGCTCTGGCTGCGCAAATCGGCGGCATCGGCATCGCTCCGGGAGCGAACATCAACTACGTGACCGGACATGCCATTTTTGAAGCGACGCATGGTACGGCGCCGAAATACGCCGACAAGGATGTCGTGAATCCGGGTTCCGTCGTTCTGTCCGGGGTAATGATGCTTGAGCATTTGGGCTGGCAGGAAGCCGCCGATCTGATCTACAAAGGTATGAGTACCGCAATCAACAACAAAACCGTTACTTACGATTTCGCTCGTCTGATGGAAGGAGCAACCGAACTGAAGTGTTCTGAGTTCGCTGATGAAGTGATCAAACACATGTAGTGAGGACGATCACATTGGCCATCAAACATGTAAATAATGCAGCGCCTGTAGTCAATGTGTGACGAATTGACAAAAATATGAACGGCATCCCCATTTTATTTCGATAAAATGGGGATTTTCTTTTGAGAAGCGGTGGCAATTGGTTATAATATTTACGAATGTAACTTATATCATAGACTTATCGGGAGGAATCTGATATGGATTGGGATGTTTTAATGTTCTTACATATGATCGGCATGCTGGCGTTGGGATTCTACCTGGTGCTGCCTTTCATCCTTGGCCGGATGGAGAAGCTTTCTCCCGCGGCCAAGGAGGGGGCGCTTAGCGCCATTACCGGATTTAACCGTTTCGCCCAATACGGCCTTGTTGTCCAACTGCTAACAGGAGGCTATCTGATGACCAAAGCAGATGTTTCGGTTCCGTGGATGATTATCGTAACGCTGCTGCTGCTCGCGATGTTCGCCCTGGGCGGCATTATGAGCAAACCGCTTCGGTTGGCCGCCTCAGGCATGAAGCAGGGCCGAAATGTATCCATAGAAACCGGCAAAATCCGCACATTGAGCGCACTGCTGGCGGTATGCTTGCTGGTCATACTGTTCTTTATGGCTTTTGACGGGATTATTTAAGCCGCACACAGCCGTGCGTATTGCCGCTTCCTTACGGGAGCGGTTTTTTTGTGCTGCGGGGGACGGCGCTCTTAGGTTCCTGTCTAGCGTAATGGACAAGCTTCCAAATGGGCCGGTCTTCGGCTGGGCCGGGACAGGCCTGTTTGAGCCTCCGGCAAATGGTTAATTTAACTATCGTAAAGGGAACGCATAATTGCACATCCCAAAGACATCCTAAGGAAAGTCTGAGCTTTTACAAACTTTCGAAAGGAGAATGAAAGATGTCCAATAGCAGTCAGCAAACCCAGAAGACGCTGCCGCCACAGCATCAGGATCGTCAACCCGGCCTGGAATCGGAAATGACGCCGCGGCCGAAGTATGAGCCGGCGGCATACAAAGCGGCTGGCAAGCTGCTTGGCAGGGCGGCGCTCATTACAGGCGGTGACAGCGGGATCGGCCGCGCGGTTGCCGTGGCTTTTGCCAAGGAGGGGGCCGATGTGGTCATTTCCTATCTGAACGAGCACACTGACGCCGAGGAGACGAAGCGGCAAGTCGAGCAGGAAGGGCGCAAATGCATTCTCATATCCGGCGATATTGGCGTTGAAGCCTTCTGCCAGGATCTCATCAACAAATCGGTGGAGGGTCTTGGCAAGCTGGACATCCTCATCAACAATGCCGCGGAGCAGCATCCGCAGGAAAAGATCGAGGATATTACTTCCGAGCAGCTGGAGCGGACGTTCCGCACGAATATTTTCTCGATGTTCTATTTGACGAAAGCGGCGATGCCTCATTTGAAAGAAGGCTCCACCATCGTCAATACGACGTCGATTACGGCATACAGAGGAAACCCTCAACTGCTGGACTATTCGTCCACTAAAGGCGCTATCCTTGCCTTCACACGCTCGCTTGCCATGAATCTGGCCGACAAAGGCATTCGCGTCAACGCCGTCGCGCCGGGTCCGATCTGGACACCGCTCATTCCGTCCACCTTTGACGAGAAAAAGGTCAGCGAGTTTGGCTCCACCCAGCCGATGAAGCGTCCGGGGCAGCCGGAAGAGCTGGCGCCGGCCTATGTCTATCTTGCTTCCGATGATTCGACGTATGTGACCGGCCAGGTTATGCACGTCAATGGCGGAGAAATCGTGAACGGCTAACCGTTCACGCCTTGAAATCAACCGCGTTAGCGGTAGGGTACAAAGCCTCCGGTCCGCTAGAGCGGCCGGGGGCTTTTTTTCACGCAAGGGGTATGATGAGAAGGAAGAATATGCTATGCTGTAGAAGATTCATAACCGCATAGCGATTGACACTAGGGGTGCCGCATGGCTGAGACGAACGTGATTGTTCGGACCCTTTGAACCTGATCTGGATTGTACCAGCGTAGGGAAGTGGAGAGTGAATAGCTGCATCCGGGCCTCATCTGAGGTTCGAACCAATCCGCAGTTTTCAGCCGCCTTCCTTCGGGAGGGCGGCTTTTTTGGTGCGATTAACGAAATTTGGAAGGAGAGGATGGCTGTGCATGCGGCACAAGATCCCCTTAACCGGCGTTCCGCTGCTGCGGGCATTAAAGACAGTGATCCCGAGATTCATCTTATTTCCGGCGGCGAGACGCGGCTGGACAAGTTTCTGCTGATTGCGGAAACGGTCCATTCATGGGTTGATTACATCCATTTGCGAGAGAAAGCGTGTACAGCGAATGAGCTGTACCAAGCAGTGAAGGAGATGACACGGCGTGGAGTACCGCTTGCCAAAATCGTCGTGAACGACCGGCTGGATGTCGCGCTGGCTGCGGGAGCCGGCGGCGTCCAGCTTGCGGGACACAGCCTTCCTCCTGCAGCTGCCCGTCCGCATGCACCGGGGCTGCGCATTGGCCGCTCCGTCCATTCTCCGGCGGAGGCGGCCGATGCCGCGGGCGAAGGAGCGGACTACTGCCTCTACGGGCATGTGTACGCCTCGGCCAGCAAGCCGGGCTTACCCGGCCGGGGCCTGGACGGACTCGCGGAAACCGTCCGGACCTGCCCGGTTCCGGTCATCGCGATCGGCGGCATTGAGCCGGGAAATGCAGGGCAAGTTCTCTCCACCGGAGCGGCGGGCATTGCCGTGCTCTCGGGCATTTGCGGCGCCGCCGATCCGGCCGCGGCGGCAATGGCTTACCGAGCCGCGGTCCGGGCGGCCCGGCTTGAAAGGAGGTGAAGGCCATGATGCTGTATATCAACGGCAGCGAGACCCGGCTTGACGAAGCATGCGGGACGCTTGCGGATCTGCTGAGCCGTCCCGAATGGAAGGAACGACGGATGATCGTGGAACTGAATGGGATCATCGTGGGCAAGGACGATTACGGGCAGGTCACGCTGGCCGACGGGGACCGTGTCGAGCTGGTGCATTTTGTGGGAGGAGGCTGAGGTTGAGGTGATTTCCGCCGGAGAGGACAGATATAGCAGACAGGAACGCTTTTATGGAATCGGAATCGAGGGCCAGAGGAAGCTTGAGCAGGCAAATGTGCTTATCATTGGCGCCGGGGCACTTGGCTCTGCATGCGCGGAGACAATGGTACGCTCGGGCGTCGGTAAGGTGACGCTTGTGGACCGGGATTACGTGGAGTGGAGCAACCTGCAGCGGCAAAACCTGTACAGCGAGCAGGATGCGGCGGAGCGGATGCCCAAAGCGGTGGCGGCGGCACGCAGGCTGCGCAGCGTTAATTCCTCCGTAGAGGTCAAAGGAATAGTAGCGGATATTTCAGCAGAGGAGATCGGCCTTTACACGCGGGATATAGACCTTATACTCGATGCGGCGGACAATTTCGAGGTGAGGATGATTGTCAATGATATTGCCGCAAGGGATGAAATTCCCTGGATCTATGGCGCCTGCACCGGCAGCTACGGGATTTCCATGACCATTGTCCCCGGGCAGAGCGCCTGTCTACACTGTCTGCTGGACGGGCTTCCGGCCGGAGGGGATACCTGCGACACGGCGGGTATTATCGGTCCCGCCGTACAGATGACCGCCGCCTATCAGACGGCCGAGGCGCTAAAATGGCTGTCAGGGAACAGCGGCGCGCTCCGCGGAACCCTGGTCTCCTTCGACCTGTGGGCGAACCGCCACTCGTCAGTGGATACCACAAGGCTGAAGCGGGCCGATTGTCCGTCCTGCGGCGACAAGCGGACGTATCCGTATTTGTCGCCGGGCAGCCATTCCAGAACGACCGTGCTCTGCGGGCGGGATACGGTGCAGATTCGCCCGCCAAGTCCGGCGAGACTGGATTTGGAGGAGTGGGAGCGGCGGCTTTCCGCTTACGGCCGGGCCGAGCGCAATCCGTATATGCTTTCACTGACGCTGGAGAAGCACCGTCTGGCGGTCTTTCCCGACGGAAGGGTGCTTGTTCACGGAACGGGAGATCCCGCCGAAGCCCGTTCGCTTTATCACCGCTATTTTGGCTGACCGCTCTATTATCAGGAATGGGAGGATGAAATCATTATGCAGGATGCTTTACATATCGGGGGCAAGGCCCTTTCCAGCCGTTTGTTCATCGGAACCGGCAAATACAACCGCAATACGCTTATACCGGAAGTAATCGCGCGTTCGGGCTCCGAAGTGATTACGGTCGCTCTGCGAAGAGTCGATCCGTCGTCTAAGGAGGAGAATATTCTGAGCCATATTCCGCCGCACATGACCCTGCTGCCGAATACTTCCGGGGCACGGACCGCGGAAGAAGCGGTGCGCATCGCCCGGCTGGCCAGAGCGGCGGGAATGGGGAATTGGGTCAAGATCGAAGTCATCAACGATCAGCGGTACCTGCTGCCCGACAACCTGGAGACAATCCGGGCTACGGAGATTCTGGCCGCCGAAGGTTTTGTCGTCCTTCCTTATATGAGCCCGGACCTGTCAGCGGCGCTGCGGCTAAGAGACGCGGGCGCGGCTGCGGTAATGCCGCTGGGAGCGCCCATCGGAAGCAACCGGGGCCTGCGGACGAAAGAATTGATCGGCATCCTGATCGAAGAGACCGGCCTGCCGATTATTGTGGATGCCGGAATCGGTCGGCCGTCGGAAGCGGCGGAAGCGATGGAGATGGGCGCGGCGGCCGTGCTGTTGAATACGGCGATAGCCACCGCCCGCGATCCGCTCGTCATGGCGGAAGCTTTCCGGGGAGCGGTTGCCGCCGGACGGCAGGCGTATCTAGCCGGGCTTGGAGCGGTCCAGCAGGAGGCGGAAGCTTCTTCGCCATTGACCGGATTCCTGAACGTATAGAAGGGGGGAAGGGAAATGAGCTTCTATGAATCGCTGATGGCGCTGGAGCAGCTGCCTTTTACGGAGCTGTGGAAGGAGTGCGGGCCGGAGGATGTGAAACGGGCGCTTGCCAAGGATAAGCTGGATGAAGAGGATCTGCTTGCCCTGCTGTCGCCTGCCGCGGGACAGCATTTGGAGGAGATGGCGCAGAAAGCGCAGCGCCTCACCCGTACTCATTTCGGTCATGTCATGCAGCTGTTTACCCCGATGTATGTCGCCGACTTTTGCGTCAATCACTGTACGTACTGCAGCTTCAGCTCCATTTATGATTTTCCGCGCAAAAAGCTGACGCTCGAAGAAGTGGAACAGGAAGCGGCGGCGATCGCCTCCACGGGACTTCGCCATATCCTGCTGCTGACGGGGGAATCGCGCCGGGATTCGCCGGTAAGCTACGTTAAAGATTGCGTCACCGTGCTCCGCAAGTATTTCTCCTCCATCGGCATCGAGGTCAATCCGCTGTCCCAGGAGGAATACAAAGAGCTGGCTCATGCGGGAGTGGACGGATTGACCATCTATCAGGAGGTATACCACCGGGAGACCTACGAGAAGCTTCATGTCAAAGGACCGAAGCGGAACTTCCGCGCCCGCCTCGACGCCCCGGAGCGGGGTTGCCAGGCAGGCTTTCGTTCCGTCAATGTCGGCGCGCTGCTCGGCATGTATGACTGGCGGCAGGAGGCCTTCATGGCCGCGATGCATGCGCGCTATCTTCAAGACCGTTATCCCGGCTGTGAAATCGGCCTGTCTCCTCCGCGGTTCCGCCCTTATCTGGGCAGCTTCAACCCGGAATCGGACGTGACCGACCGGGCGCTGGTGCAGATCATTCTGGCATATCGGCTGTTCCTTCCCCGTTCCGGCATTACCTTGTCCACCAGAGAACCCGCCAGGCTCCGCGACCGCCTAGTCCACCTGGGGGTCACCAAAATGTCGGCTGGCGTCTCTACCGAGGTTGGCGGGCATACGGGAGAAGGCGGAACGCCGCAGTTTGAAATTTCGGACAGCCGGGGCGTGCCGGAAATCCGGGAGATGCTGTACCGCAGCGGGCTGCAGCCGGTGTTCAAGGACTGGGATATTCTTGCCGAAAGCAGCATATGATCAACGGGCGCAAGCTAGGCCTATTTCAAGCCAACCTTCTCCTTAGGGCAGGGTTGGCTTGCTGCATTTATCCCTTATCCCAGTAAGTTTATCTCGTATCCCAGTAATCAACCGCAGGCCGCGTGCGAGCCTTCAAACAGCGTAGACAGAGCCGCAGCCTGCTGTCCTGAAGAGCTTCAGCGGATCGGAACCGCAAATACAACATGCAGCCGACCTTGGATGCGCCGGTGTTTCGTAATATAGCCATTGCCATCGAACCAGGCCAGCAGGCCGGAGAGCGAGGGATAACCGTCTTCTTCCGGCAGCGGCGCAGGGTCCCCTTCCGCGAGCATCAAGTCGGCAATGCAGATTCGGCCGTGGGGCTTCAGCACCCGGCGCATTTCCTTGGCGGCCAGTGTCTGCTGCTCCCCAGCAAGATGATGAAAGGCGAAGCTGGATACGGCAAAGTCGAATCTCTCGTCAATGAACGGCAGCGCCAGAAAATTGCCGAGCTTCGTCTTAAGCTTCGGATATTTCCGGCCGCATTGCTTCAGCATTTCCTTCGACTGGTCGACTCCCGTCATGTTCGCGCCTAGCTCCATCAATTTTCCGGCCAGATTGCCGGTTCCCGTGCCGATGTCGAGCCCTTTTTCCCCGGGGACCGGCACCAACCACTCCACTGCCAGCTCCAGGGCCTCTTCATAGCCTGCATATTCGGCGGCACTGCGGACATTCCGATCATGCAGGACGGCCCGGCTGTCATAGTTCCATTTATCTTCCCAGTTGCGGCTCCCCCGCAGTTTGCGCGAAGCTTCGGCCAGCGCGTACAGATCGTCCAGCTTCAAGGCGCCTTCTTTTTTGACCATTTCAATCATCGAATCGGCCGTTTCGATCATGCTCTTGATTTCCAGCCATTTGGCGAACAGCGCGGACCTTTGCAGTTCAAGGTAATACTGAAGCCGCTCGTGATCCCGTCCCTCCCACTCCTGCAGCGCCCTGCGGATATCTTCGACGCTCATGCCCGCCTCCCGCAGTGCGATCACCGTCTGAAGCCGCCACACTTCCTGCTCGCTGAACTCGCGGTACTGATTATTACCTTTTGAGGGGGCGATCAGTCCCTTTTCTTCGTAAAACCGGATGGCCCTGGCCGACAGGCCCAGCTTCTCCGCGATTTCTTTGATTTTCATAGGTTATCCTTTCGTCAACTGAGCTTTCTCTATCATATCAAAAAATGAATACCCCCTTGACCTTCTCCTTGCGGAAAGGTTTATCCTGCGGTTATGAATCGTTCAACCGAAAAGGGAGGCGCAGGAATTGAGCTTTTTGATCAAAAATGTATGGATTATGGATTTGGTTCAGGAACAACCGGTGAAAGGCGATATCCTGATCGAAGGCGAGAAAATCGCCGCAATAGGGGCGAATCTGGACGTAGAGCACGCGGATTCAATCGAGGGTGGCGGCATGCTGGCGATGCCCGGGCTCATCAATGCGCACCAGCATACGCCGATGAGTCTGCTTAGGGGCTTCTCGGACGATTTGAAGCTGATGGACTGGCTGGAGCGAAAAATGCTTCCCGCAGAGGCGCGTATGACGCCGGACGATATCTACTGGGGCGCGCTGCTGTCCATGGCCGAGATGATCCGCTCGGGGACGACGGCTTTTGCCGATATGTACATCCATATGGACGAGATTGCGCGGGCGGTGCAGGAGACGGGAATGCGGGCCGCATTGACCCGGGGGCTTGTGTTTCACGAAGACGACGGGGGAAAAAGAATGACCGAAGCGCTGGATTTAATCCGGCGCTGGGACGGCGCGGCCGAAGGCCGGATAACGGCTATGCTCGGTCCGCATTCGCCGTATCTGTGCCCGCCGGAGCCGCTGAGGGAAGTGGTATCCCTTGCGGAAGCAGAGGATATTCCGGTGCATATCCACCTGGCCGAAACGAAGGAAGAGGTAGCGATCATCCGGCAGAAATACGGGATGACCCCCACGCAGTACCTTTACCATCAGGGGCTGTTTGAAAAATGCCATGTGCTGCTGGCTCACGCCGTTCATCTGAACCGCAGGGACGTGGGGCTTCTGAGGGGCATGCGTGGCGGCGTCTCTCACAACCCGGTTAGCAATCTGAAGCTCGGCTGCGGCATTGCACCGGTAACGGAGATGAGGAATGCGGGCATCACGGTCGGGCTTGGCACGGATGGAGCCGGCAGTGCAACGACACTCGATATGTTTCAGGAAATCCGGGCGGCGGCCTGGCTGCAAAAAGCGGATTATGGCGATCCGGCTCTTCTTCCAGCTGTGGAAGCGCTGCGGATGGCAACGGAAGGAAGCGCTAAGCTGCTGAACCTTGAGGGGAAGACGGGAACGCTGAAAGCCGGGGCCAAAGCCGACCTCATTCTCATTGATCTGGGCAAGCCACATCTGCAGCCCGTCCATCATGCGGCTTCACTACTTGCATACAGCGCTGTGGGCGCCGATGTGGATACGACGATCGTAAACGGCCGAATATTGATGCGGAATCGCCGACTGCTTACGATTGACGAGGAGCAGCTTATGCATGAAGTATCCGGGCGCGCCAAGCGGATTGTGGAGGGAATCTGACAGAATAATGCTTTGAATTTGAAGTAAACCCTTTCGGGTATCCGCCGATATGATATGATAGGTAACGAATAAAAGTAACCAGAAGATCATCGGAACGGAAAGGGGCTTAATAACGATGCAGCGCTTTGAGGACAGTATCTATGATCTGATCGTGGAAACCTCCACCAATTTGCCGGGCGACGTCCGGCGGGCGGTCGCCGCGGGGCGGAGCCTTGAAGACAAGGCCACCCGTTCGGGGCTTGCGCTGACGACGATTGCGCATAATATCGGCATGGCCGAGCGGCAGATTTCGCCTATTTGCCAGGATACGGGCATGCCGACATTTTTCATACATACGCCGGTAGGCGGAAGCCAGCTTGAAATTAAGCGTGACATTCACACTGCCATCGCGAGGGCGACCCGGGACGGCAAGCTGCGGCCGAACTCCGTCGATTCGCTGACCGGACGGAACAGCGGCGACAATCTCGGCGAAGGCACGCCGGTGATTCATTTTGAGCAGTGGGAAGAGGAGCATGTAGAGGTGCGGCTCATTCTTAAAGGAGGCGGCTGCGAGAACAAGAACATCCAGTACAGCCTTCCCGCCGAGCTTGAAGGTCTTGGAAAAGCGGGACGAGACCTGGACGGCATCCGCAAATGCGTTCTTCATGCCGTCTATCAAGCCCAGGGGCAGGGCTGCAGCGCAGGCTTTATCGGAGTGGGGATCGGCGGCGACCGGGCATCCGGCTATGAGCTTGCGAAGCAGCAGCTATTCCGCAAGGTGGACGATATCAATCCGAACCAAGAGTTGCGTGAACTGGAAGAATATATTATGGAGAATGCCAACAAGCTCGGGATCGGTACAATGGGCTTCGGGGGCGAGGTAACGCTGCTCGGCTGCAAGGCCGGGGTGATGAACCGATTACCGGCAAGCTTCTTCGTCTCCGTGGCCTATAACTGCTGGGCGTTCCGCCGACAGGGTGTACTGATCGACGCGGGCAGCGGCGAGATTCGGGAATGGCTGTACGAGCGTGGCACCGGCATTTCGGTAGGAGAGGACGAAGCGGCTGTATCCGCGGCAGCAGATGAAGCCTTGACCGGCGGCGCTGCTTGGGCGGACGGAGCCGCGCCCGCCGAAGAAGCGGCCCACGGCAGCAGTCCTCGCGAGATCCGGCTGACCACGCCGATCAGTGAGGAGGACATCCGGGCCCTGCGCGTGGGCGATGTGGTGATCTTGTCCGGTGATCTGCACACCGGACGCGACGCGCTACATAAGTATCTGACCGATCATGAGTCTCCGGTCGATCTGAACGGGGCGGTCATTTACCACTGCGGTCCCGTTATGCTCAAAGACGAGGAAGGCTGGCATGTGAAGGCTGCCGGCCCGACAACGAGCATTCGCGAGGAGCCGTATCAGGGCGATATCATCAAGAAATTCGGCATCCGAGCGGTTATCGGCAAGGGCGGCATGGGGGCAAAGACCCTTCAGGCGCTCAACGAGCATGGCGGCGTATATCTGAATGCGATCGGCGGAGCGGCCCAGTATTACGCCGAATGCATCAAGAAGGTGGACGGCGTCGATTTTATGGAATTCGGCATCCCCGAGGCGATGTGGCATCTGACGGTGGACGGCTTTGCGGCGATTGTGACGATGGACGCCCACGGAAACAGCCTGCATGCCGATGTGGAGAAGGACTCCGCAGAGAAGCTGGCGCAGTTCCGCGAGGCGGTATTCAAGTAGCCCTGACCGAATATGGGCCTGATCGGAATCATACGACCAATGGAGTGCAGACGTTGAACGTTTGCGCTCCGTTTTTTTAACATTCCCTTTACAATCATGTGCTGGTATTTTTGATAGAATCGGGCTACGATAAAAAGATATCAGTTCAATTCAATAAGAAAGAGGCAAATGCAGCATGAGACCGTTTCGAGTCCGTCTAACGTTTATACTTATGATTTTAATTGGCATTTCCATGATCGGAACGGGCTTCACGATGGCTCATCTGTTCAAGAAATCCCATATTAGCGCACTTGAGGATAACATGTCCCGGGAAATAAATCTGCTGACGGGCACGATGGAATTCCGCGATATGAACGGCAGCGACGCCTACAATTACTATACCGGGCAGGCTCACAGCATCTCCAAGCTCACGAATTCCCGAATCACCTTTATTGCAAAAGACGGCAAAGTTCTCGGCGATTCCGAGAAAAATCCGCAGCTGATGGACAATCATCTGGGCCGCGAGGAAGAAATAATGGCCGCCAAGAATGGGATCGGGCGGGCGATCCGTTACAGCGATACGCTGGATCGGAATATGCTGTATGTGGCCAAAAAGGTATTATCCTCGAACGGCCGTTTCGACGGATATATCCGTCTGTCCATGGGCCTAGATGCGGTTGAAGAGGGATTAAACAGAGCCTGGATCATCATGGCTGGCGGACTTGTTCTGCTGTTTATTGCGGCCGCTTTGGTCAGCTATAGAGTTGCATTCAGTCTTACCTCCCCGCTGGAACAGATTACCCGGGTCGCCCGACGTATTACCGATCTCGATTACGACGCCCGGGTTCCCTTCAAGAGAAAGGATGAAATCGGCCAGCTGGCGAGTGCGATCAATGTAATGGCTGACAGCCTGCAGACCCAGCTCCGTACGATCCGCGATAATGAGAACCTGCTGCAGAGTGTGCTGGACAACATCACCGGCGGTATTTTGCTGGTGGATGCGGAAGGGAAAATCGCGCTGCTCAACAAAGCAGCGGAGAAGATGCTGGATGTAAGGGCGGACGATATGGTCGGCCGTTCCTTCCGGGAACTGAAGCGCCACTATGAGCTGACCCGCATTCTGGAGGAGGGGCTGTCCTGCAGGGAGCCGATTCACGAGGAGCGGAACTTCTATAACTCTGGCGAGCGCATTGTGCGCCTGGACGGCGTGCCGATGACGCAGGACGGAACTTATCAGGGAATGCTCTTCCTGCTTCAGGAAGTGACGGAAATCCGGAGGCTGGAACGGATGCGCAGCGAATTCGTCGCCAATGTCTCGCATGAGCTTAAGACGCCTGTCGCGGCAGTCAAGGGGTTCGCGGAAACTCTGCTCAGTGGCGGAGTGAAGGACGAGAAGACGGCGAACTCTTTTTTGCAAATTATTTATGACGAGAACGAGCGGCTCAACCGCTTGATCGGGGATATTCTGGAGCTGTCCAAGATCGAGTCCAAGCGGGTTCAGCTCGAATGCTCTCCGGTTCATTTGTCATCTTTCTTCGATTCGCTGCTGGAGACGATGAGCAAGGTGGCCGAGAAAAAAAGCATCACCCTGAGCGCGGAAGTGCCGGAGGAGCTGTTCATGGAAGGCGACGAGGACAAGCTCCGGCAAATTTTTCTCAATCTGCTCTCCAATGCAATCAACTATACCCATGAAGGCGGCAATGTAAAAGTAAGAGCGGTCAACCGGCAGAACAAGGACGGCGAGGAAACGGTCGTATTTACAGTCGTCGATACCGGTATGGGCATTCCGCGCAAGGATTTGCCGCGTATATTCGAACGGTTTTACCGGGTAGACAAGGCGAGATCGCGAAGTTCGGGGGGGACCGGTCTCGGGCTGTCGAT